>JBBRYU010000087.1:0-14907 GCA_038237345.1 Pyrinomonadales bacterium
GCGTTGAAAACGAACGTGCCCGCGCGATTCTCGTCCATCAGCCCGGCGCGCCCCGCGTAGCCGCGCGGATCGAGAATCGTCCAGCCGGTGAAGCAGCGCGCCACCTCCTGCACGTCCTTCTGCGTATAACCGCCGTCCACGCCAAGCGTGTGCAACTCCATCAACTCGCGCGCGTAGTTCTCGTTGATGCCGCGCTTCATACGCTGTTGCTGTTGCGGCGGAAGTTGCCCTTGCGCTTGCGGCATCTGCCCGTTGCCTTGCTGTTGACGCATCTGCGCGCGTGGATTGTTATTCAGCAACTGCCGGAGCATCTGTTGCCGGCGCGGGTTGCCCTGTTGCGCGTTCGGGCTGACGCTCTGGAAGTTGTCGAGATAGAAAAGCATCGCTGGGCTTTCGGCGGTGGCGACGAGCAAGTCCTGGAACTTGCCCAGCGTGTGCGGGCGGATCGTATCGCGGTCGTAAGAGATTAACAGCCAGCGATCCGCGCCCTTGCCAGCGAAGATATTGAAGTGGTTCGTCCAGAAATCAACCATCGTCTCCTGCAACTGGCGCTCGCTATAGACGGCGCGCAGGATACGCGACGCCTGCAACTCGGCCGTGATGCGCTGCGGCGGCTGCATCCCATGCTCCAACATGTAAGCGCGGAGCGCCGCGCGATACTCTTTCTTGTCGGCGTTCTGCGCCGCAGCCGCATTAGGACTGCCTGCCGCGTTCGGCGCAGCCGCATTCGGCATCGCGTTCGGCATCGCATCCCCGCTCATGCTCTGCGCGTCGCCGGCCTGTGTCGCATTCGCGGGCGCGCCGTTCTTCCGCTGATCAGCTAGCGCTTGTAAATCCGCCGGCAGCTTGCCTTGCCGTTGCAACTGCTTGAGCAATTGACCGGGCTGCGGGAATTTGGCGTACAACTCGGAGTTCGGCATCGTCAGCGTCGTCAGATCGCGCAGCTTCGCTTGCGCCGCCGCGTCGTCTATCTGCTCCGGATGGAGTTGCAGATCGAGCCAGCGGTCGAGACCCATCTGGCGCACGCGCTCCACATCGCCGGGCCGCGCGCCGAAGCCAAGCCGATTGAACAGGTGGACGATGCGCTGCTCCTCGCTCAGTTTACGCCCCGCAGGCTTGGTCTCCGCGCGTGCGTCACTGAGGGGCAGCGCGCCGGCCACAATTAGTAAGGACATGGCCAAGGCGAGCGCGCGTTGCGTGTATGAATGAATCCGTCTCTGTTTGGAATTTTTCATGGTGACACTATTTCGAAATTCTTAACTTGGAAATTGCCGTCAATCGCGCCGCGCCGAAGAAAGGCGCACGGCATTTACTTGTACCGGGAATTAAGACGCGCTGCGCATGCGAAAGGTTGAAAAACTTCGCGGCGCGGAGACCAGCCGGGGTCATCCGCGCCGCGCACATATTTGCCCGCATTTGCGCCGAAATTCAGCGTACAGGCTTTGGATAACTGACCGGGCTGCGATGCCCTGCGCGGTCAACGGCGCGCACGCCGAAGAAGTGGTTGTCCTTCGACATGCCCGCCATCGTGAACGTCGTCACGCGCCCGACCGCGCGCGTGTTCGTCCACACCGGCGAGGTCGTGTCGCGCCAGACGATCTCATAGCCCGCGAGGTCTGGTTCTTTGTTTGCATCCCATTGCAGATTCGTATCAATGCTCAAACCCCGCGTGTTGAGGCCGACATTCTTCGGGCGCGCGGGCGCGCGGGCCAGTGTGGCGAGCGCGGCCGCATTCACGCGCGCGACGTTGGCGGCGTAGGCGAAATCTACGAACTCCGGCAAGTCGCCGTACTGGATGCCGTTCTCCGTGCGGACGTTCTGATGTTGCTGATTGAAGTTCTCGTTCATCTCGCAGAAACGCACCGCCGCGTAGCCACGCTCCAAAAACGGGATGTGATCGCCGCCCCGCCCGTAGCGGTCGCGCCGGTAGACTTGCAGTACACGAAAGCTCGGTAGATATAGCTCGTCCACCTCTTTGATGAAGCGCGCGAGTTGGCGCGCGGGCGAGTCGTTCTCGCCGCCGACGCTGCGGCGCGTCGTCGCCTCCGGCGTCGTCTCGTTCGATGGCACGCCTTCCGAGAAGACGCGCACGGTGTGCGGCTCATGGATACCGTTTTGCCCGTGCGAATTACCGATGATGTCGTTCGTGAACATCGCCTCGATGTCCATGCTCTGCTGCTGCGCCACTTCAGCGAAGTGCGTCGAGCCTAAGAGACTCTGCTCCTCGCCTGCCACCGCCATGAAGACGATCGTCGCGTCGAACGAACGTTTCGCCAGCACGCGCGCCATCTCCAACCCCGCCGCCACGCCCGATGCATCGTCGTTCGCGCCCGGCGCATCACATTGCGCATCCGTCGGGCTAGTACACATCGAATCGTAATGGCCGCTCACAACGTACACGCGCGCCATTGACTCCGACTGCGTGCCTTTAAGTGTCGCGACGACGTTCGTCACCACCGTCGCTTGCGGCACGCGCCCGCGCGGCGGCGGCTGTGCCTCCTGCGTGTACGACTGCTTCTCGACCGTCATGTGCCCACCCGACGTTTGCGCGACTTTTTGAAACTCGCTGTAGAGCCAGTCACGCGCGGCACCGATGCCGCGCGTCGGATTGTCCTGCACGGAGAGCGTGTTGCGCGTGCCGAACGAAACGAGCGCGCGGATCGTGCGCTCAATGTTACGCGCGTCAATCTCCGCGAGCATGCGCGCGATCTCCGGGTCGCGTGGGGCAGCGTTCGCGGCGCGCATACCTTTGCGTCGTTGTGCGGCGCGACCTTGCGCACGCAAGCCGGGCGCGGGGCAGAGCCAAACGAACAGCAGAGCGCAGGCGAAAAGGACGCGCCGCAGCGAGACGCTTCTATTCATGTGCTTTTCCTTGCCGGTTGAAATGTTGGTGACGCGCGCTAATGTAGCTTGAAGTGGCCGACAGAGGCAATGTTTGCGCATACTCGCGCCAGCAACGCGCAACGGGGCGGTGACTCAAGCAGACTTGGCAGGCGGCTGCTCGCGCGCGACGAGCAAGCGGCGCATGATTTTGCCTGAAGGTGACTTCGGAATCTGCGCGATAAATTCAAGCCGGCGAATCTTTTTGTAAGGCGCGACGCGCGCGGCGACGTATGCCAGCAACTCGTCCGGCTGCGTCGCGGCACACTCCGCTTTAAGCACGACGAACGCCTTCGGCACTTCCCCCGCTTCTTCATCACGACTCGGCACGACGGCCACGTCCGCCACGGCCGGATGTGTGAGCAACACCGCTTCAAGCTCGGCCGGCGCGACCTGAAAACCTTTGTACTTGATCAACTCCTTGACGCGATCCACGATATAGAAATAGCCGCCCTCATCGGCATAACCGATGTCGCCCGTGTGCAACCAACCGTCCGCGTCAATCGTGCGCGCGGTTGCCTCCGGGTTGTTCAGATAGCCGCGCATCAACTGCGGCCCGCGCACGCAGATTTCGCCGCGCTCGCCCACGCCCAACTCCGCGCCCGTCTCGCCGTCCACAATCTTGCATTCCGCATTCGGCACACACCAGCCAACCGAGTCGTAACGCACGCTCGCCGGATCGTGCGGCGACATGTGCGTCGAAGGCGCGGTCTCGGTCATGCCGTAGCCCTGTTTAATGAAACAATTCAGCCGCGCGGCGCACGCACGCGCGAGTTCCGCGCTCAACGGCGCGGCACCCGAGAAGATCGTTTTGAGCGACGACAAATCGTAATCATCCAGCTCTGGCTGGCGCGCAACCGCGAGTATGATCGGCGGGACGAAGTGCGCGAGCGTGACGCGATACGTGGCAATCGCGCGCAGCACATCGGCCAACTCGAAGCGCGGCAGCAGCACGATGGTCGCGCCCGCGCGCAGACCCGTGTTCATGATCACCTGCATGCCGTAGATGTGAAAGAGCGGCAGCACGCAGATGAGCGTGTCGTCGCCGCGCAGATGATCCGTGCCCGCGATCTGGCAGAGGTTCGCCACGAGGTTGTGATGCGTGAGCATCACGCCCTTGTGCAAGCCCGTCGTGCCGCTCGAATACGGCAACGCCGCGAGGTCGGCGCGCGGCTCGATCTCAACGTCGGGCATGCGCCCGTCATTGTCGAGCAGCACGTCAAACGAGGCCGCGCCCGTCTGCGCCGCGCCGATGACGAACGTCTCGCGCACACCCGCCGCGCTCGCCGCCGCCAACGCTTTGGCGAGACAGGCCGGCACGGTCAATAAAAACTTTGCGCCCGCGTCTGCGAGTTGATGCGCGATCTCTTCGGTAGTCGCGAGCGGATTGATCGTCGTCACGACGCCGCCCGCGCGCACCGCGCCGAGAAACGCCAGCACATACTCCGGCACGTTCGGGCTGAAGATCGCGAACACGTCGCCTTTGCTTAAGCCCCGCGCCGCCAGTCCCGTCGCCACGCGCCGCACCTGTTCATCCAACTCCGCGTAACTGATCGTGCGCCCGCTCACGCCGTCGATCAGCGCGGGCTTCGCACCCAACGCACGCGCCTGCTCTAACACGAACGGCACGAGCGGCATCTCAGGGATTGTGACTTCGGGGTATGGGCTGCGGAAGATCATAAGGACAGTGCCAAGTGACAAGCTAAAACAGGCTTTATCTTATCACTTGTCACTCGTCACTCGTCACTGTTTTATACGGTACGCGCGGCCGCGCCAGACAACGACGACTTCGCCGCCGAGCGTGTTGGCGATGCGGCGCAACTCCGGCTCGTCGGCGATGAGGGCACGCCATTGCTCCGAGTCGCGTTGGATGTTAACGGTCGCTTGGCCGGCGCGATAGGCCGTGTCCACCCACGCGCTCTTCTGCCGGCGAAATTGTCGCCCGGCGACGCTGCGCGTCTCGCCCGCATCGGCCGCGCGGGTCGCCGTGTCCGGCTGCCGGCGGCGCTCGGTGCGCACGATTTCATTAGAGTCGGCTGTGTCTTTATCATCAGCCCCGCGCTGCGGTTTCGGCGCAGGCGCGGACTTGTGCGGGCCGCGCGTGCTGCCCATCTCGTCACGCGCCGCGCGCGGCTCGTCGGCTTCGCGTTTCGCGCTCCGCTCTCTGGCCGCAAGCTGCGCGTCGCGTCTGTCGTCGCGTGCGCGTCCGCCTGCGCCCGCTTTCTCCGCCGCCGGGGTCGGCGCGCGGCTTGTCTCCGCCTCAGACTGCGCGGCTGTGGTCGTTGCCGGCGGCGGCGCATAGATATTTTGCGCGGATCGCTGTGTATTGCTCTGACTGTTCAAGCCCGCGCTCGTGTTCTGGTTCACGCTGGTCGCCTGATTCACCGGCGCGCTCTGATTTAAACTCACCGGCGCATCGGCATTTGACTTGGACTGCACCGGCGGTGGCAGCGGACTGCCGGGGAGCGCCTCTGCCTGCTTTTTCATCGCCTCGTTGCGCGCCAGCAACTCACCGGCCGCAGACGCGGCGGGTTTAGCCGCCGCATTACGCTCTATATGATCTATAGGTGAGTTGGCGTTCGCGTTAGTTGTGGCGGTGGCAACGCTGGCGTTGTCGTTCATCGTGCCGCCCGTCGCCGGCTGTGCCGCCGGCTTCTCGTCCGTCTGCGGATGCGAATACTCCGGCGCTTCGCTGACACGCGACGCGGAAGCAACTTGTTGCGGTGCGGCAGACTCATTGGCACGGCGACTGCGTGTGCCGGTCATGCTCCACAGCACGACGCCGCTCACGACCAATAACGCAATCAGCGGCACTGCATAACGCCACACGCCGGGCGCGAAGAACGCGGCGAGCCGTTCGCGCCACGTCGGCGCGTGCGCGGCTACGACCGCGACCGTAGCGCGCCCCGCAAGTTGCTCCGCGATGCCCGCCGCGCGTGCGAGCATGACGATCTGCGCGCGACATGTAGCGCAAGCGGCGAGATGCACTGTGTAGTGTGCGCGCGTCGCAGCGGGTAACGCCTGCTCTGCATACGCGCTCAACTCATCCGCGTCGAGATGTGCGTCCGCCTGCGCGCTAGCGGGCATGCCGCTCTGCGCCGTGCGCACACGGGCAGACACCTCGCGCCGCGCGTGTCCGCGCAGCAACGCATCCATCTCCTGATCAAATTCCGACTTCATTAAATGACCCTGACTGCTTCTCACCGCCACACTTCGCGCGGCTAAATTGAGAACGCAGATTGCAGCTCGATCTTGCGTTGGTAGCAACGAGCAATGCGCCGCACGCAGCACATTAACGACGTAAACAGATGCTTACTCGCGCAACTCTTCGCGCCCCTCGCCGACGCCTGTTTCGGCGACGAGCAACGGGCGCAGGTCTGTATCGAGATGCGTCGCGCCATCGGCGAGCGCATGCGCTGCTTCCTGCTTCGTCCAACCATGCTCGGCCGTCAACAGCTTCTCGACGCGCTCGCGTACCTCGCGGTGCAGGCGCGTGAGCCGCCGGCTCGCCGTCGCTTCATGCACGCCCAAGATCGCGCCCGCTTCGCGTAGACGCAGATCGTCCAGATAATAAAGCTTGAGCAATAGGCGATCTTCGGCCGCAAGCTCCGCGAGCGTGCGCGCCAACGCACGCTGCAACACGTCTACGGTCTCGGCCAGCGCGAGCGCGCTTTCGGGATCGGGCAGCGCTGCGCTGCGGTAGCCGTCCGCGCCCGGCTCATCCTCGCGCGCGAGCCGGTCAAAATCCGCCGCCTCTTCCGTCTGCACTAACCGCGCGGATTTGCGATGCCGATCAATCGCCAACTGTCCGACGACCGCGCGCAACCAGCCGCCCAAGCTGCCGCAGCCCGAATAGTATGCAAGCTTGCCGGCCGTTGTGCCGTCCGCGCGCACGCGCAGACCATAAAGCTCAGCCCAGACCGACTGCGCCAAGTCTTCCGCCGCATCCTCGCTCGCGCTATGCGAGCGCGCGGCTGACAGCACGGTCGCGCGATATTGCTCGATCAGATCGTGCCACGCCGCTTCGTCGCCGCGCTCGCACGCTACGACCAGACAGAGGTCGTCCGCGCGCAAGGCGTCAAGGAATTCGTTGACCGTGCATGCCGATGCGTCCGGTTGCGCGCGTAACACATATTTCTCGACGACGGCGCACACGCGCCGCACGAGCGTCGCCGTGTCGTGCGTGCGCGCGGCGGCGGCACGCGCGACGATGCGCGCCGCGCCCACGCGGACAAGTTGCTCGATCTCGGTCGCCCTCGCACTCATCGTCGGCAGGTTGGATGCAGTCGCAAGCCGCCGCGTATGCTATCACGAAGCGCGCCGGTCGCGCCGCCAAACTCCGCTTTTGACAGCCGCATCCGGGTGGGCTAGATTCACGCTGCCTTATGCTGCGCGTCACCGAAATCTTTCGTTCGATTCAAGGCGAGTCAACGCACGCGGGCCGCCCGTGCGCGTTCGTGCGCTTGACGGGTTGCCCGATGCGTTGCGTCTGGTGCGACAGCGAGTACACGTTCACGGGCGGCGAGCACATGGAGCTTGAGGAGGTGTTGACGCAGGTGCGCGCGATGAACTGTCAACTCGTCGAAGTGACGGGCGGCGAGCCTTTGGCGCAACGTGCAGCGTTCGCGCTCATCAAGCGCCTGTGCGATGAAGGTTATGAAGTGCTGATCGAGACCGGCGGATACGTCTCAACTGAAGCGGTGGACGAGCGCGCGAAGATCATTCTCGACGTGAAATGCCCCGCGTCGGGCGAAGCCGAGCGCAATCATTGGCCGAACCTTGCCCGGCTGCGCGCGGACAGAGACGAAGTCAAATTCGTCGTCGCGGATCGTGGCGATTGGGATTACGCCCGCGCTATCATCGCACGCTATGATCTCGAACGATGCGCGCACGCGATTTTGATTTCACCGATCTGGGGACAGACTGATTTACCGGCGCTCGCCGAATGGATTTCCGCGAGCGGGTTGAACGTGCGCATGCAGTTGCAACTACACAAATTCATCTGGGGCGCGGCGGCGCGCGGAGTGTAATGGGCGGGCACGACGAAAAAGCATTTGCCGCGCTGGAGGATGAGCCGGAGTTTGCGCCAGAGCAGTTTGACGAGCGCCCGACGCTCGCTGTCTGCCTTGTCTCCGGCGGGATGGATTCGTGCGTGACGGCGGCGATTGCGCGTGCGGAAAACGACGAGCTTGCGTTCCTGCACGTCTCCTACGGGCAGCGCACGGAGGCGCGCGAGCGACAAGCATTCACGGCCCTCGCCGACCACTACGGCGTGACGAAGCGCTTCGTCGCTTCGATTGCATATTTGGCGCGCATCGGCGGTTCGTCTTTGACCGACCCGAACATGCCGGTGGCAGCAGCGAACCTTGCCGCCCGCGAAATCCCAACGAGTTACGTCCCCTTTCGCAACGCGCACCTGCTCGCGATTGCGACGAGTTGGGCCGAAGTCCTCCGTGCGCAACGCATCTACATCGGCGCGGTCGCGGAGGATTCGTCCGGCTACCCTGACTGCCGGCCCGAGTTCTACGGCGCTTTCCAGTATGCGATTGATGTGGGCACGCGCCCTGAGACGGTCGTCGAGATCAGGACGCCGGTGATCAATTTGCGCAAGGCCGAGATTATCCGGCGTGGGCTGGAACTCAACGCGCCGCTCGCGCTCACGTGGTCTTGCTATCAGGCGGAAGAGCGCGCTTGCGGCCGCTGCGACTCGTGCGTGCTGCGGTTGCGCGCGTTCGCGGCGGCGGGCATCGCCGATCCTATCCCTTACGCGTGAGGCGAACGGCTGCGGGCGGCGGCGCGGGCGTTGCTTTCTCCCGCAAAGACTGATATTTAATGACCAACCGCGTCGGCCCGTCTCGCATCTTAAATGCCGGCTTTCGCTAACCCGACATTGCCGATATTCAGAGACCGTCACACGGACTATTCGCCTGGAGGAGACCGTTAAAATGCGCAGCAAAATATTGCTCAACCTATTCGCCGCCGCGCTCGTCGTGGCCCTATCCGCTGTCGCTTCGGCACAGGTCATCACGGCTAAAGGCAAGGTGATGCTCAAGCAGGCCGACGGCACGACGGTGCCCGTGCAGGGAGCTGTCGTTAAGTTTTACCGCATAGACATTAATCAGGCTTTCGATGCCAAGACGGATAAGAAGGGCGAGTACGTGAACGTCGGGATTCCGCTCGTCGGTATTTTCACGATTGCGGTCAGCGCGCCGGGCGCACGCCCCGACTACATCCCCGAGATTAAAATTAGTCAGCAGACAGAAAATAACTTCACGCTCGAACCGGGCGATGGCGCTGTCTTGACACTTGCGCAGATCAAGGGCGCACGCACGGCCGTTGCGAGCGGTAACGTCAACACCGCCGAAGTTAAGAAGGCGGCTGAGGAGCGGGCGAAAGAGATTGAACGGGTTAAAGCGGAGAACGCTAAGATCACGGAACTCAACACTAAGCTGCCGGAGATTCTGAAGGCAGGCAACGATGCGCTGAACGCGAAGAAGTATGACGAAGCTATTGCGCAGTACGATCTGGGTATCCAGGCTGATCCGGAGCAGGGCGTCTTTTATCTCAACCGGGCCGTTGCTTTGCGCCTGCGCGGGGTAGACAAGTTCAACACGGCCGCGAAAGCGAAAGATCAGGCGGGGAAAGAGGCTGCGCGCGGCGAATTCAAAGCTGCCGCCGAGAGTTCGGAAAAGGCCGTGGCGAACTACCGGCAGCAGGCGACCAAGCATGCGGGCGCGAGCGCGGGCGCACCGGCAGCTAGTCAAGAGACCTCTTTCTTGGCCGAGCGCGCCGAGTCCTATCGCATTGCGCTCCAGACCCTCACGCCGGTCAATTATGAAGATGCGGTCAAGGCTATTCAAGAGTATATCGCCGCCGAGCCTGATGAAGTCAAAAAGACCAAGGCACAGGCGAGTTTAGGCGACGCGCTCTTCTACAGCGGCAAGTTGGATGAGGCCGTCAACGCTTACAACCAGGCCCTCGCGGCTAACCCGAACAATCTGGACGCGATGTACGGGCTGGGTTTCGCGTTGGCCGCGAAAGACCCGAGCAAATATGGGGAAGCGCGCGACGCGCTACAACAATTTGTCAACAAAGCACCCGACACGCACCCGCGCAAGCAGGACGCGGTAGATTCCATCAAATACCTGGACGATACGCTGAAGACCGCCGCCACCAAGTCCACCGACACGAACAAGCCCAAGGCCACCGGGCGTAAGAAACCGTAAGCGTCTGTCCGCGCAGTTACTTCAAGCCGTGCCGGCGCACAAGCCGGCACGGCTTTTGCGCGCCCTTTCGCCCGTTTCGCCCCGCCTTAGATTCAGCTTGACACACCTCAAATTAGTCTTTAATATGCAATTGCCAACGATGTTTAGCATCGTTGCCTGAGATAAAACCCTGAGTGTGTTCAGAGTCGTTGGCTGTTACGGCCACAATCGGTCGTGACCGGTAATTCCCCGCCCCGCCTCGCAAGCTTCTTCCTTGCAACGTTTGAACCCGGAAAGTTTTGAGCATGTCCGCAAAACTTGGCGAAATTCTCGTCCGCGAAAACCTTCTAACGCCGGAACAGTTGCGCGAGGCACTGGACTATCAGCGCACGCATGGCGGCCGGCTCGGCTATAACCTTGTTAAATTGGGGCTGGTCTCCGACGACATGGTGACGGCCGTTTTGTCGCGTCAATACGGCGTCCCTAGCGTCAATCTGGAGATGTTTGATGTGGATCAGGCGGTCATCCGACTGATCCCACGCGAAGTGGCCGATAAGTACTCGGTGCTGCCGCTCGCGCGCGTCGGGGCGACGCTGACGCTCGCGATGGTTGACCCGACCAATGTCTTCGCCATGGACGACATCAAGTTCATGACGGGGCTGAACATCGAGCCTGTAGTCGTCTCCGAGGCAGGCGTGCAAGAGGCGATTGAACGTTACTACGGCGGCTCGCGCGAGATCGAGTTGGTCAGCGCGGTGCCGACCTCGCTGCCGGGCGTGAACGGCAACAGCCTCAAAGGCAGTAGCCAATCTAGTGGTAACGGCAACGGCTTCCACATCGCCGCCGATACAGTCTCGCTCAACCACCTCGACTTCGACGAGGAAGCGGCCAAGGATGTTGAGGTCATTGACGAAGACGATGAGATCGACGTTTCGACCCTGACGCATATGAGCGAGGACGCGCCCGTCGTGCGCCTCGTCAACGTGCTGATGGTTGATGCGCTGCAACGCGGCGCGTCCGACATACACGTTGAGCCTTACGAGAAAGAGTTGCGCATACGCTTCCGCATAGACGGCGTGCTGTACGATGTGATGCATCCGCCGCTGCGCCTGCGCGATGCGCTCATCTCGCGCATCAAGATTATGTCGAAGCTCGACATCTCCGAGAAGCGTCTGCCGCAAGACGGACGCATTAAGATCAAGCTTCGGCACGAGGGTCGTTCGCGCGAACTGGACTTCCGCGTTTCGACCTTGCCCACGCTCTTCGGCGAGAAGGTCGTGCTGCGTATTCTCGACAAAGAGAAGCTGATGCTCGACATGACGAAGCTCGGCTTCGAGCAGGAATCGTTAACCAAGTTCAAGCGCAACATCAGCCGGCCTTACGGCATGGTGCTGGTGACGGGGCCGACCGGATCGGGTAAAACGAACACGCTCTACTCGGCGTTGCAAGAGCTGAACACGTCCGAGACCAACATCATGACGGCGGAAGACCCGGTCGAGTTCAATCTGGCTGGCATCAATCAGGTACAGATGAAGGAGCAGATCGGCTTGAACTTCGCCGCCGCACTCCGTTCGTTCTTGCGCCAGGACCCAAACATTATTCTCGTCGGCGAAATCCGCGATTTCGAGACCGCCGAGATCGCCATTAAGGCCGCCTTAACCGGTCACCTCGTCCTCTCCACCCTCCACACGAACGACGCGCCCTCCACCATCTCGCGGCTGATGAACATGGGCATCGAGCCGTTCCTCGTCGCCACCTCGGTCAATCTCATCCAGGCGCAACGCCTGATCCGCCGCGTCTGCTCGGAGTGCAAAGACGCGGTGCATACGCCGCCCGAAGCCCTCGTCGAAGTCGGCTTTACGGCCGAAGAGTCGAAGACGCTCAAGATTTACAAAGGACGCGGCTGCGCGAAGTGCAACAACACCGGTTACAAAGGTCGCGTCGGTCTCTATGAAGTGATGGAGATCACGGACGACATACGTGAACTGATCCTGATCGGTGCATCGGCCCTCGAACTGCGCAAGCGCGCGATTGAGAATGGCATGCTGACGTTGCGTCATTCGGGTTTGATGAAGATCAGAAACGGGATTACGACCATCGAAGAAGTTGTGCGGGAGACGGTCGCCTGAGGGTAAACGCTATGCTGCGCGCTCTAGTTATCTCATTGCTCATCCTGTGCTCGCTGGCCGCGACGCTGCCGCTTGCCGACTCGTTCGCGGGCGGGACGCAAGCATCGGCTGCCGCACAGAAACGCCGCTACCGGCGTCACTCGCGCGCATGGTGGCGCAGACACCGCGCCGCTTTGCGCCGTCGCCGCGCTGCGGCGGCGCAACGTGCACGCTTGCGCACGCTCAACGCGCAGGGACATCTGCCCGGCGCAAAAGTCAGTCCGGTCGCAACGGCGGCGGCGGCACACGCGCTCTTGACGCCTGCGCTCGCGCCGCTCGCGCTGCCCGACTTCTCCGCCCAACCCACGCCGCTCATGCCGGCGTTGGCCATGAAGGCTGCCGCACCAATGCTGCCAGACATCGCAGCGCCTGAACCGCCGCGTAAGGTGACCGCGCCGCAGTGGCCGCGCGCGTGGCACAACCTGTCAGCGAACGCGGCCGGCGAGTTGCGTTTCAGCGTGCGCGGGATGGACGTGCGCAACACCGGGCTGGTCACTTGGACGCGCGTCGCCGCGGCGAACGCCGCGCCGGACGCGAACAAGCTCGCTAAGGGCAAGACCCTTAGCGGCGTGTCCTTCACCGAGTTGCGCCGCAAGGTCATCAGCAAGATGCTCACCGAAGGCGGCTGGGTCGTCAACGACATGGAGCGCGAGTTGGGCGGGCAACGCACGTTCATCGTCGTCGCCGAGAGCGCGCAGGCCGATGGCGCGCACACCTCCTGGGTCTTCTACTTCACCGAATTCAACGGCCAGATTTATGGCTTGACGACGAGCGCGCGAGTTAACGACGCGCCCGCGCTGGCCGCCGATGCCGAACAGTTTGTCACCGCGCTCAATACGCGCGCACGCGCCGCATTTGTTAACGCTAGCACGGCAACGCTGACCCGCTAGTCACGCGCAGCGAGCCTGTCGCCGCTACCTTGCGGCGGCAGGCTCGCTGCGGCGGTTCAAACCTCAAGTACACACACACTCCGAACATGGCAGCCAACGAAGCATCCATCGAACAACAACTCTCGCTCTCCGATCTGCTGAAGAAGCTGATCGAGATGAGCGGGTCGGACTTACACTTGACCACCAACTCGCCGCCGCAGGTGCGCGTGGACGGTGCGCTGCGCCCGCTCGAAGGGTTCAAGATGATGACCTCCGCCGATACGAAGCAGCTTGCTTATAGCGTCTTAACCGACGCGCAGAAGCATCGCTTCGAGGAAGCGTTGGAACTCGACTTCTCGTTCGGCGTACGCGGTCTCTCGCGCTTTCGCGCCAATCTTTTTAACCAGCGCGGTGCGGTCGGCGCGGTCTTCCGCGCGATCCCTTACGAGATCAGGTCATTCGAAGCGCTTGGTCTGCCGGCCGTCGTCACGAAGCTGTGCGACAAACCGCGCGGACTGATCCTCGTGACGGGGCCGACCGGTTCGGGTAAATCAACCACGCTCGCCGCCATGCTCGATAAGATCAACCGCGAGCGGCACGAGCACATCGTCACCATCGAAGACCCGATTGAGTTTTTGCACAACCACAAGAGCTGTCTGGTCAATCAGCGCGAGGTCGGCTCGGACACGCGCGGCTTCGCCGAAGCGTTGCGCACCGCGCTGCGCCAAGACCCGGACGTGGTGCTCATCGGCGAAATGCGCGACCTTGAAACCATCGAGTCCGCGCTGCGCATCGCTGAGACCGGGCACTTGACCTTCGCCACGCTGCACACCAACTCGGCCGCTTCGACCATCAACCGCATCATCGATGTCTTCCCTTCGACGCAGCAAGCGCAGATTCGCGCGCAGCTTTCGCTCGTGTTGGAAGGCATCATGTGTCAATCGCTCTTGCCGCGCGCGGACGCGCGCGGGCGCGTCGCCGCGCTCGAAATCCTCGTGCCCAATGCTGCCATACGCAATCTGATCCGCGAGGACAAGATTCATCAAATCTACTCGATGATGCAGACGGGGCAGGACAAGTACGGCATGCAGACCTTCAATCAAGCGCTGGCTACGCTCTACCACAAGCGCATGATCACGCTCGACATCGCCATGCAGCGTTCCAGCAACGCGGATGAACTGCGCGATCTGATCGAGCACGGCTCTGGCATCAACGCCGGCAACGGCGGCGGCAACGGCGCGGCCGGCGCGCCCCGCCCCGGCACACATCCTTCGCCCTACGCACAGGCCCGCCCCATCGGCGCGCGGCCTGGAACAAGATAAGTTTTCAGTTTTCAGTCATCAGTAAATTGAAAACTCAAAACTGAAAACTACTTTCAGGAGTGATTCCATGCCCACATACGTATTCAAAGGTCGGAATCGGTTAGGCGAGGTACTCGTCGGCGAGCGACTCGCCGACGACCGCGAGACGCTGCGGCAACTGCTGCGCCGCGAACAGGTGATGCTCACCTCCGTCAAGGAGAAGGGACGCGAGATCTCCGTGCCCAAACTGGCGAAGCAGAAGAAGGTCAAGGCGAAAGACCTGTCCATCTTCACGCGCCAGTTCTCCGTCATGATCGACGCGGGGCTGCCGCTCGTGCAGTGTCTCGACATTCTCGCCAGCCAGCAAGCGCACAAGTATTTTCAACAGGTGCTGGGGCAGGTGCGGCAGGACGTGGAAGAGGGCGCGACGCTCTCACAGGCGATGGCGCGGCACCCGAAAGTGTTCGATCAACTCTTCGTCAAC
>JBBRYU010000088.1:0-14870 GCA_038237345.1 Pyrinomonadales bacterium
AACCTCGCCGCGGCAATGCGGATTCGAGAATGGTTCTTCCCGCAAGTGGGACGAACATCGTTGCTACCGCCATCGCTTAACGAGCACATGCAGTTTGGTCTGGAGGGATGTGAGATGAAACGCAAACTCGGTGTCACACTTTTAATCATCGCCACGACGCTGGCAGGCAC
Organism: Pyrinomonadales bacterium; assembly: GCA_038237345.1. Taxonomy (GTDB): domain Bacteria; phylum Acidobacteriota; class Blastocatellia; order Pyrinomonadales; family Pyrinomonadaceae; genus QHXQ01. Next base: position 171 of record JBBRYU010000088.1, read on the forward strand.
ACCGGAAGCGGTCAAGCAGTTTCATGACCTCAACACGGCGTTGCGCCACTGGGCGAGCAACAGCCTCGGCGGCAGTTTTCTTGTCTATGCCGAAGGCACAGGCGAGCGCGCCGCGCTGCCGGATCGTTACGACTATCATCAAGTCGCACAGCGCGCAGAAGAGCGCGCCGCTACGAGCTACGGGCTGACGGCCGACATAGCGCGCGCCGCCGCGACGCACGCGCGAGCCGATGCTTGTCCCACGCAACGTCGCGCCGTGGAACAAACCGAGAATCTGACCCGCACGCGCACAACAACTGTGCCGCAGACCCGCACGCAATTGGCCCAACGCACGCGCGAAGTGAACACGGCTGAACACGGCCGCATGACGAACGAGCAACTGGCGCGCGAGATCGAGCGCGCGATTGGTATCGCCGAACGTGTGCTGGGCGCGAAACTGCGCGGGCAGGCGTTAACCGATGAGGCGCGTGAAGAGGCGGAAGTGAAGTCGAAGTCGCTGCGGCTCAAGACGACCGAAACGGTGAAGACGCGGCGCATCATGCCCGTCCGTGTCGCGCGGCTCGATGACGCGGGGGTGCCTTTCATCGATCGCTTTGCCGATTTGAATGTGCTGCCGACCCCTGTGATCTTCTCGCGTAATGCAGAGTTGCCTGCGCCGGCCGCCGCGCACGCCAAGCAGAGTTCGATGAGCAAGGTGGGCAAAGCGCCGCGCCGCGCCGCACCGGCCGCGGCCTGCGCGAACGCGCCGCGCGAGACGGAGGTCTCGCCCTTCGTCGTCACGACCGCGATCAGCGCCGGCTCCGACGGCTTCAACGCAGATAACAACTAACCACCCAAGCGCACAAACCGGTCAGCAGCGACGCCGCGCGCCCGTGCTGCACGAGCGCGCGGGCAAGGGAAGAGAGTTTTGCGCCGACATAAGGATAGGAAGCTTGCAAATGAAAACGAAATTGACCATCACCCTCGGCACGCTCGCACTGATCGGCGCAATGTTTTGCGCTGCTGCGTTCACCACACACACGCGCGTTCTCGCCGCATCGCATGGTGTCAGCGCAGATGACGACGACACGCGCGAGCGCGATGAGAAGGATGGGCGCTTCCAACTCGCGCCCGGCGCGGAGGTCGCGGTGAACTCGCTGAGCGGGTCGGTCAAGATCGAGACCGCCGACACGGACACGGCCGAAGTACACGTCGTCCGCACGGCGCGCACGCGCGCAGATTTAGAATGCCGGCCCGTCCGCATGGAACAGACCGGCGCGGGCTTGCGCATCGATGGGCAGGACGACCGGCGGCAATGTCGCAACGCGCACGTCAATCAGTCCGTGACGCTGCGCTTGCCGCGGCGCGTGCGGCTCAACGTCAACTCAATCAGTGGGCACGTTAACGCAGGCGACATAGACGGCGCGGCCTCGTTCAATAGCATCAGCGGCCACGTGACGGTCGGCAACGTGCGCGGGGCTGTGAGTTGCCACAGCATTAGCGGGCATGTGGAGATCGCTTCCGCGCTGGATGCCGCCTCGTTCACGTCGATCAGCGGGCACGTCGCGATCAACGTCTCGCGCCTCGGCGCACGCGGGTTGAAAGCGCAGAGCATCAGCGGCAGCGTGGACGTTGGTTTGGGCGACGACGTGAATGCGGACGTGCGCGTCGAGAGTATTAGCGGCTCGGTGACCGCCGATGGGGCGCGCATCACGGTGAACAAGCTGAGCGCGAGCGAGTTTACGGGCCGCGTGGGCACGGGCGGCGCGGCGCTGGAATTCTACAGCATCAGCGGCAACATCCGCCTCCATCGCATGGGCGTCTAAGGCGAAAATCTTTTGCCGGGTTTGCGTCCTGCCCCGTGAAAACTTTGGGCGCGAGCACGAGGGGAAGAACGCGCTTGCCGCCGAGGGCGGGGCAGGACGCAAGCGCAAGCTTGAGGAGACGATGATGAAATTCAGAACGATTTACCTCGGACTATGCGCGCTCGTCGCGCTGCTCGCCGCGCCGCTTGCGGCCGACCGCACGCAATCACGTGCGGGCGGCGACGGCGTCAGACCCAATAGCTTCACGGCCGGCGCGCAGGAACGCAGCAAGCGCGATGATGATAATGAATGGCCCGAGCATGATGCCTTTGATCAGAACTATCAACTTGCCGCCGGCGCGCTCGTGAAAGTGTCGGGCATCAACGGTTCGGTGAGCGTCGAGACGACGAACTCAGCAACGGCCGAAGTCCACGTCGTCCGTTCGGCGCGCACGCGCGCAGACCTTGAGCGCCGGCGCGTCATCGTCGAGCAGACGGCGGCGGGGCTCTACATTCATGGCGAGAGCGACAAGAACGGCCATTGGGAAGACCGGCGCGGCGGGGATGTGCGCCAGCGCGTGACGTTGCGTCTGCCGCGTCAGATCGAACTGAACGCGAGCGGCATCAACGGGCGCACGACGGTGGGCGAAGTGGACGGCCCCGTCCGCCTCTCCGGCATCAACGGTCGCGTCGAAGTGGCGCAGGCGCGCGGCTATTCGGACATCTCCGGCATCAACGGCTCGGTCACGATCATGGTCACGCAGTTGGGCGAGCGCGGCATACGCGTGAGCGGCGTCAACGGTGGCGTCGAGTTGCGCTTCGCCGATGCCTTGAACGCCGACCTGCACGTCACCGGCATCAACGGCTCGGTGGATGCTGACGTGCCGAACGTCGTGGTGCAGGGGCGCGTCAATCGCTCGAACTTCAACGCGCAGATCGGCACGGGCGGCGCGCCGATCAATGTCTCCGGCGTCAACGGGCACGTGCGGCTTGCGCCGCGCAGTTAAGCGGCCCGCGAGGTTCAGATGGCGGGTGTGCCCGCCGACGAGAATGTCGGGCTCCCTTCTCGTCGGCAGCGCGCCCGCCGTCTGACGCTTTATAACTTTATGGAATGGACGAAGCGGAAATGATTTCACGAAGCATCAGCAGTCTGACAATTTCTTTTAGCTTGCTGTTTACGCTTGCTGGCGGCGCACTCGCCGGCCAGCGCGAGACGCGCGAGTTGCTGCGCGAAGAGTTTCATCAAACGTATCAACTCGCGGCGGACGGGCGCGTCGTGTTGCACAACATCAACGGCCCTGTCCACATACAGGGTTGGGAGCGCAACGAGGTGCGGCTGGACGCGGTCAAGACCGCTTACAAGCAGACGCGGCTGACGGAAGCGACTATCGAGGCGCAGGCCACCGCCGACAGCATCGAGATACGCACGCGCTACCCGCACGAGTCGCAGAGCTTTACGGATGAAGCGCCGCGCCGCTATGACAATCCGGCGAGCGTCGAGTACACCTTGACCGTGCCGCGCGGCGCGCGACTCGAAAGCATCGAGTTGATCAACGGCGCGCTCGACCTCGCCGGTCTGAGCGGCGAAACACACGCCTCGTGCATCAACGGCAAACTGACGGCGCGCGCCGTGTCCGGGGAAGCGAAGCTATCCACGATCAACGGCACGCTCGACGCCGCGTTCGGCCAACTCGACGCGGCCAAGTCCATCTCGCTGAGTTCAATCAACGGCCAAGTCTCGTTGACTCTCCCTTCCGACATCAACGCCAGCGTCAAGGCGAGTACCATTCATGGCACGATCACGAACGACTTCGGGCTGCCCGTGCGTCAGGGGCGCTATGTGGGCGCAGCCCTCGCGGGACAACTCGGACAGGGCGGCCCGCGCATCAAGCTCAACAACATCAACGGCACGATCCACATGCGCCACGCGGGCGACGGGCGCAGTTTGAGTCCCGTCACGAACCAATTGACGAGCACCGAGAGCGAGGGCTACGGGCCGTCTGAGAGTGAGATTCAACGGCAGGTGACGCGCGAGGTGGAACAGGCGCAGCGCGAAGCCGAGCGCGCGGGCGAAGAAGCGCGTCGTGCGGCTGAAGAGGCCCGGCGCGAGGTCGAGCAAGCGCAACGCGAAGTCGAACAATCAAAGCGCGAGGCAGAGCAGGAACGCGCACAGGCGCAACGCGAAGCGGAACGTGATCGCACCGCAGCGCAACGTGAGGCAGAGCGGGATCGCGGCCAAGCGCAACGTGGAGCTGAGCAAGTGCGGGCAGAGGCGCAACGCGAAGCCAAAGAGGCGCAAGCGGAGGCGCAACGTGCGGCGCAAGAGGCACAACGCGAAGCCCAGGAAGCGCAGCGCGAGGCTGCACGCGAACGCGCAGAGGCGTTGCGCGAAGCAGAACGTGAGCGGGCAGAGGCGTTGCGCGAGCAAGAACAAGCCCGGCGCGAGGTTGAGCAGGCGCAACGAGAAGCGGAGCAAGAGCGGCGCGAGGCTATGCGCGAAGCTGAACAGGCGCGGCGCGAAGCCGAGCGCGCCAGCGCAGAGGTCGAGCGCGAGCAATTCAACTCAAACGACAACAGCAACTATCCGCTCGTCGAGCGCGAGACGAAATCGTTCGCCGTCGCCGGCACGCCGCGCGTCCGCGTCGAGACCTTCGATGGCGTGATCTCTGTCGAAGCGTGGGACAAAGCGGAAGTGCAGTTCACGGCCGTCAAGCGCGCGCACGACGCGCAGGCAATGCGCGGCGTGCGTATGCGCGCGGAGCAAGCCGGCGCGACGGTCAACATCATCGCCGAGTTTGATAAGACACAGCAGCGTAGCTGGCACGGCGACGGCGCGACCGTTGCGCTCGAAGTTCGTGTCCCGCGCAACACCAATCTCGACATACACACGGGCGACGGGCGCGTGCGGCTCGCGGGCGTGAGCGGAGAAGTGAACCTACGCACGGGCGATGGCGCGGTGGATGTGAGCGACGGGCGCGGACGGTTGCACGTTGAGACGGGCGACGGGCGCGTCAGCATCGCAGGGTTCAACGGCGAGGCCGATGCGCAGTCGGGCGACGGCCGCATCACACTCGAAGGGCACTTCACACGCCTGACGGCGCGCACGAGCGATGGCGGCATCTCGCTCACGATGCCGGCGGACGTTGATGCGACGATTGAAACAAATGCTGGGTTGGTGGTGAATGACGGGCTGGCCGTGGTGGCCGATGGCAGCAACGACGCGCAGCAGGTGCGGCGCTGGCGCGTCGGGCGCGGCGGCGGCTTGCTCAGTCTGCGCACGAGCGCCGGCTCGATCTATCTGCGCCGCGCGGACAGCACGGCGGGCGTGAGGTGAAAGGATGAGGGATGAGGGATGAAGGATGAAAAAGGATCAGGTTACTTGAGTGATGTTCTTTCACCCCTCAGCCCTCAGCCTTCAGCCTTTATCCTTTATCCTGCCCCTCTTCGATGAAACATTTCCGCGCGTCCCTCCGTCTAATTTTACAAAGCCGCTTGCGCTTGATCCGAAATGTCCGGCGCAACGCAGCGGCGCACGTTTAATCTTTAATCGTTTTCGCGGCGAAGGCTAATGAAAAAATCAATCTTCCTCAGTGCATTTTTATTGTTCTGCTCTTCGTCTGCGCCGGCCCAATCGGCGCAAGTTTCTGCGTCGCCGGCGCAAGCCGCCAGCGCGCAGCCGCCCGCCGCGCTCAATGCTGGTGCGAATGTGCCGGCCGCGCCTGCGGCCGCGAAGCCTGTGGGCGGCAAGCCCGTGCTGCCGGCCGAGAAGTCCAAGCCGATCCGTCTTACGCGCTTTGAGCAGCCGCCGGTGATCAATGGCAAACTCGACGATGCCGTGTGGCAGACCGCAGCCGTCTTCAAAGATTTCTATCAAGTCCAGCCGGGCGACAACATCGCGCCGTCGCAAGCATCGGAAGCGATGATCGGTTACGACGCGAAGTTTCTCTATCTCGCCTTCCGCGCGCACGACGAGCCGGGCAAGGTGCGCGCCACCATCGCCAAGCGCGATAACATCTTCGACGACGATTACATCGGCGTCTATCTCGACACCTATAACGACAAGCGCAAGGCGTTCGAGTTTTTCTTCAGCCCGCTCGGCGTGCAGGGCGACGCGACGCGCACCGAAGGCTCAGGCGAAGATTTCAGCGTGGACTTCGTGCATGAGTCGAAGGGCATCGTGAGCGACGACGGCTACACGGTCGAGGTGGCGATCCCCTTCAAGTCGCTGCGCTATGAGCCGGGCAAGGACAAACTCTGGGGCTTGCACATCTTCCGCCGCATCAAGCGTTACAACGGCGAGCTTGATTCGTGGATGCCGCTCGCGCGCGGCGTGTCCGGCACCCTCAATCAAGAAGGCTATATCACTGGTCTCGAAGGCTTGGCGACCGAGCGCACGCTGGAACTGATTCCGAGTTTTACCGTCTCGGAGACGGGCAAACGCGCCCGCGCACTGACGCCGGGCGGCCCCGACCGCATCGTTAATCAGCCGCTCGGTTTCGATCCCGGGCTGAACGTCAAGTTTGGTCTGTCTTCGACCATCACGCTCGACGCCGCGCTCAATCCCGACTTCGCGCAGGTCGAAGCGGACGCGACGGTCGTCACGGCGAACCAACGCTTTCCCATTTTCTTTGAAGAGAAACGACCCTTCTTCCTCGAAGGCAAGGACATCTTCCAGACGCCGCTCACGGTCGTGCATACGCGCGCCATCATCGATCCCGATTATGCGGTGAAACTGACGGGCAAACGCGGGCGCAACACCTTCGGTCTCATCCTGGCTTCCGACAACGCGCCCGGCAACTTCTCCGAAGACGACCGCACCGCCGCGTTCGTCGCCGCCGCGCGCAACCCGCTCCATCCGCCATCGAACATCAAACTGTTCGACAAGAATGCGACCATCGGCGTGTTGCGTTTGAAGCACGACATCGGCAAGGAGAGCGTGCTAGGTGTGATCGCCACGACCTACAATTTTATTGATCGGCACAACCACGTCGGCGGCTTCGACGGCCGGCTCAAGCTCAATCCCAAAACGATCCTCGGCTTCCAGTTACTCGGCACGCGCTCGCATCGTTTCTTCTACAGCCCCGAGTTGAATGCCAACGAAGATCGCGTCGGCAACGCTTTCGCCTATCGCTGGAGTTTCGACCGCACGGGCCGCCACTTCAGTTTCAATATGAACGGCGACGGCTACACGCGCGACTATCGTGCCGATGTCGGCTTCACCACGCGTACCAACACGAACACCATCCGCCTCAGCCCGCGTTGGAACAGCGAGCCGCGGCCGAAGGCGAAGATCGTCTCTTATCGTGCGAGCATGAATGTCAGCTACCAACTGGATTTTCAAGGCCGCTCGCAGCGCGTAGACGTGCAGCCGATATTCGGGCTGAACTTGCAGCGGCAGACGTTCCTGACCTTCGGCTATCGACGCGCTTACGAGCGGCTGATCGAAGAAGAGTTCGGCGCGAAGCGTCTGCCTGCGCGCGTGAATGCGGCGGGACAATTGCTTCCCGCGCAGACGGGCGCGTTCTTCGGCCCCAGCTCGGAACGTTCCACCTACAAGAACAGCATCATCGCCGTCATCGACACCGCGCCGAGCAAGAAGTATTCGTTCTTCACACAGCTCGTGCGCGACTTCAACGTCTTCGATTTCGATTTCGGCAACGGGCGCAAGTTCCCGCGCGTCAGCCCGGCCGCTTTGCAGTTCGGACAGGGCGTGCCGCTCGATCCGGGCGCGGGCGATCTCTGGAACTTGCAAGCCTCATTCGCTTATCAGCCGTCGAACGCGCTGCGCACCACGCTCGACTACACCAAGCAGCGGCTCGTGCGCGACGACACGCACCGCGTCGCCTTCGACGAGAACATCATCACCTCGCGCACGACCTATCAGTTCACGCGCTTCACCTTCGCGCGGGTGCGGGTTGATTATTCGACCTTGAACTCGCGCCTGCGCCCGCAACTGCTCGTCGGCTGGACACCGAACCCCGGCACATCTTTTTACGTAGGCTATAACGACGATCTAACACGCGATGGCTTCAGCCCGCTGACGCGGCAACTGGAGCCGGGGTTCCGCCGCAACGGCCGCCAAGTCTTTATCAAGATGTCCTATCTGTTCCGGCGCAGCATCTAGCGCCGCGACAGACGCAGACAGGCAACGTTTGAGGGGTTAAGCTTTTGCTACAAACGGGACGACACTCTCTCGCCCACGAGTTGCTGTCCGGCACTACAGGCATGCGCGCGGCGCTGCTCTGCCTGACCGCTTTGCTCTGTCTGCTGCCCGCGCATGCGCAGCAGGTGGCGAGCTTGCCCGCCACGCCAAACACGAAGTCGCCCGCTACCGCCGAAGCGCCGCGCCCGAAGCGGCTCGCGCCACTACGCACAAGCGAACTAGCCGGCGGCACACGCATCACGATCACGGCCGACGCCGCGCTCGACGACTACTCGGCCTACCGGCAAGGCGAAAGTTTCTTCGTCCTCCTCCCGCGCGCAAGCGCCGCTGCGATGCAACGCGAGCTTGCCGCTACCGCCGGTCTAACCGCCGCGCAGGTTGAACAACGCGGTGTGGATGTGGTGGTCGCCTTCACGCTGTCGCCGGGCACGACGGCGCGCGTCCGGCAGAATTTCAACCGCCTCGAAGTGTTGCTCGGTGTGCAAGCCGCGCAGGCGCAACAGCAAAGCGGCGGCGGCGATAAGAAAGAGGATGATAAGCCTACTCAGCCCGCCGCCACGCCCGACCCATCTGCGAAGGCCAAAGACAAGGGGCGCAACGCGCACGCTCTGAGTATGCCGCTGGAGAAGATCAATCCGGTGCGCATCCCGCGCTTCGAGTCCGCGCCGGTCATTGATGGCAAACTCGACGATGCGATCTGGCAGCAGGCGGCCGTCTTCAAAGACTTCTATCAGATTCAACCGGGCGACAACATCGCGCCCTCGCGCCCGACCGAGATGATGATGGGCTACGACGCGCGCACGCTCTACATCGCCTTTCGATGCCACGACGAGCAGGACAAGGTGCGCGCCACCGTGCCCAAGCGCGATAACATTTTCGACGACGATTACGTCGGCATGTACCTCGACACCTTTAATGATCAACGCAAAGCCTACGCCTTTCTCTTCAGCCCGCTCGGCGTGCAAGCCGACGGCATCACAACGGCGGACGGGAATGAGGATTACAGTCCCGACATTGTGATGGACTCGAAAGGCACGCTCACGGCGGACGGTTACACGGTTGAGATCGCGATCCCGTTCAAGTCGTTGCGCTACGAAGCGGGCAAGGACAAACTCTGGGGCGCACAGTTCTTCCGGCGCATCAAACGCTTCAACAACGAGCTCGATTCGTGGCGGCCCGTTTCGCGCGACATCGCGGGCAATCTCATTCAGGAAGGGCACATCACCGGGCTGGAAGGCATTTCGACCGAGCGCACGCTGGAATTGATTCCGAGCCTCACGGTCTCGGAGACGGGCAAGCGCGTGCGGGCTTTTCCGCCGCAGCCTTCATCGCCGGGCGGACGGGCGATTGCGCCGGTCGTAGACACAGGCCGGTTCGTCAATCGGCCGCTTGCGGCCGACATTGGACTAACCGCGAAGTACAGTCTGACACCAACCGTCACGCTCGACTTCGCCTACAATCCAGACTTCGCGCAAGTCGAAGCGGACGCGACCGTTGTCCAGGCGAATCAGCGTTTCCCGATCTTCTTTGAAGAGAAACGACCCTTCTTCCTCGAAGGCAAAGAGATCTTCGACACGAACAGCACGGTCGTACACACACGCGCCATCATCGATCCGGACTTTGCCGCGAAGATCACGGGCAAGCGCGGGCGCAACACCTTCGGTCTCATCCTCGCCTCGGACGCCGCGCCCGGCAACTTCAGCAATGATGAACTGGACGAGCGGCGGCGCAGCATCATCACCGAGCCGGACGCGGACGTGCGTCGCCGCAGAGCAGCGCAGTTCCAAGACCTGTTGGGTAACTTCGTCGGCAAGAACGCTTATATCGGCGTGTTGCGGCTCAAGCACGACGTAGGCCGCGAGTCGAACATAGGGCTGTTCGCCACCAGCTACAACTTCGTCGAGCGGCACAATCAACTCGCTGGCTTCGATGGTCGGTTTAAGATCAACCCGACGACCGTGGCCAGCTTCGAGGTGGTCGGCACGACGTTGCACGATTGCGGGCGCGACTTCTCGTCAGGTGCGCTTGCGCTTGGCTGCTTCAGCAACAAGGGTTTTGCCTACTCCGCCAGCTACGACGTGACGCGGCGGCACACAGGTTGGGTCTTCAACGTCGGCGGGCGCACGCGGGACTATCGGGCCGATGTGGGCTTCACCCAGCGGACTGATACCAACGGTGCCTTCTACGCCTATCGCTGGAACACCGAGCCGAAGCCGAAGGCAACGCTCATTTCGTTCCGCATCCAAAACTTTACCGGCATTGATTACAATTGGCGGGGACGCAGTCAGGACTGGTTCGACGGCACAAACTTCAACTTCAACTTCCAGCACCAGACCTTCGTCCAGATCGGCACGAACTTCGGCTACGACCGGCTATTCGCCGAAGAGTTCGGCGGGCAGTTCGCCGGTGCGGATCAAGAACGGCAAGCACGGCACAAGAGCATCTTCTTCGTCCTCGACACGACGCTCAGTAAAAAATATTCCGGCTTCCTCTTCATGGGCACGCAACGCGGCTCGTTCGATTTCGACTTCGGCGCGGGCGAGCGTTTCCCGCGCATCAGTCCCGGCGCGATTGCCGCGCGCGCCGCCCGCGCCGCCGGCCTCTGCGCCGGGCCGGAGGGCGCAGACCCGCCACCAGTTTGCAACGATCTGCAAGACCCCGGCCCCGGCCACACCTTCGACATTGAAGCCGGCTTGACCTATCAGCCGACGAACGCCTTACGCACTTCGCTCAGCTACACCAAGAACCGCTTGACGCGCTACGACACGAACCGCGTGGCCTTCGACGAGAACATCTACGTGCTGCGCGCGACCTATCAGTTCACCCGCTTCACCTTCGCCCGCGCCCGTGTGGACTACGACACGCTCGGCTCGCGCATGCGCGGGCAGTTCCTCGTCGGCTGGGCCCCGAATCCCGGCACGTCCTTTTATGTCGGCTATAACGACGATCTGAATCGCAACGGCTTCAATCCATTCAACGGCAACCTCGAACCGGGCCTGCGCCGCAACGGGCGCAACTTCTTTATCAAAATGTCCTATCTATTCCGGCGCAGCTTCCAGTAACGATTCTCGTCGCCCGGCACGTCAATAGCAGTTGGCAACTGAATGAGACCGCCCCTTGCCGGGAGCGCAGGCATCCTGCCTGCAAGCGTGCGGCCCGCACGCTCAACGGCTGCATACCTATTCAAGCTTGATACTTGCGCGGCCCGATGTTCGCGCTGGCGCGCTCATAGCGGGCAGGACGCCCGCGCTCCCAGCCGCACGCCCTTGCTAATCGCTATAGACTAAACAACGAGCGGCGCGTGGGATCGAACATCTCACGCGCCGCTTAACATTTTGCTAGCCGAAGAAGTAGCCGAGTAGCAGTCTGAGCGCACCCGCACCGAACATGACCCAGATGGCGTTGAGGCGAAAGCGCAGCAGCACGAACGCGGCAATGATGGCGATGGAGAGACCGATCCACGTGTGTATGCCGGCGCGCCCGATGCTCCACGCGGCGGCGACAAGGAGGCCGACGACCGCAGGAGTCACGCCGCGCAGGAAGGCCTGCACCTGCCGGTTCGCGCGAAAGCGCCGCAAGGATGAGCCGGCCACGATTGTCATAACGAAGGCGGGGAGGAAGACGGCGACGGTGGCGACGAGCGCGCCTAGTGTGCCGGCGACGCGATAGCCGATGAAGGTGGCGGTGATCAGGACGGGGCCGGGCGTGAGCTGGCCGAGCGCGGTCGCGTCGGCGAATTCCTGCGTCGTCAGCCAGTGATGATTCTCTACTACCTCCGCTTTGATGAGCGGCACCATGACGAAGCCGCCGCCGAACGTGATCGCGCCGATGCGCAAAAAGATCGCCGCCAGCGCGACGAGCAGGCTGAGCTTCAACAAGATCGGCAGCGCTACGGCCAGCACCCCGACCGCGCGCAGCTTGGTGCTTGACGTGCGCGGCGGGTCGTCCGGCTCGTCTTCGTCCTCATCCGCCAGCGCGTCCGCGCTCGTCGTGTCGTGTATGTCCGCGTGGAGTTGTTGCCGCACGCGTTCGTCCGCCACCGCGCGCGTTAAATAACCGCCGACGAAACTTTTGCTGCTGAGTTCCGCCAGTTGCGCGCGACGGGCTGCGGCGCGACGGCGTATGCGCCGCCAGCGTTGCCAGCGCCGCTCGGCGAACGAGTCGATGTAGATGCCGATGAGGCCGGCGCAGAGGATGACTTCGATGATCGTCGCGCTGAACGCCGCGACCGCGAGGCAGGCTAAGACGGCGACGACCCATTGCCAGCGGCGGTTGAGCGTGCGCCGGCCCATGCGCCACGCGGTCACGACGATGAGCGCGACGACCGCCGCGTTCAGACCGTGAAAGAGTCGTTCGGTGTCGGGCAGGTGCCGCAGGTGGCGATAGAGGATCGCGAACACGATCATCAGCATCATCGAAGGCAGGATGAAGCCGCACATCGCTACGGCCGCGCCGCGCCAACCGCGCAGACGCAGCCCCACGTAAGTCACGATGTTGCCCGCGTTCGTGCCGGGCAGACTCTGCGCCAGCGCGAACGCTTCGGCGAACTCGTGCTCGGTGAACCACGCGCGCTTGTTGACGGCCAGCGTTCTGATCTGTGCGATGACGGCGAGTCCGCCGCCGAAACCCGTCGCGCCGATTTTGAGGAACGAAAGGAAGATACCGCCGAGCGTGGCCGTGCGCGACAGACGCTTCAGCCGCCGCTGTCCGTAGCGGAAGCGCGTGCGGATGTGTTGCGCTCTCTCCTCGACGTTGCCGATCACTGTTTGCGCGCAGTCTAACACAGCCGCCGCGCGGCTGAATCACGCAGGCGCGCGGGGCAAATCATAGTGCGCAGTAACAGCCGTGCGCCTGCTAAACCTTGGGCCGTGCGTCTGCATATGTCTGTCGGTCACGGCTGCGCACTGGCTCGTGCTAAACTGACCGCTCCAATTTTAGAGTTGTTTCCGCATTTCTAATGACAGACCTGCTCAGTTCAGTACGGCGCAGTTTTGCGCTGCGCAGAGGTTTAATTGCGGCGGGCACGTGCCTGCTTATCGTCAGCATTGCTTTAACTTGCGGCGCGTGCAAGAGCGATTATCCGGCGGGCGCGAGTCAGGCGCAGACAGGTGGGCCGACGGGCGCAACGCGCGCGGTGCATACGGCGCGCGTCGCGGAGATGTCGGTGGGCAACTCGATCAGCGTGACCGGCACGCTCGCCGCGCAGGATCAGGCGACGCTCAGTGTGAAAGTGCCGGGGCGCATGCACACGATCACGATTGATCTGGGCAGCGTTGTCAGGAAAGGCCAGACCGTCGCGCAGATCGAGCAACAGGATTACCAGTTGCGCATACAACAAACCGAGGCCGCATTGGGCCAAGCCCGCGCGCGGCTCGGTCTCACACCGGACGGCACGGATGATCGCGTCGAAGCCGAGCAGACCGGCACGGTGCGCCAAGCCCGTGCGCTGATGGACGAGGCGCGCACCACGCGCGAGCGCACCGACTCGCTCGTCAAGCAAGGCGTCGTCTCGCGTGCGGAATTTGATGCGGCGGATGCGGCTTACAAGGTCGCGGTCAGCCGTTTTCAGGATGCGGTCGAGGAGATACGGAACCGGCAGGCTTTACTGGCGCAACGTCGCGCCGAAGTCGCGCTTGCGCGGCAGCAACTCGCGGACACGACCGTCGTCGCGCCCTTCGACGGCGTCGTGCAGGAGAAGCGCGCGAGCGTCGGCGAATACCTGGCGGCGGGCGCGCCGGTCGTGACGATTGTGCGTGTCAACCCCTTGCGCTTCCGCGCCGAAGTGCCGGAGCGCGATGCGGCCAGCGTGAAGATGGGGCAGCGCGTCAACGTGACGGTCGAGGGCGCGAGCACGATTTACGCGGGCCGCGTCGTGCGCCTCAGTCCGAGCATCACCGAGCAGAACCGCATGCTCATCGTCGAAGCCGAAGTGGCCAACAACGGCACGCTCCGCCCCGGCTCGTTCGCCCGCGCCGACATCGTGACGAGCGACACGGCGCAGGCCGTCACTGTGCCCTCAAACGCCATCATTACCTTCGCCGGCATTGAGAAGGTCATCGTCGTGCAGAACGGCAAGGCGCTAGAGAAGCCCGTCACCACCGGCCGCCGCGTGGCCGACTGGACAGAGATCGTCTCCGGCGTCAACGTCGGCGATTCAGTCGTACTCGATCCCGGCAATCTGCAATCAGGCCAGCCGGTCAACGTCGTTGAATGATAAACCGGCTTACTAAAAGAGCTATCAACACTGAGTTTGATTTGCACTTTCCAAACGCCCGTCGATCAAAACTTGCTCGCAAGGATACGTAGAGTGGAGATGCAAATTAAGATCGAAATTGACGAGTATGATATCCGAATTACAGTGCCTATCAATCTCGAGCAGGCTGCTAATGGTGTGTTGCTTGAACTGCTAGTTCCGCGACAGGAAACGTGCTATGCGTGCCATGGGAGTAGTACAAGTTTCAGTTCCTCGTTTCTCTCTTTCTTGAAATGTACTACGTGTTACGGAAGAGGTCGGATTGACACTAACTTTGACTGTAAGTTGAGAGTGCCGAAGGGAGTTGAGGATGGTCAAGTATTTCGGATAAAGGGCATGGGGAATTCAGGGCGGAGTGATCATCCGACGGGTGATATCTTATTCAACTGTAGTTCCCGGTTTTTGAGAGGCTCAGATTGAGGTAAGCGGCGAAGAGAGGTTGCTCCCTTCGCCGGAGTTGTGCATCGTTATTTGCGACCAAGCAAAACGACGAGGCACGCC
>JBBRYU010000089.1:0-14625 GCA_038237345.1 Pyrinomonadales bacterium
TCGCCGCCGACGTCTATCGTCCCGCCGCCATCGATCAGCTCGAGACGCTCGGCAAGCAGATCGATGTGCCCGTCTACGCCGATCGCACCACGACGGATGTGGTCAAGATCGCGAAGGCGGGCGTCGATGTGGCCAAGCGCAATCGCGACCGCGTCGTGATCATCGACACCGCCGGCCGTCTGCAGATCGATGATGAGATGATGCAGGAGCTGTCGCGGCTGAAAGCCGAGCTCAAGCCCGATGAGATTCTGCTCGTCGCCGACGGCATGACGGGCCAGGACGCGGTGAAGATCGCCAAGGGCTTCGACGACCAGCTCGGCGTGACCGGCGTGATCTTGACGAAGATGGACGGCGATGCGCGCGGCGGCGCGGCGCTCTCGATCAAGCAGGTGACGGGGCAGCCCGTGAAGTTCGTCGGCGTCGGTGAGAAGTACGACGCGCTTGAGCCGTTCTATCCCGACCGCATCGCGCAACGCATCCTCGGCATGGGCGACGTGCTGTCGCTGATCGAAGAAGTACAGTCGAAGGTCGATCAGGACGAGGCGCAGGCGCAGTTACAGAAGCTGCAAAAGAACGAGTTCACGTTGGACGATTTTCGCGGCCAACTGCGGCAGGTGAAAAAGCTTGGCTCGTTCTCGAAGATCATGAAGCTGTTGCCGGATCAACTGCTCGGCGGTCTCGGCATGCCGGATTTGAACGAGGAGCAGACCGAGCAGATGGAAGCGGAGTTGAAGCGCACCGAAGCGATTATCGATTCGATGACCGTCGCCGAGCGCAACGATCATCGCGTCCTGAACGCGGGCCGGCGACGGCGCATTGCGCTCGGTTCGGGCACAACCGTCGCGGAAGTTAATCAGCTCGTCAAGCAGTACACGGAGATGCGGCAGATGATGCGGCAGTTCTCCGGCGCGGGGCTGTTCGGCGGCGGCGGTAGCGGCGGCGGGATGAAAGGGCGCATGATGCGCCGCATGGCCGGCATGATGGGCATGCCCGACATGAGCGGGCTGATGGGCGCAGGGGGCGGCAACGGCGACATGGACGCGCCCGCGCTCCCACAAGCTCCCGGCACGGGGCGCAAAAAACGCGGCAAGAAAGCGCGGCACAAGAAGAGAAGGTAGTTTTCAGTTTTCGGTTTACAGTTGGCAGAAAAGTCTGAGGCTGGAAACTGAAAACTAAAAACTGAAAACTGATTCCGGAGGAATACTGAGTTGTTAGCCATTCGATTGATGCGCATGGGCGCGAAGAAGAGACCGACGTATCGCGTGATCGTCAAAGAGAAATTGTCGAAGCGCGACGGCGCGTATCTGGAGAACGTGGGCACGTACAACCCGACGCGCGAGCCGGCGGAGGTGAAGCTGGACATGGAGCGCGTGCAGTACTGGATGGCGCGCGGCGCACAGCCGACCGATACCGTGCGGCAGTTGATCAAGGGCCAGACGAAGGCGCAGCAGCCGGAAGCTTAGTTTAAAGTTCAAAGTTAGAAACAGGCTTTGGACATTGAACTTTGAACCTTGAACCCATTATGCGCGAAACCGTTGAACTGATCGTCAAGGCTTTGGTGGACGACGCCGAGGCGGTAGACGTGCGCGAGATCGAGCGCGACCAGAAGGCGGTTCTGATCGAAGTGCGCGTGGCGGCGGGCGACATGGGCAAGTTGATCGGGCGACAGGGCAAGACGGTGCGTGCGTTGCGCTCGCTGCTCTATGCGGTGAGCATGAAGCGTGGGCGGCGTTACGTGCTCGACATCGTCGAAGAATGAGCGGGGCGGAGGAAATGCCGGACGCGGCCGACGCTGATCTGATCGTCGTCGCGCGCGTGGCCAAGCCGCGCGGCATACGCGGCGAAGTGGTGGCGGAGTTGTTGACCGACTTCCCCGAACGCTTCGCGGAACTGAGCGAGTTGATCGCCATCACCCCGACGGGCACGCGCCGCCGGCTGACGCTCGAAGACAGTTGGTTGCACGACCGCCGCATCGTGCTGAAGTTCGCGGGCTACGATACGCCCGAAGCGGCGCGCGAATTGGCCGGCTATGAGTTGGCCGTGCCGGCAGCGGACGCGGTCGAATTGGCCGAAGATGAGTTTTACGACTGGCAGTTGCAAGGCTGCCAGGTCGTGACGGTCGCGGGCAGGGAACTAGGGCGTGTGCGCGAAGTCTTGCACACGGGCGCGGCTCCGGTGCTGGTCATCGCGGATGAGCAGCGCAGCCGCGAGCATCTGATCCCACTCGCCGCCAGCATCTGCGTCGAGATCGACATCGCGGCGAAACTGATCCGCGTCGATCCGCCGGAAGGACTAGTTGAATTTTAGATTGCGGAATTCGGATTGCGGATTTAAGAAGATGATCTTTTAATCCGCAATCCGCAATCCGCAACCCGCAATCCGATGTTGCGCTTCGACATCATTACGATCTTTCCAGAGTTCTTTCGCACGGTGTTTGATTTCGGGATCGTGCGGCGGGCGCGTGCGGCCGGGTTGGTAGAGATTAACGCGCACGACCTGCGCGCGTGGACGACCGACAGGCACCGGATGGTGGATGATCGGCCGTTCGGCGGCGGCGATGGGATGGTCTTGAAGCCCGATCCGCTTTGTGCGGCGGTCGAGGCGTTGACGGGCGTGCAGGCGGCGCACGAGTTGGCGGGCACGAACCGGCGTGTCGTGCTGCTCTCGCCGCAAGGCCGGATCTTTGAACAGCGGGTCGCGGCCGAGTTGGCTGAAGCCGAGCAGGTCGTGCTGATCTGCGGCCGTTACGAAGGCGTGGACGAGCGCGTCGCCGAGATGTTGGTGACGGACGAGTTGTCCATCGGCGATTATGTTTTGTCGGGCGGCGAGCCGGCCGCGCTCGTCGTCGTGGACGCGACGGTGCGGCTCGTGCCCGGCGCGCTGGGCAGCGAGACTTCGGCCGTCAACGAGTCGTTCAGCGCAGGATTGCTCGATTGTCCGCAGTATACGCGCCCCGTCGAGTTTCGCGGGCAGCGCGTGCCCGAAGTGCTGTTGAGCGGGCATCACGCGGAGATCGCGCGCTGGCGACGCCGCGAGGCGTTACGCAAAACGAAGCGGCAGCGGCCCGATCTTTTGCCCCACGCCGCGCTCGACGAGCAAGACCGCGCGTGGCTGGCAGAGCAGGACGAATAAACTTTTGATTTTAGATTTTTGATTTGCGATTGAAGGCAGTTAGCGAACAAGCGCAGCGGCGCTAGATCGAAAATTAAAAATCGCAAATCTAACATCGGTTATGGAGTTGAGATCATGAATCGCTTAGACGCAGTTGAGCAGACACAGATGACCCGGACGATTCCGGACTTTCAGCCGGGCGATACGGTGCGCGTACACGTGCGCATCAAAGAAGCCGAGAACAAGTGGCGCATCCAGATTTTCGAGGGCATTGTGATCGCGCGCAAGCACGGCGGCGTGCGCGAGACGATGACAGTGCGCAAGACGAGCTTCGGCGTCGGCGTCGAGCGCATCTTCCCGCTGCACGCCACGATCATCGATAAGATCGAGGTCATCAAGCGCGGGCGCGTGCGCCGCGCCAAGCTTTATTACCTGCGCGAGTTGCGCGGCAAGGCGGCCCGCATCCGCGAGCGCGACACACGCACGACAGCGCAGCAGGGCGCGGCCGCAGCCGGCAAGAAGTAACGCGCGCGCGAACGATAGGCGCGCAACTCTGGCGAGGGCCGGGCGGACGGGAGTAATTTTCCCGCTCGTTCGGCGCTCGCCGTTTCTTTGTTAGAAGTTCAAGGTTCAAGGTTGAAAGTTTGACCTTGACGTTGAACTTTGAACCTTGAGCTTTGAGCTTCCTGCACATCGCAATTGACGCGCACTCGGTCGGCACAGGACTGGCCGGCAACGAGACTTACATCACGAACCTGATCGAGGCGCTCGCCGAGGTGGACGCGGCGAATCGTTACACGCTCTACGTGACGCGCCGCACGGCGGTTGAGCGCTTCACGGGCCGCTGGGCGAATTTCAGTGTGCGCCTGACGCTGCCGCACACGCCGCTTGTCCGTATCCCCCTCACGCTGGTGCGCGAACTACGCCGCCGGCCCGTGGACGTGCTGCACGTGCAATACACCGCGCCGCCCTTCGCGCCCTGCCCCGTCGTCGCCACCATCCACGACCTCTCGTTCGAGCATCTGCCCGACACATTCAAGCGGCGCAGCCGTGTGCAATTACGTCTGACCGTGCGCCGCACTGCGCGCCATGCCGCACACATTATCGTCCCTTCGGCGCACACGCGCGCCGACATCGTGCGTACTTACGCCGTCGCGCCCGAACGCATCAGCGTTATCCCGCTCGCGGCGGCCGCGCATTTCGCGCCGGCCGCTGCGGCCGAGACAGCACGCGTGCGCGAGCGTTACGGCATCGCGGCCGATTACATTCTCGCGGTCGGCTCGATCCAGCCGCGCAAAAACCTGACGCGCCTCGTGCGCGCTTATGCGGCCTTGCGCACGACCTATTCGCACGCTAAGCTGCCGAAACTGGTGCTGGTCGGGAAACGCGCATGGCTTTATGAAGAGACGCTACGGGCGATTGCCGCGTGCGGCCTCCTGCCCGATACGATCTTGACAGGTTACGTGCCGGAAGCAGACCTGCCCGCGCTCTATACGGGCGCGCTCTGCTTTGTCTATCCTTCATACTTCGAGGGCTTTGGGTTGCCCCCGCTCGAAGCGATGCAATGCGGTACGCCCGTCATCGCGGGCAACCGCACGAGCCTGCCCGAAGTCGTGGGCGACGCCGGCTTGCTCGTCGATCCATTCGACGAACAGGCGCTGACGGACGCGCTCGCGCGCGTGATCAATGATGCTGACTTGCGCGCGGAGTTGCACGTCAAAGGCATTGAGCGGGCCGCGCGCTGGCGTTGGCACGACACCGCCCGCCGAACTTTAGAGGTCTATCAACGAGCCAAAGGAGAAACGATGAGCGATGAATAAAAGGCTTTTACTCTTCTATGCATCGTTCATCGTTCATCATTTCGATCATGCGCATCGCGATCTTGGGGACACGAGGTATCCCCGCCAGTTATGGCGGCTTCGAGACGTTCGCGGAACAGCTCTCCACGCGGCTGGCGACGCGCGGCCACGAGGTGACGGTCTATTGCCGCTCGCACTACGTCAGCCCGCGCCAGCTTGAATACCGCGGCGTCCGCCTGCAAGTCTTGCCGACCATTCGGCACAAGTACCTCGACACGATCATCCACACATTCCTGTCTGCGCTGCATGCGGCGGGCGGACGCTACGACGCGGCGCTCGTCTGCAATGCTGCCAACGCGCCCTTCCTCCCCATCCTGCGCATCGCCGGCACGCCCGTCGCCATCAACGTCGATGGCCTTGAGCACAAGCGTAGGAAATGGAACTGGCTCGCGCGCCGTTATTATCTGCTCGCCGAGCGGCTCGCCACCTGGTTGCCGAACGAGACGGTGACGGACGCGTGCGTGATACAGGACTATTATCTCGTGCATTACAACCGGCCGACGACGATGATCGCTTACGGCGCGGAGGTCGCGCGCACGCCCGACCGCGCCGCCGTCAAACAGTGGGGCGTCGAGCCGAATCGCTACGTGCTCTACGTCTCGCGGCTGGAGCCGGAGAACAACGCGCATCTCGTCATCGAAGCCTTCAAGCGCGTCCGCACCGCGCATAAGCTCGTCATCGTCGGCGACGCGCCCTACGCGCACGATTACATCAAAGAGTTGCGCGCGAGCGCACGCCGCGACCGGCGCATCATCTTCACCAGCTTCGTCTTTGGCGATGCCTATCGCGCGCTGCAACAGAACGCTTACTGCTACGTCCACGCCACCGAGGTCGGCGGCACGCATCCCGCGCTCTTAGAAGCGATGGGCTACGGCAATTGTGTGCTGACGCTCGACACGCCGGAAAATCTCGAAGCCGTCGGCGAGGCCGGCATCCCTTACGGCAATGCCGACGAGTTGGCCACCCAACTCCAACGGGTCTTGCGCGACGGCTCACTCGTCAACGCCTATCGCCAACGCGCCCAGCGCCGCGTGCGCAAGCATTACGACTGGGAGCATGTGGTGGACAAGTACGAAAATCTGTTTCTGAAGATGGCGGGCCAGCCCGGGTTGGATATGCCGCACGCCTTTGATGAAAGCGTAGCGCACGAAGCTGTGGAAGCGCGTAAGTCTTAATCCGGGCCAGCGCCGCCTTGGTTTTAATGCCGCTCGCCCCGCGCAGCCTATCCGTTCGTTGACAGTCGTTGTGCGCCAGCGTTAACTTGCCCGTAGTTAATCAATGTGCGGAGCTGCCCCCGGACAGCGCACGCACGGCATCGTGCCCGACATCCCCATAGACAATTACAGCAAACGTCGCTCGCACCGGCAGCGTGGGGACAAACAGAGCGAGGGCAGAGCATGAGGCGAAGCAAGACGCGTAACGTTTGGCGGTTAGCGCTACTGGCTGTGTTTGTCGGCGCGCTCGGCGCAACTTTCAACTTCCGATCTGATGATAGCGTGCGGGCGCATGCAGCCGCGCACAGGCACGTGGGCGCAGGACAGACTAAGACCGCGCTGGAGAATGTTTGGCAGGAGATCGGGAAGGACGCGGCCGCGAAACAGGCGCAACGCCAGACCCTGCCCCGCGCATATCGCACACTACACCTGAACCGTGCGGGTCTCGCAGAGTTGCTGCGCCAAACTCCATTGGAATTCTCGGCAGCCGCGCGCAGCACTGAAACGGTCGTCGCGCTGCCGCGAGCGGATGGAGCGCTCAGTCGTTTTCGCATCGAAGAGTCGGCTATCATGGAGCCGGCGCTGGCGGCGCGCTATCCCGCGCTCAAGACCTATCGCGGGCAGGGGCTGGACGACCCGACCGCCACTACGCGCTTCGACTGGACGCCGGCGGGCCTGCACGCCATCATCCTCTCCGCGCACGGCACTGACTACATCGAGCCGTATACCGTGGGCGACAACGCGACCTATCTCGCCTACGCGCATCAGGACATGGCCGACGAGACCGGCGCGCTCGCCTGCGCGGTTACGGAGGCCGAGCAGACCCAAGCCAGCAAGCGTGCGGGCGCGCCCGCGCAAGAGTCGTCGTTCACGCCGAGCGTCGTCTCCGGCGCAAACTTGCGTAGCTACCGGCTCGCCGTCGCCGCGACCGCCGAGTACACGCAGACTTACGGCGGCGGCACGGTGGACGGCGCGCTCTCCGCCATCACCACGACCATCAATCTCGTTAATGCGATCTACGAGCGCGATGCGGCGATCCGGCTAGTGCTCATCGCGGGCGAGACGAGCATCATCTTCACCGATACCACCACCGACGGCTATACGACGGACAACGTCGGTGCGCTCATCAACGAGAATCCGACCAAACTCAACAACGTCATCGGCGCGGGCAGCTACGACATCGGGCATGTCTTCGACGGCCGGCTGAACAGCGGCGGTTTCTCTTTTCAAGGGCAAGCGGGCATCGGCGTCGTCTGCACCGCGAACAAGGGGCGCGGCGTAACCATCTTTCGCTCCGTGTCGCCCGCGAACATCATCGCTTACTACATCGTGGCGCACGAGATGGGCCATCAGTTCGGCGCAACGCATACGTTCAATGCCAACATCGGCGACTGCGGCATACAGCGCGCCGTCGCCACCGCCTACGAGCCGGGCACGGGCACGACCATCATGGGCTACCGCTTCAATTGCGGCAGCGAAGACCTGCGTTCATCCGACACATATTTTCATAACGCGAGCCTCGAACAGATCGTCAACTACACCACGACCGGCAGCGGCAGCGGTTGTCCCACGCTCACCGCAACGGGCAATAGTCCACCCGTCGTGGACGCCGGCGCAAGCTATACGATCCCCGCCCGCACGCCCTTCAAACTCACTGCCACAAGCGATGATGCGAACGGCACGTTTAGCGGACGCACCTACACGTGGGAAGAGTTCGATCTCGGCCCGTCGTCGCCGCCCGATGCGGACGATGGCGCGCGGCCGATCTTTCGCTCCTTCGCGCCGGCCATCAATCCGGCGCGCACGTTCCCGCAACTCTCGGACATACTGACGAATGCACAAACCTTTGGCGAAAGCTTGCCCACGACGACGCGCACGATGAACTTCCGCGTCACGGTGCGCGACAATCGCGCGGGCGGCGGCGGCATTGGCTCGGCTGCGACGCAGGTCAACGTGCGCGCCGAGAGCGGCCCCTTTACTGTCACCGCGCCGGCCACTAACGTGAGTTGGGCAGGCAACACTTTGCAGACCGTGACGTGGAACGTGGCGAACACCACGAGCGCGCCCGTCAGTTGCGCAAACGTGCGCATCCTTGTCTCGACCGACGGCGGTCTGACGTTCCCCTATGCCACGAACAGTACGCCCAACGACGGCACGGAGAACATCCTCGTGCCGAACGCGCCGACCACGACGGCGCGCGTCAAGGTTGAAGCCGTCGGCAATATCTTCTTCGACATCTCCGACACGAACTTCACCATCCTCAATAACCCATGCAGCTACACGCTCTCCGCGACGAGCCAGATGTTCTTCAGTAGCGGCGGCACGGGCAGCGTCAACGTCACGACCAGCAGTAACTGCGCGTGGACGGCGCAGAGTTACGCCGACTGGATCACCCTCACCGCCGGCACGACCGGGAACGGTAATGGCACGGTCAGTTATACGGTGGCGGACAATAGTGGCGGCCCGGCCCGCACCGGTCTGATCGTCATCGCCGGCCAGATTTACACCGTCACGCAAAGCGGCGGTTGCACCTACGCGGTCAGCGCGCCCGTCTCTAACTTCCCGGCCCAAGGTGGGCAAGGCGTGCTCAACATGACGGCCGGCCCCACCTGCCAGTGGCGTGTCACCAGCCTCGCGTCTTGGATCACGATCACTGCGGGCAGCAGCGGCACCGGCAACGGCACGATCAATTTTACCGTCGCGCCCAATCCGGGGCTGGCGCGCAGCGGCCAGATATTGCACACCGACGACTCTTTCATCACGATCTCGCAAGCCGCCGGCGCAGCTACCACCGTAGGGTTCGAGTCCACCGCTTTCACCGCCAACGAAGGCGACGGTCGTGCGACGATTACCGTCTTCCGCAACGGCGACCACTCAGGCGTAACCTCGGTTGATTACATGACCGTGGACGATCCGGCGGCCGTGCGCTGCGACACCGTGAACGGCACGGCCTACGCGCGTTGCGATTACGCCACGACGATTGATACTTTGACTTTTGCGCCGGGCGAAGTGACTAGGTCGTTCACTATCCCGCTGATCAACGACGCGCACGTGGAAGGCAATGAGACCGTGCGGTTGAAGCTATTCAATCCGGTCGGTGCCGCACTCGATCTGTGGAGCGACGTGCCGTTGACGATCAACGATAACGACAAGACCGGAGCAGCGAACCCAATTTTCACGACGCCGTTCTTCGTGCGCCAACACTATCTCGACTTCCTCGCCCGTGAGCCGGAGCCGACCGAGCCGTGGTCGAACATCCTGAACAACTGCGCCGATGTCAACAACACCGACCCCACCAGCCCGTCCGCCTCGTGTGACCGCATCACCGTCTCCGGCGCGTTCTTCGGCTCACCTGAATTCCTCTCGAAAGGCGTCTACACCATCGTCTTCTACCGCGCCGCCTTCAATCGCCTGCCCACCTACGCCGAGTTCGCGCCCGACCTGCGCTCGGTCACCGGCGCGAGTGCGCAGGAGACCAACGCCAAGCGGGCCGCGTTCGCCGACAACTTCGTCTTGCGGTCAGAGTTCGTCGGTCAGTACGGGGCGCTCTCCAATGCCACCTATGTGAGTGCCTTACTGGGGCGGTACAGCTTGACGCAAGTGACGACGCCCGACCCGGCGCAGCCGGATGGGACGGTGAAAGTGACGCTGACGAGCAATGATCTGGTGAGCAGGTTGAACAACAGCACGTTGACGAGAGCGCAGGTGTTGCGGGCCATCGTGCAGTCGGATGAAGTGAGTGTGCAGCGCGAGGCGACGAATGCGTTCGTGGCGGCGCAGTACTACGGGTATTTGCGGCGCACGCCGGACGTGGGTGGGTTCAACGGCTGGGTGAATTACTTGAGCGCGCATCCGGGGGATTTCCGCACGATGGTCAATGGCTTTGTGAACTCCATCGAGTATCGCCTCCGCTTCGGGCCGGGGCAGTAAGCAGAGTCAACATAATCACCAAGACACGCAGCACACAAAGAAAACTTACATTGTTCTCTTTGTGTCCTGCGTGTCTTGGTGATGAGTTTTTGTTAGCCGCTTTAATCGATTTTCCTACACGCGCTTTCACTTGACCGCTTTGAAATTGGCCGGTTTAGCGAAGAGCGCGTCGGGCACGGGTTGGTTGAATTCGATTGCGTCAAAGGTGATGCGGCTCGTCTGATCGCCGGCGCGGTAGTGATCGACGACGAAGGGCAGCGTGATCCCTGCGATGGTCAGATAGCGCGCGTAGCGATCCTCTTCCTGCACTTCCGTGCCTTCACCGTTCTTCCGCTTGTAGAGAGCTTTCGCGGGTAAGCTATCCTTCGCGCCGATCTCATAATCGATGATGAAACCGTCCGGGTAGGTAAGGCGCACCGTCTCGTTGCGCCGCGCGAGACCGGCCTCGCGCCGCCCGACATAAGTGAGCGTCGCGCCATCTTTGTGCCACCAGCCGCGCAGCAGATTGTCGAGACTGGTGCGGAGCGAGAGATGGAAGTCTTCAATGCGCGCCGGTGGCTGATCTTTTAGCGCCCGCGTCGCCGCGTCGAAGAGCCAGCCGGTCTTGCCCACGTAAGTGTCAATCGAGTGATTGCCGCTGCCGCGATACTCAGTCCGCTCCCGGTCGGGAAAGACGAGATAATCGGTGAATGAAAGCGGCAACTGCGAAGCGCCTTTAGCAAAGGGCGTGACCACGCCCCGCCCAATAGTTGAACGCACGGCAAGATAGGTATTGCCGCCGACGGCAGCGACCGCCTGTGCGACGATCTGCTCGGCCTTTGCCTCGTTACTACTCTTAACAGCCGTATTGGTGAGCGCTGTTGCTTGGGTTGCTTGCGCGCCGGTTCTGTCTGCCGCGCTCTGCTGCGCCGCGATGGCAAAGGGCAAACTCAGGCTGAGCAAAAGCGCGAGCGCGAAGCGGCTGCACGTGCGTTTGTTGGAGGAGTTGTTGGCCATGTCCGTTTGATGCTTGTCGCGCGTCGTGGGTCAACGACACGGAACAGTTAAAGAGGGCTTCAACGACTTGCATCGCTGAAACCCTCTGGTGCAATTTACGCGAGCGCGAGCCTTAGCTCACGGCCAAACTATCGAGTGACTTGATCGTGATCTCGCCGTTCTCGTAGTCCACGACGAAGTGGGAGGCGTCTTTCCACATCGCTGTGATCGGGAGTTTCACCCGCTCGTCAATGTACCGCTTGAGGAAACGCGCGCCGTAAGTCGGGCTGAAGCCCTTCTCGGTCAGGTGTTCAATCGCGCGCTCCGTCACCTCAACTGTCTTGCCCTGGCGCTCCATCTGCCGGCGCATCTTGCCGATGTAGATTTGTGCGATCTGCTTGACCTCGTCCATCGTGAGCGGCGAGAAGACCACAATCTGATCGATGCGGTTGCGGAACTCCGCGGAGAAACGCTGCTCCGCGGCCTTCATTACCTCGCCTTTGATCTGGCGCATGTCGCCCAGCGACTTCGTGCCGAAGCCAAGCGGGCGCTCGTACTTCTTGAAGTTCTCCGAGCCGAGATTCGAGGTCATGATCACGATGGCGTCGGACAGATAGACCTTCTTGCCGCGCCCGTCCGTCAGCCAGCCTTCGTCGAAGCCTTGCAGGAACAGGTTCATCAGCGTCGGCGAAGCCTTCTCAACTTCATCGAGCAGCAACACCGTATAAGGGTTCTCGCGCAACTGCTCCGTGAGGATCCCGCCGCGCTCGCTGCCAACGATGCCGCGCGGCATGCCGATCAACTTCTCGATGCCGATGCCGCCGTCCTGATACTCGGACATGTCAACGCGCACCATCTTCTCTTCGTCGCCGAACATAAACTCGGCGACGGCCTTCGCCAACTCGGTCTTGCCGACACCCGTCGGCCCGAGGAACAACAGCACGCCGTCCGGCTTGTAGTGCGACTCCTTGAGCGGCCCCTTGTTCAGCCGCAGACGTTGCGCGACCGCTTTGATCGCTTCGCGCTGGCCAATCACGCGCCCGCCCAAGTCCGTCTCCATATTGCTGAAGCGGTCGTTCGTGTCGCGGAAGATCATATCGCGCGGGATGCGCGACTCCTGCGAGATCACGTCAATGATGTGCTCGGGCCGGACGACCATCGTCTGCGGTTCGTTGATCTCAACCTTGACGGCCGCCGTATCAAGCCAGCCGATGGCCTTGTCCGGCAGGTGCAGATTGCGTATGTACTTCGGCGCCATCTCCAACGCCGTGTTGATGGCGTCGTCGGAGATCGTCACCGAATAGTTTTTCTCAAGGCGTGGGCGCAGACCCAATAAAATCTCGCGCGTCTCGGAGAGCGTCGGCTCGGCCACTTTGACCAGCCGGAAACGCCGCGCCAACGCTTCGTCCTCGCCGATGTACTCTTTGTATTCCGTGATCGTCGTCGCGCCGATGATGCGCATCTCACCACGCGCCAGCGCCGTCTTGAACATGTTGGCGGCATCGCTTGACGTGCCGAGCGCCGCGCCCGCGCCGATGATCGTGTGCGCTTCGTCGATGAACAGGATCAGGTTGTCGCGCTCTTTAACTTCGTCGATGATCCCCTTGATGCGTTCCTCGAACATGCCGCGCAGCATCGTGCCCGCGACGAGGCCGCCCATCTGTAGCTGCACCATGTGCGCCCCGCGCAGACGCGCCGGCACTTTCTCCGGCTCAAGCTCAACCAACCGCGCGAGACCTTCGACGACGGCCGTCTTGCCCACGCCCGGCTCGCCCACGAGCATTGGCGAATTGGCCCGCTCGCGGTGGCAGAGGATTTCAATCATCTGCTGAATCTCTTGCTCGCGCCCGATGGTCGGCGGAATCTTGTCCATCCGCGCCAAGCGATTCAGACTCGTGCCGAAGTGTTTCAGATACGGCGGCAACTCGAATTTCTTGCGATATTGTTCGTCGTCCATTTCGCGCGTGCGCACGCGGGCGCGGACGTTCTCCGTCACCGCGTCGGAGTTAACGCCGAGATTGCGCAGCATCCCCGTGAGTACGCCGCCCTCTTGCGCGAGCGCCATGAAGAGATCGGTCGCTTCGATGGTCTTGCGGCTCTGCGCGCGGGCGCGCTCCATTGCGCGCTTGAACAGGTCGATCGTTTCGGGCGCGATGCGCAAGCCCTTGCCGACGTGCTGCTGGCGGCTGGTGTCGAGCCGCTGCTCGATCTGTATCTTGACCTTCACCGGATCGATGGCGAGGTCGCGCATGGTCGTGTTGAATAGCTCTGCTTCTTCGTGGATGAATGCGTCGAGGATATGCTCGACGGCGATGTAGTTCTGATCGCGGCGCTTCGATTCGCTCATCGCGTACTCGAAGACGCGCTGACCGCTCTCACCGAAACGGTCTTTATAAGTGCCCAAGTCAACCATGTTGCGTTACCTTCTTGTCTAACAGCCGCGAGCGCGGATGGCTTGCGGTCTAATGCTAAATTTTACGCCCGCCGATACATCTTACGAGTAACGCCTGCGTTTCGGTTCGCCGCTCGCTCCAAAACTGTCGTTAGACCCGCCCTTGTTCGGCAACTGTTAGATGCATCCCGTTGCGTTTCGGGACGCTTTCAATACTACTCTATCTGTTGGCAAAAATCTTGCCATTCTTTTTCGCGCCCGTGCGCCGGCCCGGCCTACTGTCCGGTACGTGCTGTTTGCGCCTGAAAGAGCGTCCGCGCCAACCCGCCGCCACAGACGCGACGAATGGCGCGGACGCTTTCGCACAAAGGGACTGACTGAAAGCCATGCAGGCTTAATAGTCGTAGTCCTCGCCGCCCGGCATCTGCGGCGCGCTGGCCTTCTTCGGCTCAGGCGCATCGGTTATGGCCGCGCCTGCGGTCAGCAGCAGCCCCGCGACTGAGCTAGCGTTTTGCAGCGCCGTGCGCACGACCTTCGTCGGATCGATGATGCCGGCGGCGACCAAGTCTTCATACTTGCCCGTCGCCGCGTTGAAGCCCTTCGCGCCCTTCGAGTCTTCGACCTGCCCGATGACGATTGCGCCGTCAACCCCGGCATTCTCCGCGATGCGGCGGACAGGCTCCTCGAGCGCGCGACGCAGGATACGTATGCCGGTGCGCACATCCTCGTCTTCGCTCTCAAGTTTGTCGAGCACCTTCGCCGCGCGCAGGAGCGCGATGCCGCCGCCTGGCACGATGCCTTCCTGCGCGGCGGCGCGCGTCGCATTGACCGCGTCGTCCACGCGCATCTTCTTCTCTTTCATCTCCGTCTCGGTGGCCGCGCCGACGCGGATCACCGCCACGCCGCCCGCGAGTTTCGCCAAACGCTCCTGCAACTTCTCGCGGTCGTAGTCCGACGTGCTGTCCTCGATCTGGCGGCGGATAGCTTTCACGCGCCCCTGTATCTCTGCGCTCTGGCCCGCGCCCTCGATGATCGTCGTGTTGTCCTTGTCCAGCACGATCTTCTTGGCTTGGCCCAGGTCATTGATCCCGACGTTCTCCAGCTCGATGCCCAGCGCCTCGAAGATCGGCTTGCCGCCGGTCAA
>JBBRYU010000090.1:0-14354 GCA_038237345.1 Pyrinomonadales bacterium
AGAATCTTGGCGATGCGCTCGGAATCTTTGAGACCCACGTTAGTCCAATTGTCGCCGCCGTCAGTTGATTTATAAACTCCGTCGCCGACCGACGTGCTGTTGCGCGTCCACGCCTCGCCCGTGCCCACCCAGAGGGTCTTTGGGTTCTTCGGATCAATCGTGACTGCGCCGACGGACTGCACCGACTGTTTGTCGAAGACTGGCTTGAAGGTCGTGCCGCCGTTGACTGACTTCCACACGCCGCCCGAAGCCGCGCCGACATAAATGGTCAGCCTCTGCCCTTCGCGCACGGCGTCCACCGCCGCGACGCGACCACTCATCGCAGCCGCGCCGATGTTGCGTGCGCCGAGACCGGAGATGGTTTCAGCATCAACTTTCACCGCAACAGCCTGCCCGTCGACAGACTGCGCGGGTTTTGTGGCTGTCATGGTCTGCGCCGCCACGTTGCACGCGAGGGAAACACCTATGACCGCCGTCGAAACCCAATGCGTCATTTTTCTGCTCATATTTTGTTCCCTCCCTGCCGGGGCTTTCTAGTCGGCGGTTCTTTCCTGGCGGGCGGCTGCTTCTTCTCATCCTGCTTCGGCAGAGTCTTGGCAGCGTCCTGCTCGTCGCCCTGCGGCTGGCGTGAGGTTGCTGCGCCCGGCACAGGTTTTACGAAGCGGCTATCGCCCAGCGCCACGTTCGCTTCTATCTTCTCCCACGTGACCTTCGAGCGGTTCTGGCTGCCCTTCGGCCCGGACTCGACGGAGAAAGGCATATAGACGCCGGCCACCTGCTTGTAATCGCCGAGCGATATTTCGTACTCCTGCGGCGCGCCGCGCACAAAACGCTTGATCTCAATTTTGATCGGGACGTAACTGTCCGTGTCCATGAAGTAATAACGCTCGTCGCCATTTTTTTGCGTGACCTTCAGCTTGTAGGTGTCCGTGCCCTCGAACTGATCCATGCCGACGAACTCCACCTTGTTGCCCTTCTCCTGATAATTGATGAGCGGCCCGTCGAAATCCGCGTCCTCAAGAATGGATTTCATCTCCTCTTCGCCCAGCGGCTCAGGGTCTTTCTTGCCGTTCCACGGCTCAATCTTCCAGCCGCTGTGGCCGTCGTAGGCGTTCACGCCCGTCAAGCCCTGCAAAGAAAATTCCTCGCGCACCATGCTCGGGCGCTTGTGTTCCTCCGTGATGACGGCCTCGAAGCCGCCGCCGCCGTTGAACTGCCCCACGCTGCGCGTGGACTTAATGGCCTGAAGCTTCTCCATGCCACCGATAGTCTTGAGATACTTGCTTATGATTTCGTCGGCAGTCTGTGCCGATGCAGAAGCGGCGCAAAACGCCAGCCCCAGTATTCCCAGCAGAACTCTACGCATGATCTTCTCCTTAGTTGGCAAAACAGAGATGTGAGACGACTGCGGAACGTCCGTCAAGCCGTACAGTTCATAAACAGCGCACGCTGCGAACCCGCGCACTTGCCATCACCTTAGACCTGCTAACTTTCGTCCAATTGTAGCAAACGGGTCAAGCTTATTGTGATAAGAGGTAGGGTAGCTCAAGCTGTACGGGTCAGAATCTCTGAAAAGGTTTGCATCATAGCCCCACTTCCGTAATTATCTTGCTGTCTCCCAATTCAGAATTCACCTGAGAGAGAAAGCTAGTGACCAAGGAGCGCAAACCAACAGAAATCTCGCCGAACTCGCTGCCGCAAAGCGCAGAATTGTTTCGGGCTGCTTTTGAGCAAATCCCCACGAGCACGCAAATCTGCGCGCCCGATGGCAGAACCCTGTGGGTCAATCGCGCGTGGGAAGAACTCTGGGGCGTCACGCTCGCACAACTGGGTGAGTACAATATTCTGGCCGACCCGCAACTCGTCCAGAAAGGGATTATGCCTTTTATCAAAAAGGCCTTTGCCGGCGAGCGCAGCGAGATTCCGCCCATCCTCTACGATCCGGAGGAGACAATTCCCAATCGCAGCACGCATGCAGAACCCGGGCGTTGGGTCAGCGCATTCGCCTTCCCGGTCAAGGATGCGACAGGGCTGGTGCGTGAGGTCGTGCTTATGCACGAAGATATCACGGCGCGTAAGCGGGCAGAGGCGATGACGCAACGTTGGGCGCATATCTTCGAGCACGCACAGTGGGGAGTAGTCATCGCCAATGCGGATGGGCACAAACTTGAGGTGATGAACCCGGCTTATGCACGCATGCACGGTTATCTGGTCGAAGAACTGATTGGCATGCCGCTCGGCAATGTGTTTGCGCCCACGGCCCGCGCGACGTTAGGCGAATATATACGCATCACGCGCGAGCAAGGCCACTACACCTTCGAGTCGCTGCACATGCGGAAAGATGGCACTACTTTTCCTGTGCTGGTGGAAAGTACGGCGGTCAAAGATGCGGAGGGACGGGTGCTATATCTTGCCGCACACATACAGGATATTAGCGAGTACAGGCAAATCGAGGCAGAACTGCGACGCAGCGAAGAGCAGTATCGCAGTCTGCTGGAGAATGCCAACGACATCATCTATGCGCATGACCTGCAAGGGAACTACCTCACGATCAATCGGGCCGGGGAGGCGGCCACCGGCTATACGCGTGAGCAAATTCTGGGCGGGTTGAACATCGCCCAAGTCGTCGCCCCGGAGCATCTGGAACTCGCCAAACAGATGACTGCGCAGACACTCCTCACCTCTTCGCCCACCGTCTACGAGGTGGACATCATCGCTAAAGACGGGCGGCGGGTGACGCTTGAGCTGAGCACGAAAATCGCGTACCGCGATGGACAGCCCGTGGCCGTTGAAGGCATCGCGCGGGACGTGACAGCGCGCAAGCGGGCGGAAGCGGAACTGCAAAAATCAAGAAAACAGATCGAGATCATTTTGCAGGGCGTGGCAGAAAGTATCACTGCGCAGGATGCGCAAGGCCGACTCGTTTATGCCAATGATGCGGCGGCAAAAGCTATCGGTTATGAATCCGCGCAAGCCCTTTTGGCAGTGTCCACGCAGGAATTAATGGCGAGGTTTGAGTTGCTGGATGAGGCAAGGAATCCTTTTCCGCGCGCCCGGCTGCCCGGCCGGATCGCCTTGAAAGAAGGCAAGAGCGCCGCCGCGACAATCTGTTACCGAGCAAAGGCTAATGGTGAAGAGCGGTGGTCAGTAGTTAAAGCGACGCCCGTCTTCGATGAGGACGGACAGGTTCAGTTTGCCATCAACATCTTTCAGGATATAACGGAACGAAGACGCACTGAAGAGGTGCAAAGATTTCTGGCCGAAGCCAGCAGTGTGATTGCGTCTTCACTGGAGTATGAGACGACGCTTGGGAGCGTCGCACGCATGGCCGTACCGACCCTTGCCGACTGGTGTACGGTGGACGTGCTGGAAGATGAGCGCACCATCAAACGGCTGGCTGTCGCGCACGTTGATCCGAAAAAAATTGAGTGGGCGTATGAACTACAGCAGCGCTACCCGCCTGATATGGATGCGCTGCAGGGCGTGCCAAATGTTTTACGGACAGGCAAGTCTGAAATCTACTCCGAGATCAGGGATGAGATGTTGGTCGCCGCCGCCCATGACGCCGAGCATCTCCAGATCATGCGTGACATCGGTTTTACGTCGGCCATAATTGTCCCGCTCGTTACCCAAGGCAGAACGCTGGGCGCGATCACTCTCATCGCGGCGGAGTCCGGGCGTAAGTTTGGGCCGGAAGACGTGGCGCTCGCGGAAAGTCTGGCGCAGCGCGCCGCTATCGCGATTGACAACGCGCGCCTCTACCGCGACGCGCAGGCGGCCAGCCGGCTCAAGGATGAATTCTTAGCAACTGTTTCGCACGAGTTGCGCACGCCTTTAACCGCCGTCCTCGGTTGGGCGCACATGCTCCGCGCGGGGCAACTCGATGAGCAGGGCGAAGCTCAAGCGCTCGAAATCATCGAGCGCAACGCCCGCGCACAGGCGCAACTCATCGATGATCTGCTGGATGTCTCACGGATCATCACCGGGAAACTCCGGCTTGATGTACGACCGGTTGATCCCGCTTCATTTATTGAAGCCGCGATAGATGCGGTACGCCCGGCAGCCGAGGCCAAAGGTGTGCGCATCCAGCAGGTGATGGATACAGGTGTCAGCGCGGTCTCCGGCGATCCGGCCCGCTTGCAACAGGTGGTCTGGAATCTGCTCTCCAATGCCATCAAGTTCACGCCCAGAGACGGGCGCGTACAAGTCCGGTTGGAACGAATTAACTCGCACCTCGAAATCACGGTGAGCGATACCGGGGCAGGCATCAACGCGAAGTTTCTGCCCTTCGTCTTTGAACGCTTCCGGCAGGCTGACGGCACAACCACCCGCCAACATGGCGGACTCGGCTTAGGCTTAGCGATTGTGCGCCAGCTAGTGGAGCTACATGGCGGCTCCGTGCAGGTCGAGAGCCGCGGCGAAGGGCTAGGCGCAACCTTCACGGTAAAACTGCCGCTGCTTATCGTTTATGAAAGCGCACACAGGCAGGAGCGTGTCCACCCGGCGGCCAGAGACATTCATGCTGTGCCTGCTTGTCCAGAGCGACTCGATGGCTTGAAAGTGCTGGTCGTGGATGATGAAGCCGACACGCGGGAACTGCTACGCGTCATGCTCGGGCAGTGCGGCGCTGAAGTAATCGCCGCCGGCTCGGCTGGCGAGGCACTTGCGCTGTTACGGCAAGCGCAGCCGGATGTCCTGATAAGTGATATCGGCATGCCGGGGGAGGACGGCTATGAACTGATCAGGCAAGTGCGCGCACTGGCAGCGAAGCGCGGCGGCAAAGTACCGGCGGTTGCTCTAACCGCGTATGCGCGGGCGGAAGATCGCTTGCAGGTACTAAAAGCGGGCTATCAAATGCATGTCGCCAAGCCCGTGGAGTTGAGCGAGTTGGTGGCTATTATCGCAAGTCTTGCCGGCTGGAACATGAAGGCTACATAGTACAATCGCTAGCTTAATCAGCGCGCAAAGTACCAACAATAATTACCCGTTGCTAGGCATGTGATTTGCCACTGAACCTTAACATCAGGAAATTCAGTACGAATTTCGACCAGTTTTCAGGAAGAAGGGGAGATTAGATCATGAGAAAGCAACTACTTGTCGCTTTGATGTGCCTGACGTTGATGGTCGCGGCGGCCTTGCCGACCGCAGCCCGCACACGTCACAAGCGGCAGACCACGCGGCGCAGCTATTACACCTACAGCACGCGCCATCGCTCTTTCTGGCAGAAGCACCAGGATAAGCTGACGGTCGCGGGTGGGGCGTTGGGCGGCGCGGCCTTGGGCGGAATAATCGGCGGCAAGAAGGGCGCGGCGATTGGTGCTGTCTCTGGCGGGGGCGGCTCCGCGCTCTATACCTACAAGCTACGCAAACGCCACCGCCGCTACTAAGCTTAACTAAATGTAACCGGCGGCGAAACTAGCTCTTGAGCTACCACGTCGCGCAAGAAAGGACAATATGAAATCGACTGTAAGGCAACTATTAACGGGGGCGGCGCTGGGAATCGCCCTAGCCTTTACCGCACCGCACGCGTCTGCGCAGCAAAATAGCAACACCGCGACAGGGCAGATGAAGGAAAGCGGCAGTGAGGTCAAGCGGGCCGGCACGAGCGCGGGCCACAACATGAAGCATGGCCGGGTAGTGCGCGCCGGCAAGCACTTTGGCAAGCACATAGGTCGCGCTGGTAAACACTTCGGGCGCGGGACTAAGAAGGCCGTCAAGCACGCCGTGTCATAAGACGAGGTAGACGATTCGTCTGCTTGATAGAGTATGGACGTTAACCGGACGTATGAACAGGGGCGCAGCGATGCATCGCTGCGCCCCTGTTCGCGTTTATGGACGGGTGATTTTGTTAGATGTATCTTTACCATTTGGTGACATTCTCCAATTACTAAAGGTGCGCTTGAGCGTGAAGCTGGTCTTTATATAGACCTCTGAATTGAAGTTTTAAATCCAATCCTGATTACGCCATGTGGTAAAGCTGACGCGGGCCACAGTGCGCGCCCAAACCCAAAATATGGAAGGAACCAAACATGAGCATGAGCAAAATTCCTGAAATTACTCTTCTCTTTTGGATAATGAAGATCTGCGCAACCACACTCGGTGAAACCGGGGGCGACCTGCTGTCCATGACATTGAACATCGGTTATGCCGTTAGTTCGATGATTTTGATCGGTATGTTTCTGGTTACTCTTGTATTGCAGCTTTTATCCAAAAAGTACTACCCGCTGATTTATTGGCTGGTCATTATTGCGACCAGTACGGCCGGGACGACGATGTCAGATTATATGGATCGTACTTTAGGACTGGGTTATGCAAAAGGCACACTGATCTTAGTTGGCATTTTGATGTCTATCCTTGCCTTCTGGCGTCTTACCGAAGGCTCGTTGTCGGTCGCGAATATTAAAACCTTTAGGGTCGAGTTACTCTATTGGACTGCGATTCTTTTTTCCAATACGTTAGGTACGGCCTTAGGTGACTTTTTGGCCGATAGTTCCGGGCTTGGCTTTGCCGGCGGGGCGGCACTGATTACAGGCTTACTGGTCTTGGTGATCTTAGCCCATTTCTTTACCAATATCTCTAAGGTTGTTTTATTCTGGATCGCGTTCGTCTTAACCCGCCCCTTTGGGGCAACCTTCGGGGATCTTCTGACAAAGACACATGAAAAAGGTGGACTTGATCTTGGTACTAAGGGAGCTTCATTAGTGCTTGCGTCAATCCTGCTGATCCTTATTATTTACACCTCTGTGCAGGAGTATCGGGCGCAAACCACGGCGGCAGCGTGACCAGCGATATTTACTGCCTTCTAGCGACCGGCGCATGCGGCAGCGGCCCCGGCGGAGATTTCAGGCGTGTTGGTTAATGGATGCGAACTGCTGCTGCACGGTTGACCGGCGGCAGGAAAGTAAGTGTCGCAAGTTGCCGAATCAGCGGCTGTCTATTCAACGTGAGTGAGCGCTTGTCTGCACATTATCGCTTGAGCGTGAATTGAGACTTAAGATCGGAATAGTGCATCGGCGTTGTGCCGGCGATGAGCAGGAGCGCGTCGTATTGAAAGACGAGCGACGCAAGCGGTTCCGGCGCTTTGATCACGCCCGCATGCACAGCCGGGCGCAACGTGCGCAAGTCAAACAGCGTCCATTGCCAACGGGCCGCTTTGAGTAGCGGCTGGGCCCATTCGGCCTCATCCGCGCCGCAGGGCAGTTCCTTACCGGCGTCCTCTTTATTGCCGCTTTTCCGCCCGCCCTTCCCGCACGTTACAGCCAGATTGAACATCTGGCTATTCTCGCCGCGCGCAAATTCTGCGACAAAGTTGCCGAGACTTGAGATGCTGGTCGGGCTAAGTCCGCGCATGCCGTGCCACGCGCCGAGTTGCAGTAGCACGCGCGGCTTGAGTTCACCGGCGCGTTGCGCTGCGCGATAGTTGCGCAAGAAGATATCTTTCATCATGTCCTCGCGCGCGCGGTTCGCCTCAAAGCCGGTCAACTCTTTGCTCGCCTGCCGATCATTCTCGTAAATCCGATTGCTCATCTCCATCAGATCAAGAAGCTGCTTTGCCTCCGGCGTTGTGCGCGTGCTGAACGCTTGGCGCAACGTAACAATGTCGTGCGCGTAGCCGAGCAGACTACTCTGCCCCAACTTGTCGGCCGCCTCGGCCCGCTTTAGCGTCGCCTGCACAGCCTGTCGCGTCTGCACGTTCGGCGCAAGCGCCAGCAGACGACGGAGTAGCGGCGCGGCACGCATCTCCTGATCAAGCCCCCACACAACGAGGGACTTGGCCCCGCGTGCCGTTGGGCGGAGCGCGGCAAGAAAAGCGATGCTCTCGTCTGAGTCGTACTGCAAATGGGCGACGAGCGATGCGCGATACGTCTGCATGGCCGCCGCGTCGCCGAAGCGCACGTAGCGATCCGCCTGGGCGATGACCCACGGCCCCTGTTCCAGCGCGACGTGGCGATAGCCGAGCGGCGGGAGTGTGCGCCACAGGGCGGCGGCGAACTGCGGTATCTCCGCGATCCCGTGTTCTTCGCCTAAGAAAATGAATTGCGAGCGTGTTGCTTCTCGGCGCAATAACTCTGCGCCCGGCCCGCCCAAACTGCCCTCGCGCACAGTCAACTCGCTCGCGCTGCGCGCGAGATAATCCGCAAGGGTGGGAGATTGCGCGGCGAACGGGGCAGCGGGCGACGCGCACAGCGCAACTAATAACAGAAGAGAGAGGCTGACCGGGGCCAGTCTATTCATCGCGGGCATCTCCTTGTCAGAAGCAATCAACGCCGACCGTAGTTAGGCAACTTTAACTTTAGACGTTGCAGCGGACGCCAGCGTTAACATCGGCGGCAATCATCTTTCAGCGCGCGCCCGCGCTTTTCTGCGGCAACGCTTTTTCGTCCTCTATCCTCTATAATTATGTGGCGCGCCGATGACGACCCGACCGCCGGGCGCGCAACGTCCGATCACTCATTCCGAAGGAAAGATCATTCATGCAGCAACAGTCCACACGCCGCGCACGTGCGCGCTTCAGTTTTAAGCTCATCAGCGCCTTGTGCGTCTGCGTGTTCGCACACGCAAGTATGCCGGCCCGCGCGCAAGGGCAGACGCCGCCCGTCGCCGTCGCCACGCCCAGCCCGACGCCGGCCGTAGGCTCGCCGTCGCGCGTCGTGCTCGATTTCTATCATGCGCTACGCGAACGACAGTTTCGCGAGGCATTCGCCATGTCCATCTATAAGCCCGCGATTACGAGTTTGTCGGCGCAAGAGTTCGACGAGTTGCGGCCGGAGTTTGAGAAGATGTCCACGGCCGTGCCCGACAAGGTTGAGTTGAACGGCGAGCAGATCAGCGGCGACGAGGCGACCGTTTTCGCGCGCCGGGCTGACGATGCGGGGGCAAAGGTCGAACAGATACAACTGATCCGCGTGGGCGGCGTGTGGCTCTATGGCGACCTCAAGAGCTATCAAGTCGTGCAGAGCAAAGGCGCGGCCTTCTTTCCCGATGCGCGCATTGATAGTCATCACGACGAGGTGCAGCAGGTGCTGTTACTGATCGCGCAGGCGGAAGCCGCTTACGCCGCGCAGCACGGTGGCGTGTATGCTGATGTGCCAACGCTCGTCGCGAGCAAGCCGTCCCTGCGCGACGACGTGGAGTCCGACACGCTCGGCTACACCTTCCGCGTCTTGCTTGGCAAAGACGCGCGGGCTTATGCAATGCAGGCTGAGCCGGGCAAGTACGGCCGCACCGGCCGGCTCTCGTTCTACATGGACGCAACGGGTTACAAGAGCAAAGACACGAGCGGCAAGCCCTACGTGCCGCCGGGCGTGAAGAAGCCGTAAACTAAAATCTGTCCGCGTTCGCCGCAACAAATAAAACTTTCCCCCGTTCTTCCCGTAACAGGGAACGCCAGATGAATACGTCAATCCACGCACAACAAAAGCGCGTCGCGCGCACGCTGCTACTCGCGTTCGGCTTCCTGTTGCTGCTGCATTGTCTGGTCAACGCGCAGATCAACAGAGTGCATCCGGAGCCAGATGACCAAGTGCGGGTCAGAGAAGCGAAGCCGGAGCCGACGCCGCGCGCGAAGTTGCGCGGGCACGTAGTCTATGACGACACAGGGCGGCCCGTGCGCCGCGCCCGCGTGCTGCTGCTGGAAGACGGCAGCACGGAAGGCACGGGGCCGTCTGCCCTGACGAACGAGCGCGGCGACTTCGTGATCGAGCATGTGCCGGCCGGACGTTACTTCATCATCGTCGAAGGGCCGGGACTGCTCACGCCTTACAGTTTTCTCAGCATCGAGGACACACAGGGCAGCGACATAAACTTCAATGCCTTCCGCGATCAGTTTGAACGTGTCAGTGTGGACGGCAACAGCGATACTGAAGTACAGGTGCGTGCCCGACGCGGCGGCGCGCTCACGGGCAAGGTCACTTACGAGAATGGCGATCCGGCCATCAACGTCGAGGTCACGTTGTTGCGCCGGCAACACGGGCAGTTGCGCCAATATCTCGGCGGCGTCGGCGCAAACTCCACAGGCGCGACGCCGACGGATGATCGCGGCATCTTCCGCTTCACCGGTCTGCCGCCCGGCGAGTATCTCATCAGCGTCGCCGAGCAGATCGAGCACGGCAATAGCACGGGCGCGATGGAGGATTATGAAGGCGAGGCTCAGCAGGGCAGCCCGTTGGTCGTGACTTACTATCCGTCCGCGGCGCGCCCCAGCGAGGCCACCGCCATCAAGCTTGTGGCGGGCGAGGAACATGTGGGCGTGGACATCATGCTCGCCGACCGTGGGTTGTACACCCTGGCCGGCGTCGTGAAAGACAAGCAGACGGGCCGCCCCTTGCGGAACGTACACTTAGGCATCCATCTGAAAGAGGCTGAAGCGGAAGAGATGCCGTTGACGATTGATCAGTACACCAGCACTGACGAGCAAGGACGCTGGCAGTTCAACGAACTGCCGGACGGTCTCTACGTGCTGACCGCGCAACCGCAAGCAGAGACCGATCAGGCGGCGATGGAAGCGTACCAGACTGCCGTGCGCGCGGCGGTCGAGAGCGGCAACCCGCGCGCGATGGAGAGCTTGCGGCCGCCGCAGCCCGTCCAACGCTTCGCGGCCAGACAACAGGAAATAAAGATCGAGGGGCACGATCTCACCAGCTTGGCCGTCAATCTCAGCGCGGGCGGACGCATCTCCGGCACGGTCGTCATCGACAGCGAGAAGGCAAGTGAGCGAGAACTCCCGGCATATCTCGCCCTGAGCGCGGAGTCGATTGGCGAAGGGCCGCGCGCGGCCTACAGCGGCCTTGCCGTGGTGCAAAACGGGCGTTTTGTCCTCGGCGGCATACAGCCGGGCAAGGTCTTCTTCAGCGTCAACGCTTCAGGCGAAGAGGGCGGCTACTATGTGAGGTCAATCACGGCGAACGGCGTCACGTACACGCGCGAGCCGTTGGTGATCGCGGACAGCATGACGATCCGGGGCGCACGCGTGGTGCTATCGCCGGAGTTGGCCAAACTGCACGGGCGCGTCTCGGTCGCGGGGGAGAAAGAGCGTGCGCCCGTGAGCGGCGCGGCGGTCGTACTCGTGCCGGCGGATGCACGTCAATGGCGTTGGAACGGCGCGCAGTTTCTCGTGCGCACTGAATTGGACGGAGCGTTTACGCTCGCTGCGCCGCCGGGCGATTATCTGGTATTCGTGTTGCCAGCCACAGAGCGCCCGCGTGGGTTATCGGCAGATGAGATCGGGCAGTTCAGCGCGGGCGGACAGCGCGTCACGCTGCGCGCGGGCCAGACAGATCAGCTTGAATTGACCGCGCCGGCCGCTAAGTAGGCCAACGCCTGCGCAAGTCTAGTTCACGCCGGGCCATTGATCTATCGCCCTCGGATGTAAGATGCTAGGTGTCAGCGTCGCTTCTCCCCCTGACCCCGGCATCTATTTTATGTCCGAGTTGCTCCGCGCCATCGTCGCACGCATGCGCGCATACGTCGGCAGTCGCCACGCGCCGCGCCAGCGCTTGCGTCTGCCGTGCCGCGTCTCGTTGCTCGAACTGACGGCGCGCGGCGAAAACTCGCCGCGCACATCCCCCCTCGACGGCTATACGCGCGACCTCAGCACGAGCGGATTGGCGCTCATCTTACCGGCCGTGCGCGTCGGCGGACGCTACCTGACCGGCCCCGATGTGACCTTGAGCATCCTGCTTGAGCACCCGGCGGGGCCGCTCGCGTTGTTAGCGACCCCCGTGCGCTATGAACAACTCGGCAGTGACGACGCGGAGCAGGGTTATCTGATCGGCGTCCACCTCAAGGAGATGAGCGCGGCGGATCGTGCGCGCTACGAGGCGTACCTTGCACAGTCGCGGCAACCCGCGCGGCCGGCTGGCGCGTGAGTCGGCGCGCGTGATTTGACGCGCCCGCCGCAGATCACGTAAGAAGTACGACGCTCTACAACATTCCCGCACGCTTTCCTTCATGCGCGATCTCAAAGGAGACGAATCATGCCCGAACAGATGGGGCCTTCCCCGATGCTTTTCTTCGAGACCGTCGGCGCGTATCAGCGCAGCGAAGCCATCAAGGCCGCTGTCGAGTTGAATCTCTTCACGACCATCGCCGCAGGGCACGAGACCGCGCCGGCCATCGCGCAAGCATGCGCCATTGCCGAGCGCGGCGCACGCATCCTCTGCGACTATCTGACCGTGCTCGGCTTTCTCACGAAGACTGACGCACGCTATCAACTCACGCCCGACTCGGCCATGTTTCTCGACCGCCGCTCGCCGGCCTACGTCGGCGGCGCGATTGAATTCCTGCTCTCGCCGCTGCTGACCGCCGGCTTCACCGAGACGACGGCGGCCGTGCGCAAGGGCGGGACGGCGATGCCGCAAGACGGCACGGTCGCGCCGGAGAATCCGGTCTGGGTGAGTTTCGCGCGCAGCATGGCTCCGATGATGATGCCGGCCGCGCAGATGATGGCGCAGTTGGTTGATCCGCAACCCGATCAGCCTCTGCGCATCCTCGACATCGCGGCCGGGCACGGCCGCTTCGGTCTCGCCTTCGCCGCGCGCAATCCGCAAGCGCACATCACGGCTCTTGATTGGCCCGCCGTACTCGCAGTGGCCAAGGAGAATGCGGCGCACGCGGGCGTCACGGCTCGTTATCA
This sequence comes from Pyrinomonadales bacterium, assembly GCA_038237345.1. GTDB lineage: Bacteria > Acidobacteriota > Blastocatellia > Pyrinomonadales > Pyrinomonadaceae > QHXQ01. Next base: position 12,635 of record JBBRYU010000090.1, read on the forward strand.
CACAGTCGCGGGCAGCGCGTTTGACGTGGACTTCGGCGGCCCTTACGACGTGATACTGCTCACCAACTTCCTGCACCACTTTGATCCACCAACTAATGAGATGCTGTTGCGCAAAGTCCACGCGGCGCTCGCGGATGGCGGGCACGCGGTTACGCTTGAGTTCGTGCCGAACGAAGACCGCGTCACGCCGCCGGGCGCGGCCGGTTTCAGCTTCACGATGCTCGTGGGCACGCCCGCCGGCGATGCCTACACCTTCGCCGAACTGGAACGCATGTGCGCCAACGCCGGCTTCACGCGTAGCGAGTTGCATCCCGTGCCGCAGACACCGCAGTCGGTCGTGGTCTCTTACAAGTAAACTTGAGCCAGCCCCGCGAGGGGCGAAACAATGTAGCTCACGGCGCAAGCCGGGGGGCAAGTTACAAAAAACAAACAGCCCCGACAGGGGCGAAAGAAATTCGAGGTTGAATATCTTTCGCCCCTGTCGGGGCTTGAACATTTTATTGCTCGCCGATCCCCGGCTTGCGCCGTGGGCTACAATCTGCCGCCGCTTTGTGGCTAGGTAATTTGCTTCACGCGCTCAGTCTTTAATCAAAGCCTTTGAAGTGCAGCCAGCCGAAGCTTTGCGGCACGTGGAAGTTTGGCTGCTCGGTGCGGGTCGGTTGCCACGCGAGATAACCGCGCGGCGCGCCCGCGCCGACGCAACGGAAGAGGTTCGCGCGCCAGCGTGCATCCGGCGCGGGCTTGCCGCCGAGCGCAGCCCAGGGGATGCGCATCGTCAACGTGATCGTGTCCGGCGCGATGCGCGCGGCGAAGGTCGCGCCGGAGTGATATTGCCAATCGGTCTCGCGCCTGTCGGGCAGCACGTGAATCCCCAGATCGATCCACTCGCCGGTGGGCGCGACCTCGAACTCGAAGTAACGCTCCGGCTTCCCCGCATGCGGCGCGACGAACAACTCGCACACATCACGATCCCACAGACCCATAGTTTTCTGATCGAGGCGCGGTTTATCGTTCACCACCAACGGCTCGCCCTGTCGCGCCACGAAGCGCACATACAACGCCGTCTCCGACCACAGCACGCGTGCTTCCGCCTGTCGCGCGGCCGGCGCGCTCGCGCCCGACCAGTAACGCTCGATTCGCACCGCCTGCGCTCCTTGCCATGCCGGATGGTCAAACTCATTCACGGCGAAGTCCGCGCGCACGCGCTGCGCCTCGATCACTTGGCGCGCGTTTACTTTCTCTACTGCATCGGGCAGGTTGTTCACGTCGGACTTAAACTCCGGTTTGATATTACGCTGCACGTTGCCGCTCGCGTGCAGACGCGGCGCGCTCGACGCGAGCGCAAGGAGTAGCGCGCACGCGGCGCAGATGAATGTAGTCCGCTGGCGGCGCGTGAGTCGCGCGTGTGCTTTGTCTGCTCCATCCATTCCGTTTCTCTCTTCATGAACCGTGCAGCAATAGCACGGGCCAGCGACTCAGATTTTGCGCTTCTCTTGCTTGCGTAATGTGATTCTGCTTATGCAAGTCGCAGTTGCGGCAGGACGGATTAAAGTTAGCATCTGTGGTAAGAAGTTGACCACTATAGTCGTTTGCCGATGAGTGTAACCGAGCCAAGCAAGGCCACGGTGCTGGGAGCGCAGGCAGCCGTGCCTGGCAACGCGCCGGAGGGCGCGGCCGGTGTTCGCGCTGCCGCGCTCATGGCAGGCAGAGCTGCCTGCGC
>JBBRYU010000091.1:0-14330 GCA_038237345.1 Pyrinomonadales bacterium
ACCCGATGCCGACCCTGAGCAGCAGCCGGCTTTTCTGGTGACGCAAGCTACCGCAGATTTAGTGCAACAGGATTTCGCGCGGTATCAGCCTTCCTTAGAAAGCATGGCAGCGGACTGGCGGGAAAAGAAAGCGCGGGTTTTTGCTGAGCAGAAAGGCAGCATGGTCGAGCGTCACGTTACCGACAGGCAAGGTGGGCAAGATTGATCAAGCAGTATGGTGCTGAGCAAGGTGGGGGTGGGCTGCGGCTCAAGGGGCTGGCAAGGGTAATCCTGAGTATTGGCGTGCAATCAGTCTGTGCTTCTACGGCGGGATTTACGCCGTTGGACGAAGAATCAACAACTTACGGGAAGTCGTGATTTCGCTAAGCCCTTTGTTTGCAACAGCGGCTTTTTCAACTGCGTAAGTCCTAAATTTAACTCTGTGGGCGCGCCGCTTCATCAAGAGCAGCGCCGAGTCGTTCCAGCCCGGTAGCGAGCATGTCCGTATCGCAGCCCATGCCGATGCGGAAGTGTGCGGGTGCGTCGAAGAAGTGACCGGGCACGACTGTCGTCTCATATTTATCGCGCAGCAATGCGCACAAGCTCGCCACGTCTCCGCCGCGCCAATGCGGGAAGGCGACAGTGCCGTGCTGGTTGAGCGCGCACGAGAGATCAGTGCGCGTAGCGAGGAATGAGTTGAGCAAGTCACGGTTCGTAGCGAGCAAGGAATGAGCATGAGCGGCTATTTGCGCAAGTTGTGCGAGCGCAATGCAGCTTAGACGCTCGGCCGGATGCGCCGGGATCACGCCGAATAGATCGTTGAGTCGCCAGAGTCGTGCAGCGAGCGGCGCTGCCGCGAGTACCCAGCCGCAGCGCAATCCGCTCAGACCGTAAACTTTGGTCAGGCTATTAGTGACAATGAACTCCGTGCCCAGATGAAATGCAGAGCGCGGCGCACGCTCAAAGAGCGCATCCAGATAAACCTCATCCACCAACACATGCGCGCCCACGCGCCGCGCGTGCTTGCCGACAGCACGTAGCGTAGTCTCGTTCGTGTATGTGCTCGTGGGGTTGTGCAGGTTAGTCAAGACAATGAGACGTGTGCGCGGGGTAAGCTGGCGGGCGAGGTCCTCCGGGTCAATCTGATAGTCATTGGTGGGGGAACGAACGAAGCGAATGACCGATGCGCCCAAATGCTGCGCCGTTGAGACGAGTAAGTCATAAGCGGGCAGTTCAATCAAAACTTCATCGCCCGGTTGTAGCAGGGCGGACATAACAAGATGATTCGCGCCGGACGTGCCCGTGGCGGCGACCACGCAGTCGGGCGTGACCGCACACTTGGCGGCGATAGCTTGTTGCAGTGGTGCGTAACCATAGAGGCTCGGCCCGCTCAGATCCAGATCAGAGAGACTCACGCCTAAATCTGCCAGCGGGTAGTTGACGAGTCCGCTGGTCGCCAAATTGAAGCGCGCACGCGACTGCGTCTTGGCCCAGAACATGTAGGCGGAACTCTCCACGCGCGTCTGTCCGCTCATGCGCTTCGCCGCCTCCGCCAAAAAAGATAGACCGGCAACCCGGCCGCCATGACCAAGAGTCCGATAACGCCGTTCACTGTGTCCTTATAAATTGTGCTGAGCACGATCAGCCAGCAAGCCGCGATGAAACACAGCGTTGTAACGGGATGGCCCGGCACCTTGAACCCGTCCGTTGCGGGCACGTTTATTTCGCCAATGCGCGAGGGCGTAATCGATGATTCAAGGGTGCTAACTAAACTGTTGTTTGCTTGCCTGCTGTTCATTTGTGCGCGCTTGCGGAACACGAACAGCGCTGCGCCTGTCAGACCGAACCAGATGAAATCAACCGAGACGACATAGTTGAGTATTTGTTCATAGCGGCCCGAGATAGCGATGACGATGGCGCATGCACCCTGTAGCGCAATTGCCAGGATCGGCACGCGCGTGCGCGGATGCAACCGCGCTACTGCGCGAAAGAACAGACCATCGGCGGCCATAGCATAATAGACGCGCGGGGCCGTCAGCATACTCTGACTGAGGAAGCCAAGCGTTGAGACAGCGATGCCGCACGCGATCAACGCCGCGCCACGTTCGCCCAGCGCGAGCCGCATCACGGCCGATGCGGGCGTCTTCGTCTGCGCCAGTCCGTCCGCGCCCAACGCGCGCACGCACACGAAACTCACGCCCACGTATAACGCCACGACCCCCAGCACGCCGACGAGTAATCCGCGCGCCAGATCGCGCCGCGGATCGCGCATCTCACCCGCCACAAAGCTGGCCGTCTGCCATCCGCCGTAGGCGAACATCACCGGCGTCAAAGCCGCGCCCATGGCCGTTAGTAAAGAGAGAGAGACGGGGCGATCAAGCGTGGGTTGGAGCAATGGCTGCGCCGGGTTGATGAATAATAACCCGCAGCCGACGAGCAGCACGATGGCCAGAATCTTTATGATCATTAATACGTTTTGCACGTTGCTGCCGGCGCGCACGCCGAAACAGTTAATGATCGTCAACAGTGCGAGCGCAGTGGCGGCCACATAGCTGTCGGCGAGCGGCGCGTTCGTCAGTTCGTGAAAGTAGCGCGCGAAAGTAACGGCGACCGCGGCCATACCTCCCGTCTGCGTGACGAGCAGCAGCGCCCAGCCGTAGATGAAAGCAACTGACGGATGAAAAGCCGCGCGCAGATAGGCATATTGGCCGCCTGTGCTGGGTAGCTGCGCCGCCAATTCTGCGTAGATGAAAGCGCCAAGTAGAGCAATCGCACCGCCTAACAGCCAGGCGCCTAAAATCAACAACGGCGTATGCACCTGTTGCGCAACCACATAAGGGTTGATAAAAATGCCCGCGCCGACGATGCCGCCCATGACGATCATCGTCGCGTCGAACACGCCCAATTGCCGCGCGAGGCGGGGCCGGGTTTCAGGCTCGTTGTGTGTGACCATTGCTGCTGTCCGGCTGATGCGAGCAGATATAACACAGAGGGCACAAGGGACAAACAGAGGTCGCAGAGTTTTTCTCTGTGCGCTCTGTTTGTCCCTTGTGCCCTCTATATTGAAACCAAACGCGCGCCAGATTTGACGGTCTGCCGCGCGCGAAGTTTCTCAGTTGCCTTGCACCTTTGCCGAGAAGACCTCTTCCATCGCGAGGTTGCGACTGCACCCGCTGATGGTATCGAGTTGTCGCCGACTGTCCGTCCAGACCGGATACGCGAAGCCGCCGTAAGCGACGACGCCTTCATAGTCGCCCTGCTGGTTGCCGTAGTTGATGCCGTCGCAGGGGAATAACCCGTTGCAGTCATGCTCGTTCGAGCCGGCGTTTGTGACGCGCACGTTTGCGAGCCATGATGCGCCGCCGTCTTTCGACTGCGCTAGATAAACGTCCGTGACGTAACGGAAACCAGTCCAGTCGTTGCGCGTGTCGTAGAAGGAGACGTAGACATCGCCGTTCGTCGGATCGACCGACATCCAATGGTTGAACCGATCCACGATGCCGATCTGATCCGTGACCGGCGCAGCCTGCGTCCACGTGTTACCTTTGTCATCCGAATAGGCGATGAAGATGTCGGTCGTGCCAGCGGCAGTGCGATCCATCCACGAACAATAGATGCGCCCGCGATGCGGGCCCGGCGAGCGATCAACGTCGAGCGTCGGATAGACGAGCGCGCCACGGAAGGATTCAGCCGGGATAGCGATGTCGAAGGGTAGCGTCTTCGCGGAGACCACGCGCTGTGTGTCCCACGTCTGCCCGCCGTTGAACGAGCGGTTAAAGGCGATGGTGTTGGCGCTGTAGTCGTTCCACGCGACGTAGACTGTGCCGTCGGGGCCGACGGCGGGCGATGCGCCGATGGCATGGCCTTGTCCCTGCGGCTCGTCTGCGCGCGTGACGGTGAACGACGCACCGTGGTCGCGCGAGGTGGCGACGCGCACGCCGCCGCTCGTCGAGCCACCCGTGGCCGCGTCCCATGCGATATAGATATTGTCGCGGTAACGGCTTGTCCCATTCATGTCGGTCGTGATCATCGGCTTATCGTTGAAGTGGTTGCTGCCGCCTTCATAAGAGAAGAAGGTGACTGCCGGATAGGTCTTGCCGCCGTCGGTCGAGCGCGCGACGGCCATCTCCGTGCCATTGACGCCCGCGCCGTTGCCAAAGAAGACAACGATGTAGCCGTAGAACAAGTTGCCGCGCGTATCGAACGCGAGCGTCGGGTCGGAGCCGAAGTTGTAGCTATTAGCGCCCTGCGCGGGTGGCAGCGGCAGATCGACACCACCCCAGCTTGCACCGCCCTTTGACGAATAATAGCCGCGCATAGGTAGCCGGAAAATTTCGTTCGAACCGGCCGCAAGTTGGCGCGCGTTCGCCGGGTTGAGCGTGATGTAAGTTTCGCTCTGCGGGCCGCATTCGTTCGACACGTCTATGTTGGTGCCGAAGCTGAGCGAGGTAGTCGCGCCGCTGTCGCCGAGCGGAGCATTGTTTTTCATGTAAAGGTACTTGTCCCACCAAGTGGGATTGTTCGGGTTGTTGGTTTGGGCGAAGGCGGGGGCAGTCGTGATTGAACAGACGAGTGTCAGTGCCGTGATGATAATGAGTCGTGCGCGCATCTGTGATGCTCCTTTAATTTGGGAATGTAACGGCTGACTAACCGGCAAACGCTGCGGGCGGGCAGGCATGCCCGGCTGCATGCGCAGATCAGAGGATGTGCCCGGCATAAATATGCTAATTCGCGCCGCGAGTCAATGTTACCTGAGCGGTTGTGGACAGTGAGCGGCGGCGGCCTTTATGCTTGTCACGGCACTTGCGAGCAAGATTGTGTGGAGGGTAACTGTTTGTATTCGGCGCAAATCACCCGGGCCCACCCGACCTGCCTCATCCTATTAGTAGATCAATCACGCTCGATGGCGGACGCGCTGCCGGGCGACGCAGGCATACGCAAGTCAGACTTCGTCGCCGATGTCGTCAATCATACGCTCCACGATCTGGTCATCCGCTGCACCAAAACAGAAGAGGTGCGCAACTACTATTACGTCTCGGTGTTAGGCTACGGGCGCACGGTTGGTAGCACGCTCACGGGACTGTTGGCGGATCGCGCCAGCGCGCCGATTGCGGAGATCGCGGAGTATCCGATCAGGATCGAGACGCGGCTCAAGCGCGTGCCCGATGGCGCAGGCGGCATCGTCGAGATGCCCGTGCGCTTTCCCGTCTGGCTCTATCCGACGGCGGACGGCGGCACGCCGATGTGCCAAGCGTTCGCCCGCGCCAAGTCAATCCTCGAACAGTGGTTGAGGGAACACCCGCGTGGGTTTCCGCCGACAGTGCTTCATCTGACTGACGGTGAGTCGGGCGACGGCGATCCGGGGGGCATCGGGCGCGAGATCATGTCGTTGGCGACTAACGATGGGCAGGTGTTGCTGTTCAACTGTCACGTCTCTTCGCGGCGCGCACCGAAGATTGAATATCCGGCTAACGACTGGTCGCTGCCCGATGGCTTTGCGCGCACCCTCTATGACATCTCCAGCCCGCTGCCGGATAACTTTATGGCCGCCGCTAAACAACTCGGTGTGGCTGCGGAGGCCGGCGCGCGCGGCTTCATTTTCAACGCAGACCCTTCATCAGTCGTGCAGTTCTATGAGATCGGCACCAGTCTTACAGGCATGACACCGCACATCTGGATGGATAGTTAAATTCGTCGCTGATCGATCCGCACTGCTCAAACTAAATAATCGTCATGCCAAGCTCAATCCGGCAACTCCGTGCACAGCAATTCCTGTTGCCCAAAGATGGCGCGCAAGCTGCGGAGTGCGAAGATGCAATCGGTATAAATCTCACAACAGCGCGCTGCGCGGTGGCAGATGGGGCAACGGAAGCGTTCGATGCGCGCAACTGGGCGCAGCTACTCGCCGAAGGATGGGTCGCGGCAGAGTCGCCTGTGTTGACGCGCGAGTCGTTCAGCGCGTGGGTCGCGGAGCAGGGCCACGTGTTGCACGAAGCATGGCAGGGGCGGACGCTCTCCTGGTATGCTGAAGAGAAGGCACGGCGCGGGTCGTTCGCCGCATTCGTCGGCGTGCAATTTGAAATTGTTGAAGATGCCATCCATTGGACTGCGCTTGCCCTTGGCGACGCGTGTCTAATCCAACAGCGTAATGGCGCGATCTGTCATGCGCTGCCCATTGCTGATCATCAATTGTTCACTACTACGCCGGTGCTAGTCCCTTCACGTGGGCAATTACACGAGACAGCGTTCGCCCCGACGCGCGTCGAGCAGGGCACGTTTGAGCCCACGGACGTGATCTGGTTGTTGAGCGATGCAACTGCCGAATGGTTTCTCAAACGCGCGCGTGAGCACGACCCTATACTCGACCACTTTGACAACTTACTCGTAGCCGATCAGGCCGCCGAAATAGCCGCCCTCTTTGCACAAGAACGCCGGGCGCGTAGAATTAAAGACGACGATATCGCTATCGTTCGCGTGACCTTAACCGCCGGTTGACGTGCGCACAGCAAAGCAATTGCATGCAAAGTAACGCACAGATCTCTTGGCCTTCAGCACGGCTTTACACAGAGGCCATACAATGCCCGTCCGTCTGCTTCGCCCATGCTGAATTGCGCGACACAATCCCGGCCGTGGATCGGCTCGGCATGCCGCTCGTCACGTCGGGACAGTTCGCCTACGTTTATAAGTTAAGATCGTCGCGCGGTGTCTATGCCGTGCGTTGCTTCCGCAGCCATCTCGGCGACCGCGAGCGGCGCTACCAATTAATCGACGAGCATCTGCACGCGTATCCCGTCCCTGCCATCGTTAAATTCGCTTACGACGCGCAGGGCATACTCGTCTCCGGGCGCAGGTATCCGTTGCTTGTGATGGAGTGGCTCGAAGGCCCGACGCTCGACGTATATTTGGATGAGGTGGTGGGGCGACGGGACGTGCTGCTACATCTCGCGGATGAATGGCTCAGATTGTTAACCATGTTGCGCGCGGCCGGCATCGCGCATGGCGACCTGCAACACGGCAACATCATCGTCGAGCATGGCCAGTTCCGGCTCGTTGACTGCGACGGCTTGTTCGTGCCAGCTATGACGGGCTGGTCTGCCAGCGAGATAGGGCATCAGCATTACCAGCATCCGCACCGCGATGCGCGCTGCTTCAATGCCGCCCTCGATAATTTTTCTGGTCTCGTCATCTATCTTTCGCTCATCGCGCTCGCCGCGCGGCCGGAGTTGTGGCAAGAGCACCATGACGAGAATCTGCTGTTCACACGGGATGATTTCGTCGCGCCGGAGCGGTCGCGCCTGCTGGCGCAGATCAAAGAGATCGGCGGTGAACATCGTGAGTTGGCCGAGTTGCTCGAAGCTTGCGCGCGGGGCACGCCGGAAGCTGTGCCGGATTTACTCGATCTAAAGAGCGCGAGCATTGACCTCAAACTACCAGCCTGGCTGGCCGCGCCGGCTGACGCAGATATGATCAGCCCGACGCGGGAAGCGCCACTGTCCGTCCCCCCGCCTGCGGCCATGCGTGCGCCGGTCTGGGTGCGCAGGCAAGCACAGCCCGGCTCCCGTGTGCCTGCGACGCCCGGCTCGGACGCGGTGCAGAGTATATTCAGCGGCCCTGCGCCGCTCGGCTCGCCCTATGGCGGCGCGCACCCGTCTAGTGATCTGTATGGGTTAGGGCAGAATGCGATCAGACATGCGCGCACATTCGCGCGCGAGCGCAAATCTTTCTTCTGGTGGTATCTCGGCCTCTACAATTTGCTCTACCTGCTAGGCATGCCGTTTGGCACGGCGCTGGTATTCACAGTGCTACTGCTCGTAGGCATCTGCCTCATCTATGGCGTGCTGCGCGCCATGCGCGAGCCGCAATCCTCACTGCTCAACTCCGGTGCGGCCGCCGCCGCGTTGCCTAATGTTGCCGGCGTGCCTGCCCGCACCGCCCAATGGAATTTGCTATCGCCCACCACACCCGCACTAGCCGCCCCGCCGCAGTCAGTCACCATCCAGCCGGTGGTCGGCAATCTGACCCTCGCCCTTTACCATCTTGGCCATTGCGAATGGGCACAGAAAATTCCGCATAAAAATCGCGTCGCGTTCGCAGCCGCTGCCGCTGCGCGAGTTGCTGGCTATCGTCCCTGTCATGTTTGCTGCACCCCCCCTACTCCATAATACGGACAGGCAGCAGAGCGCGATTGTTAGTCCAGTTACTCAAAGCTCTAACTTGACGTTTCACCTTTACACATATTAGATAGCGAATGCTGTCGCTTGTCCGCGCTTAGGTTCATAGCTCAAAGGCAGTACGTTGTTTTTGACTAAGTTTTACGCTTCTCGGACGATTTCTTCCCACTCACCAACCTCAACACATCACCAGGCTGACACTCGAGCGCCCGGCAGATCTTCACCAAGGTCTCGAAGTTGATCCCCTTCGCCTTGCCCTTCTTCAACCGCCACAGCGTGGTGTGGCTGATGCCCGTCTCTTTAGCTAGCCAGTAGAATGATCGCCCGCGCGTTTCCAACAACCCGTCGACTCGAGTCTCAATCATAAGATGCCTCCCGATTGTTCTATATATATCATATATGATATATCTTATCAATAAACTATATACTATATTTGACATATACGGCAATCTGACGTAAGGTGAGCTGGAACCGAGCATGGCTCACTCCCTTTTCAGCTCCTCTGGAACAATCCAGACCACCTGAAGTCCACAGCCTAACCATCCGCAGGAGCAATAAATGTTCACACGCCATGTCACGATGAGACTCAAAAGAAACGCCGCCCCGGAGCTGACCAAGACGCTCGAGGATGTGCTCATCCCGCTGTTGCGCAAACAGAAAGGGTTCCGCGATGAGATCACTTTCGTCGCGCCCGAACGGCTGGAAGCCGTTAGCGTCAGCTTCTGGGATACCAAAGAGGATGCGGAGGCTTACAACCGCGCGGCGTACCCCGAGGCGCTGAAATTACTGTCGAGCGTGGTGGAGAATAATCCGAAGGTGCAGACCTTCGAGGTCGCAACTTCCACGTTTCACCAGCTTGCCGCGCGAGCTGTCTAAAACTTCTGCGTTTGAGAGGGGGGGATAATTCTGCCCTGCTCGACGCATTGCATTGGTGCAGTAGAAAAACCGAAAAGGATTGAAAAAGCTATGACGACCAACATCAGACCATTACATGATCGCGTAATCGTGAAGCGGATTGACGAAGGCGAGCAAATGCGCGGCGGCATCATCATCCCTGACTCGGCTAAAGAGAAACCGCAGGAGGGTGAGGTCATCGCAGTCGGCGATGGCAAATATAGGAAAGACGGCACGCGCCAGGCGCTGGATGTTAAGACAGGCGACCGGGTCTTGTTCGGCAAGTACACCAGTTCTGAAATCAAGCTCCACGGTGAAGAGCTGTTGATTATGCGCGAGGACGAGATTCTCGGCATCATCCAACGCGCGGGCGCGGCGGCAGGCTCTGCCGGTGGCAGTAGCGCGCCAGGCGGCAAGAAGAGCGGCAAGTAGTCCTTCGACGGCAGAAGGTTTGATTGTCCAGGCTCTTTAGGGGCAGCACTAACAAATTTGATTAGGAGAAGAGAGAAAGATTATGGCAAAGCAAATAGTTCATGGCGAAGAGTCACGGGCAGCAATTTTACGCGGCGTCAACAAACTCGCCGACGCGGTGAAGATCACGCTCGGGCCGAAGGGCAGAAACGTCGTGCTCGATAAGAAATATGGTAGCCCGACGATCACGAAAGACGGCGTGACAGTAGCCAAAGAGATTGAGCTCAAAGATGCCATGGAGAACATGGGCGCACAGATGGTGAAGGAACACGCCTCGAAGACTTCGGACGTGGCGGGCGACGGCACGACCACTGCGACTGTGCTCGCACAGGCGATTTTCCGCGAAGGCGTGAAGACCGTCGCGGCGGGCGCAAACCCGATGGCGTTGAAGCGCGGCATCGATAAAGCGGTCGAACGCGCGACCGCGGAGATCAAGAAGATGGCGAAGCCGGTGCAAGGCGAGATGATCGCGCAGGTCGGCACGATCTCGGCGAACGGCGACGCGACCATCGGCGAACTGATTGCTGAAGCGATGAACAAGGTCGGCAAGGACGGCGTCATCACGGTCGAGGAATCGAAGACGATGGAGACGGACTTGGAGTTTGTCGAAGGCATGCAGTTTGATCGCGGCTACCTTTCGCCTTACTTCGTGACTGACCCGGACAGCATGGAGGCCGTTCTTGAAGACCCAGTCATTCTTATTAGCGAGAAGAAGCTCTCTTCGATGAGAGACCTCCTGCCCGTGCTGGAGCAGGCCGCCAAAGCAGGCAAGCCGATGCTCATCATTGCAGAGGACGTGGAAGGCGAAGCGCTGGCGACCCTCGTGGTGAATAAACTGCGCGGCACCTTGAACGTCGCGGCGGTGAAGGCTCCCGGCTTCGGTGATCGCCGTAAGGCACAACTCGAAGACATCGCTGTTTTGACGGGTGGCAAAGTGATCAGCGAAGACCTCGGCATCAAACTGGAGAACGTCAAGCTGGAAGATTTAGGCAGCGCCAAGCGGGTGACGATTGACAAAGAGAACACGATCATCATTGATGGCGCGGGTAACACCGCCGACTTGCAAGGGCGCGTGAAAACACTCAAAGCGCAGATGGAAGACAGCACGTCGGATTACGACCGCGAGAAACTGCAAGAGCGTTTGGCAAAACTCGTCGGCGGCGTCGCGGTGATTCGCGTTGGCGCGGCGACCGAGACGGAGTTGAAAGAGAAGAAGGCGCGCGTCGAGGATGCGATGCACGCGACACGCGCGGCGGTCGAAGAAGGCATCGTGCCGGGCGGCGGCGTGACACTGATTCGCGCGGCGAAGGCGCTCGACAAATTCAAGATTTTCGAGCCGAATGAAGACGGCGAAGCGACCGGAGATGTAGACGAGCAGATCGGCGTCACTATCGTGAAACGGGCGTTGGAAGAGCCGCTGCGGCAGATCGTACAGAATGCGGGCAAAGAAGGCGCGGTGATCGTGGCGAAAGTGCGCGCCGAAAAGAACCCCAATTTCGGCTACAACGCGGCGACCGAGCAGTTTGAAGACCTGGTGGCCGCGGGCATTATCGACCCGGCGAAAGTCACGCGTTGCGCGCTGCAGAACGCCGCGTCGATTGCGGGGTTGATGCTCACGACCGACGCGCTCATCGCCGAAATCCAGGAAGATAATAAACCCGGGGCGATGTCCGGTGGGATGGGCAACGGCATGGGCATGTAAGACTCGCGCGCGGGATCGCTCGCCCACGGAATGGATTGCGGAAACAGAAATATCTGATCTTTGAAACTGCGCGCGTTTCAAAGATCAGCGTTTCCGTACTAATGGCAGAATGGTTTGGCTACAACGATGAGGGGTGAAAAACAATGTCCACTGCTCCAAAGAAACAGGCCGATGAACGCGCAGGTGGCGTGAACGGCGAGGAGGGGATGACGGCTCGCCTTACCACCCCTTTGCTCACGTTTGATCTTGCGGCTGAAATCGAGCAACTACACGGGGAAGAGCATTGGCTGAAGAACGGGCGGATCTCAAAGACTCTGGTGAAGCATTCCGATTTCAGGATCGTACTCATGTTGATGAATGCCGGAACATTGATGCAGGAGCACAAGGCCGACGCCAGGCTTTCTATCCATGTCATCAGAGGCCGCCTGCTCATCAAACTGGATGCGCAAACCGTTGAACTCCCGGCGGGTCATTTACTGGTACTTGAGAAGGCACTCTCGCACGATGTCAACGCCCTAGAGGAGAGTGCCTTCCTGCTCTCGATTTCGTGGCCGCACGGGGTTGACCACACGCCGCAAGAAAGCATCTAGCCTTCGTCTAGCTTTCAATGAAAGTTTAGTTTGACTAGAACGGTCTTGCGGGGAGCGTGAGATGGAAAAGATGCGGGCCACTGTTTTCCGTGGCGTGAACGACATTCGCATTGAGGAAGTTGAACGGCCACGGGCGGGAGTCGGCGAAGCGGTAATTCGCGTCACGCTGACCACCATTTGCGGCACCGATCTGCACATTGTGCGCGGCGAGTATCCGGTCAAAAGCGGCCTCGTCATCGGGCACGAGCCGGTGGGCGTGATTGATGAACTCGGGCCCGGCGTTACCGGCTATGAAGTCGGTGACCGCGTACTCGTGGGCGCGATCACGCCTTGCGGCCAGTGCCGCGCGTGTTTGTCCGGCCAGCTTTCGCAATGTGGTCATGGCGGCGGATATGAGGCTCTCGGCGGCTGGCGGTTTGGTAACACGATCAACGGCGCACAGGCTGAGTATTTACTCGTGCCACACGCGCAGGCCAATCTCGCCAAGATTCCGGACGAGTTGACGGACGAACAGGTCGTGCTCCTCGCCGACATCGCCTCGACCGGATTCAGCGGCGCGGAGTCTGCGCAGATTAAGATCGGCGACGCCGTGGTCGTCTTCGCGCAGGGGCCAATCGGATTGTGCGCCACCGCCGGCGCGAAGCTGATGGGCGCATCGCTCATCATCGCGGTCGATGGTGACCGGAATCGTCTGGGCATGGCACGCGAGATGGGCGCGGACGTGACGCTAGATTATCGCGAAGCGGATGTGGTCGCGGAAGTGCAGCAGTTGACCGGCGGAGGGGTTGACGTGGCGATTGAAGCGCTGGGCACGCAGGAGACTTTCGAGAGTGCGCTGCGTAGTCTGCGCCCGGGCGGCACGCTCTCCAGCCTCGGCGTCTATTCGGGTAAAGTGCAGATTCCTTATGAAGCTTTCGCGGCGGGGCTGGGCGATTATCGCATCGTCACTACCCTGTGTCCCGGCGGTAAGGAACGGATGCGGCGTCTGATGGGGGTGGTCAGGCACGGGCGCGTTGATCTCACACCATTGCTGACGCATGCCTTCTCGCTCGATGATATCAAAGAGGCGTATGAGGTCTTCGGCCAGCGCGCGGGCGGCGTGATCAAGGTGGCCATCAAGCCTTGAAGCGGCCGCAGCAGAGCGCGAAAGGAGAAGTTTATGTCCAGCGACAGCAGAACAGAGAAGCCATTTACCTTTGAGTTCATAGATGAAGGCTCGCAGGTGCTTTTAGAGTTGACGAATGAGACCGACCAAACGCTCAAGTGTGTCGAGGTACTGACCATCTTTCTAACAGATGAAGAAACGCCCGGCGGCGGCCCTTCGCAAGCCAATATTAAGTTTAAGGATACAGCGTGTATAAAGCCGAAAGAGAAAGTCGTCCTCTCGCACCGCACCTGGATCAATGGTAAACCGGCTGACCCCAAGCAAGATCAGTTAGGACGACTCAAAGTCATCGCAGGTGAGGTCAAACCTTACGTGCTGAATATTTCATGGCGGGATGCCGAGGGGAAGTCTCGTTTTCAACGGATACCGGTGGGACACTAAAAGAGGCAGACTTTGTTCTCGGAGAAGGGAGCAGATCATGATTGAAGTAGAAGAAATGGGAGCGCAGGATGTACACGCGCTGCTTAAGCGTGCGGACTACGGACATCTCGGTTGCGCGCGTGATAATCGTCCTTACGTCATGCCCATCCACTATGCATACGAAGACCCCGACATTTACATCTTCACGACTGAAGGTATGAAAACGGAGTTTATCGCAGCGAACCCGGAAGTGTGTTTGCAAGTTGAAGAAGTTGATGGCCCAACCGACTGGAAGAGCGTGATTGCCACAGGCAAAGCCGAACGTCTCACCGATCAGGAAGAGATTGAACGCGCGATGCAATCCATCACGAAAAACAATCCGACACTCACGCCTGCGCTTAACAAGATGTGCAGCGATCCGAGGGGGCGCGCTAGCCATATTACGCTTTACCGTATTCACCCTGACATCATCAGCGGACGCAAAACACTCTCGCCGGGCGAGACTCGCGAACAAAGCGCGTCCGAAGCATCGGCAACAAGTCCCGTTCTGAACACCGGGCGCTGATCGGTTCATTAGACATTGCAGTCAAAGGAGAAGGTTATGCAGAAGACAGTGGGTTTGTGGATCGATCATAGAAAGGCTGTGATCGTGTTTGTCGCGGGCAACGAGGAAGAAATCAAGTTGATTAATTCTAAAGAGGAAAAACAACACGGCCAATCCGGTGTCTCAAAGCCGGCAGATGATATACGGCAGCGCGAGTTGACCGGGCACCTCAACAGTTACTACGACGAGGTGATTGCGTGCATTCGGGAGGCCGAATCTATTTTGATCTTTGGGCCCGGTGAAGCAAAGGGCGAGCTAAAGAAACGCCTGGAGAAAGACAACCTCGACGACCGCATAGTCGGTATCGAGCCAGCCGACAAGCTGACTGACCCGCAGATCGCGGCGCATGTGCGAGCGCACTTTCTTCATCAGAAAGCGGCAACAAGTTCGAGCT
>JBBRYU010000092.1:0-14323 GCA_038237345.1 Pyrinomonadales bacterium
CAGGCTTTGAAGCCTTTCCCGCAGTACAACCGCATCAACAACCTGCTCGAAAGTCAGGGCACGAGCGACTACAACGCGCTCCAGATCAAACTCGACCGCCGCTTCACGCGCGGCATCCAGTTCGGCGCGTCCTACACCTTCTCGAAGCTGCTCACGGATGCGTCGGAAGACCTGTTCGGCGGCTCGCCCCTCGCCGGCGTCTTACAGAACCCGTTTGACCGCACCTCGTTCCGCTCCATCTCGCCCAATAACGCGCCGCACGTGCTCGTCCTCAATTATCTGGTCGAGCTGCCGTTCGGCAAGGGGCGACGCTTCCTCAATCAAGGCGGCATCGTGGACAAGGTAATCGGCGGTTGGCAGGTGAGCGGGATTCAACGCTACCAATCGGGCACGCCGCTCTCGTTCTTCACCTCCGACCCGCGCAACACAGAGTTCCTGCAACTCACCGGCTACTTGGGCAACATCCGGCTCAACCCGACGGGGCAGCCGATCACGACCAGCGCACGTTCGCTCAACGGCCAGGACGGGCAACAGATCAACACGGCGGCGTTTGCCCTACCGCCGCAGTTCGGCTCTGGCTTCAACAACAATCCGAGCGGCGCAGCGCCGGGCACGGCAGCTTACGCCGCTTACTACGCGAACCCCCAGCGCTTCTTCGGCTCGCTCGCGCCCGCGCTCAGTCAGGTGCGCGGCCCCCGCTTCCACAGCGAGGACTTTAGCCTGTTGAAGAAGACGCACATCGCCGAGAACTTGACCTTCGAACTGGGCGCGGAGTTCTTCAATCTCCTCAACCGTTCGTACCTCTTCTTCCCGACGACGAACTTCCGCACGGATAATCTGGGCACGAACGGCATCGCCGGCTTCTCTAGTACCGGCGCGAACGAACCGCGCCGGATCCAGATTCGCCTGCGCATGCTCTTCTAACTCAGTCGGTCAACGGCGTGCGGCGCGGGAGGGTCAGAGAGGGCTTTTCCGCGCCGCTTGTCATTCGTGTAGCAAGCTTTAATCCTGCCCCATACCGGCCCGCTGGCAGTGCTGACCACAAACACGAACTGATCAGACTGTGAACCGGCGAGAGCGATGTTGAGCAGTATGAGACGCCTGAGCCATAGCTTGCCGACAGCGTGGATGCTCGCGCTCGTCGTCGCCTGCACGTGCGGCGTGAGTGTGCGTGTGCGCGCACAAGGGCGTACGGCACAGGCGGATGCGCAGGCGAGCCGCGCCGCACAGTTGGTGGCGGCGGGCGCGGCGGCCCTCGCGCGCGGCGACGAACCGGCCGCGCGCGCGGCGTTCCAGCAAACTCTCAGCATCGAGCCGCGCAACGTCGCAGCGCACACGTATCTCGGCATGCTCGCCGACCGCGCCGGGCAGTTACAGGAAGCCGAACAACACTTCGCCGCCGCCGCCAATGCCGCGCCCAATCTCGCCTCTGCGCGCAACAACTACGGGGCCATCCTGTTGCGCTTGGGCCGCACCGTAGAGGCCGCCGCGCAGTTGGAGGCTTCGCTCAAACTCGACCGCGAGCAACCGAGCGCGCTCGTTAATCTCGCGCAGATACGTTTCAACGCGGGCGGGTCTGATGATTTGCGCGCCGCCCGCGAGTTGTTCCAACGCGCCGACGCGCTCGCGCCCGACGCGCAACTCGCGCACGCCCTCGTCATCACGTCGTTGCGGCTCGGCGACAGAGAAAGCGCTGCCGCGCATTATCGCGCCTACGCGACCCGCATGGCCGGCGCGAGCAACGCTGCGCCCGCCCGCGCCGAGTTGGCGGCGGCGTTGCTCGAAGCAAGTCTTGTTGACGAGGCGATCAAGGAAGCAGCAGCCGCGCAGGCCGCCGACCCCGCGAACGTGCAAGCGGTCGTGACGCTCGCGCGCGCGCACCTACAACGCAAAGACATCCCGGCGGCGGGGCGTGCGCTGGAAGCGGCCGTTGCGCGTGGTATCGAAGCCGCACCCATCTATGCGACGCTTGCGGAGGTGTACGCGGCCGGCGGTTACTACGAGAACGCTATCCCCGCGTTGCGGCACGCGCTCGCGCGCGACCCCGCCAACGAGGCTTATCATTTTCGCTACGGCTTGTTGCTGACGGATTCGCACGCGCCCGCCGCCGCCGTCATCCGTCTGCAAGAGTCGCTCAAACAGTTTCCGCAGTCCGCGCTGCTCTGGCTCGCGCTCGGCATCGCCCAACTCGACAACGGCAAGAACACGGAAGCGGCAGAGTCTTTTCAGCATGCGCTCACACTCGATCAACAGTCCACGCCCGCGCTCGCCTATCTCGGCACGACCTATGCCGAGCGCGGCGAGTATGCGCGGGCGATAGATTTTTATGAGCGCGCCATCAAGACGAACGACCAGGTGGCCGTGCTCTACTATCTCGCGGCCGATGCGCAACTCAAGTTGCCGGACGTGGACTACGCGCGGGCCGAAAAATATCTCGCGCACGCCATCGAGCTTGAGCCGACGCTCGCCTCCGCGCGCCTCGCGCTCGCCAAGCTCTACGTGCGCAATGAGCGCTGGGCGGAAGCCGCCCCGCAACTTGAGCGCGCCGTGCAACTCGCGCCCGATCTCGCTGAAGCGCATTATCAATTGGGGCGCGTCTACGTCCGGCTCAAGCGCACGCCGGACGCGCAGAAAGAGTTGGCCACGTTCAAGCAATTGAGCGACACGGAAAAAGAGCAGCGCGTAACCGGGCGCCGCGATCTCGTCCGGCGGCTCGCCAACGTGCGCTTTTAATCAACCGGGAGGGGAGCATGAGCAAGTTCAATATGGTGGATTTGATCGTTGTGTTGCTGTGCGCGGTTGTGATTACGTCAAGTAGTCGGGCGCAAGAGCCTGCGGCAACGAAACCGGCTACCGCTACCGCCGCACAACAACCCGCGCCGCAGTTCGACAATTGGAGCGACGACTTCAACGGCGCTGCGCTCGACGATAAGAAGTGGGAGCGGTTCAGTTTCGAGGGCGCGGGCGGCGGCAAACTCGAAGTGAAGGAAGGGCAACTGCGCCTACGCAGCGGGAGCAAGACGCGCGCGGGCGTGCGCACGAAGCAGTCCTTCGCCGCCGACCGTTTCATCGTCGAGGGGCAGGTGGCGCGCGTCATGCCGCAACTGCCTGAAGTGGGCGACAAGGCGTCGGATATCGGCCGCGCAACGCTCACGCTCCTGTTCGACGGCTCAGGGCGCAACCGCATCGAGTGGCTTTACACGAGCGAGAAGACTTTGGAAGCGTGGTCGATTGTAGACTGGCGGGGTGAGCGACTCGACAACGGCAAACTCGGCCTCAAGTTCGACCGCCCCGTGCTCAGCATCGTCCGGCGCGGCGACGAATTTCTGTTCGTCGTCAACAAGCCTGACGGCACACCGCAGGACGCGCAAGTCGCGGTCACTAAGACGATCAAAAATATGCCGCGCTCGTTCCGCGTCATGCTCTACGGCTTCGGCTCATCCGAGAACGACTGGGAGTCCGTGCGCGTCGTCACGCCGAAATAACCGCCGCGCGTAAGCAATGGCGTGCGGCTAACGAGTTGACTGCCGCGAGAGAGCAGCAGCGTACTGTATGAAAGCATTTGTTGCGCAAAAACGTCTGCGGTTGTTCGCCCTGCTGTGCCTGCTATGTCTGGCAGCCACCGATTCGTCGCTGGCCCAGACGGGCGGCGGCGGTAGACACGGGGCTGCGCGCGGCCGCAGCAGCGCGGTACACGCGGCGGCCGCGCCCACTTACACGAATCCTGTGTTGGCTATTGATTTCCCCGACCCGACCGTGTTGCGCGCACCCGATGGTTGGTACTACGCCTACGCGACGCAGACGATCAAGGACGGCCGGCAGATCAACATACAGGTGGCGCGCACGCGCGATCTGGTCCACTGGACGCATCAGGGCGACGCGCTGCCCGTGCGTCCGCGTTGGGCGCAGACCGACTCGCCGAAGTTCTGGGCCCCGCACGTCAGCCGTGCCGGCGACACCTACTATCTTTACTTCTCCGCCGACCCGGACACGCGCACCGGGCTGTGTCTCGCGGTCGCCACTGCAAAACAACCGCAGGGGCCATTCACCGATTCTGGCCGGCCCCTACAGTGCGGCCCCTCGTTCATCAACATCGATCCGATGCAGTTCGACGATCCGCAGACGGGCAAGCGTCTGCTCTACTGGGGGTCGGGCTTTCAGGCGCTCAAGGTGCAAGAGCTTGCGCCCGACCGCATCAGCTTCCAACCCGGCAGCCGGCCCGTTGATTTAATCGCGCCGCACAAGACCGAAGACCTGACCGATTATCAACGCCTCGTCGAAGGCGCATGGGTCGTCTATCGCAACGGCTATTACTACATCTTTTATTCCGGCGACAACTGTTGCGGCGACAAGGCGCACTATGCCGTCATGGTCGCGCGCTCACGTAATGCGTTAGGGCCGTTCGAGACTTTAGCTGAGGCCACAGGCCAGCCGACGAGCGCCATCCTCGCGCGCAACGAAGAGTGGCTCGCGCCCGGTCATAACTCCATCGTCACGGATGCGGCCGGGCAGGACTGGATTTTCTATCACGCGATCAACGCCAACAATCGTTGGCTCAAAGACGAGATCAGCGGCGACCGGCACGACCTGCGCGTGCTGTTAATGGATCGCATCGTCTATCGCGCCGGCTGGCCCCGCGTCGAGCGCGGCAGTCCGGCCACCACGCCGCAGCCCGCGCCCGCAACGCGCTAACGGCGCGCGGCCATTGCGCCCGATTTGTATGAACATGCAGCCATTCGATGACAAGCTAACTGTGCGCTGGTCGAGTTGGCGCGCGTGCGCCACGCTCGCGTTGCTGCTGCTGTGCCTATGCACGCGCGCGGCGGCGCAAGACAACAAACTCGCACGCGGCTGGCAGTTCCTCGCCGATCAGGCGGGCACGCTCAAAGTCGCCGACCTCAATGGTGCGCAGGGCTGGCGCGACGTGCGCGTCGGGCTTTCGTGGAACGCGCAGTTCGCAGACCTGCGCGACTACATGGGCGTCGCGTGGTATCGCACCACGTTGCCCGCGCCGGACTTGGGCGACGGTCGCCGCGCGCTCCTGCGCTTCGGCGCGGTGGACTATTACAGCGAAGTCTTCGTCAACGGCAAACCCGTTGGCACGCACGAAGGCGGCTACACGCCGTTCACCTGCGACATCACGGATGCGTTACACGCGGGCGCGAATGAACTCGCCGTGCGCGTCGTCGATCCGCCCATGGATGAGAAAGAGAACCGCGCGCGTTTTCCCGCGATGCTCTACAACGAAATTCCGCACGGCAAACAGAACTGGTACGTGCAGACCGGCGGCATCTGGCAACCCGTGACGCTTGAAGTGCGCCCGAGTCTTTATATCGAGCGCATACACGTGACGCCGGAAACAAACGGCCAGGTGCGCATTGAAGTTGGTCTGGCCGGGCAAGGATTCAAAGACCCTAATCCGCTTGACGTGGTCGTGAGAGATGCAAGCGGGCGCATCGAGTTTAAGACCGGCGGCGGGGGCGTGACGGTATCGCCGCGCACTTTCGCGGGCCGCGTACGGGCACCACAGCTTTGGAGTCCAGCCAACCCCGCACTCTATTCCGTCGAGGTGAAGCTTAACGACAACGATACCGTGACGGAGCGATTCGGCTTCCGCACGTTCGAGGCGCGCGACGGCAAGTTCTATCTGAACGGCGCGCCGTTCTACATGGTCGCGGCGCTTGATCAGGATTTTTATCCGGAGACGATCTACACGCCGCCGTCAAAAGAATATGTGCGCGCACAGATGTTGCAGGCGCAGCGTATGGGCTTGAACCTGCTACGTTGCCACATCAAGGTCTGCGATCCGACTTATCTCGCAGCGGCGGACGAGGTCGGCATGCTCGTCTGGTACGAGATACCTTCGTGGAACGACTTCAACCACTTCGCGCCGCAAGCGGCGGCGCGCGGCGCGCGGATTTTCGATGAGATGGTCGCGCGCGACTGGAATCATCCGGCCATCATCATTCAATCGATCATCAACGAAGGCTGGGGCGCGAGCCTCGCGCAAGAGGCCGAGAGCCGGCGCTGGCTGCGCACGGAGTTCGACCACGCGAAGCAGTTGACCGCGCCGTTGGGCCGGCTCATCGTGGACAACAGCGCCTGCTGCAACAACTTTCATCTGAAGACCGACATTGAAGACAACCATCGCTACAACTCTATTCCCGACGAGTACCAGCCCTTCGACAAGTGGGTGGCAGATTTCGCCGCGCGCCCGAAGTGGAACTTCAGCCCGCACGGCGACGCCGCGCCGACGGGGCGCGAGCCGCTCGTCGTCTCGGAGTTCGGCAACTGGGGCTTGCCGCGTCTGCCGAAAGAGTTGCCGTGGTGGTTCGGGCGTGACTTCGGCGGGCGCGCCGTCACGCGCCCCGCCGGCCTCTTCGACCGCTTCAAGGAATACAAACTCGACACCATCTTCCGCGACTACGACGCGCTCGCCGCAGCGACCCAGTGGCATCAGTTCGTCTCGCTCAAACATGAGATCGAAGAGATCCGCCGCTACCCTTCGATTCAGGGCTACGTCATCACCGAGTTCACCGACATCAACTGGGAAGCCAACGGCCTGCTCAGCATGTGGCGCGAGCCGAAAGCTTACGCGGCCGAACTGGCGAAGATTCAACAGCCCGATCTCGTCATCGCGCGCCCGGACAAGCACAACTACACGAGCGGCGAGCCCATGCAGTTTGAGGTCTTGCTCTCGCACTACAGCCCACGCGACCTGCACGGCGCGACGCTCCGCTGGCGCACCGCAGCAGGGCGACGACTGGGCGCGCAGTCGTTCGCACAAGCGGCCGCGCCCGCGAGCGTCACAGCAATCGCCCGCCGCACGTGGCCTGCGCCGCAGGTTGCGCGCCCTACGCGGCAACGCATTCGGGTCGAAGTACACGACAGCGCGGGTCGCGGCGTCGCCGAAAACAGCGCGGAGGTCTTCGTCTATCCGAAGCCGAAGGCCGCCGTGCAGACCGCGTTGAGTTTTCACGATCCGAAACATGCGCTCAGTCTCAAACCGGAACAGCTAACCGCCGCCGGCTACACGCTCCTGAGTCCCAACGTCGATCTCGCGCCGTTCAACCGGCCGACGCTCATGATCGCCAGCGCGCTTGACGACAAGGTGGAGTACCATCTGCGCACAGGCGGGCGCGCACTCATCATCGCCGCCGCGAAAGATGCGCTGCCCGCCCGCGCGCCTTTTAAGATTACGCCGCGCGCCGGCTCGGATTTGGACGGCAACTGGGTGACGAACTTCAACTGGATACGCGCGGACGCGCAGTCACCGTTCGCCGCGCTCGCGTTCAGCAAAATTCTCGGCTTCGAGTCGGCGCGCGTCGTGCCGCGCTTCGTCATACAGGACGTGCCGGGCGCGCACTATACGGACGTGCTCGCCGGCATCACTTACGGCTGGCTGAACAACAACGCCGCGCTCGCCGTGCAGATGCGCGTCGGTACGGGGCGGCTGTTGCTGACAACTTTTCGCTTCGACGATTACGGCCGCGACCCATATGCCACGCACCTGCTCGACGCCCTGATCGACTACGCGAGCGGGCCCGATTGCGTGCCCAAACTCGATTATGTGAGCGCGCACTGAGCGGACGCAAAAATTGCCGAACGAGCGGAGAGAGATGCAGTAGAATGCGCGCACCGACCTATAGTCGTTTGCCGATGAGTGTAACCGAGCCAAGCAAGGCCACGGTGCTGGGAGCGCAGGCAGCCGTGCCTGCCAACGCGCCGGAGGGCGCGTCCTTATTCGCGCTGCCGCGCTCATGGCAGGCAGAGATGCCTGCGCTCCCAGCTACGTGCAAGCGCAAATCGCTATAAGTTCAGACGGGAGCCATGAGCATAAAAGATGTAGCGCGCGAGGCGGGCGTTTCGACCGCGACCGTGTCGCACGTTATCAACAACAGCCGGTTCGTCTCCGCCGAGACGCGCACGCGCGTACTCGCCGCTATCGAGCGCTCTCAGTACTATCCGAACGCGCACGCGCGCAGCCTCGCGTCGGGGCGCAGTCAGACGCTAGGCTTGCTCATCTCGGACATCGCCAACCCGTTCTTTCCGGAACTCGTGAAGAGCATCGAGGCGGCGGCCTTCGAGCAAGGGTATGACGTGGTCTTGTCGAACACGAATTATGATCCGGCGCGCACGTCGAACTACGTGCGGCGTTTGATCGAGCGACAGGTGGCGGGCGTCGCGTTGATGACTTCGGAATTGGATATGACGCTCGTGGACGAGTTGGCGAGCCGGCAAGTCCCCGTCGTCTTTCTCGATCTGGATGCGCCCGGCGTCAACATGAGTAATCTGTGTATTGACTACGCCGCCGGGATCGAAGCAGCGGTGCGCCATCTGGTCGCGCTGGGGCATCGCGAGATCGCTTTCATCGGTGGGCCGGAGCGGCTGCGCTCGGCCGTCAGACGGCGCGATGCGTTCCGCGCGAGCGTGCGGCAATACTTACCCGCCGCGCCCGCGCCGCGCATCTATGAGGGCGACTTCAAACTCGAAGGCGGGCGCACGGCGGCCCGCGCCATGTTGGCCGAGCGCCGACGGCCGACCGCCGTGATGGCCGCGAACGACATGATGGCCTTCGGCGCGATGCAGGAGTTTCTCGCGGCGGGCGTGCGGATTCCGGAGGACGTGTCGTTCGTCGGCTTCGACGATGTGGCGTTCGCCGCGCTCTCGCACCCGCCGTTGACGACCGTGTGTCTGCCGCGCACGGAGTTGGGCCAGCGCGCGGTCGAAGCTTTGCTCGCGACAATAACGCACCCACACCGTACGGGGGTCGAGTTGCACGTGACGACCTACCTGGTCGAACGCGGCACGACCGCGCCCGTCAGCGCGCATAGTCAAACGACGCACCGGCCGGTTGCTGGCGACGAACGTGCGCGGTCTATGGCCGGCAAACAGCGTGTGCGCACACTTAAAGAAGTTTGAGCAGGAGCGAAGGGGAAGATGCGAACGAACTTATACGCCGATCATAAATTGCGCGCCCGCCAAAGCGCGCCCGCGCCGCACGTTGTCGTGTTAAGGCTGTTGCTCTGCGTTTTAGTTTTCAGTCTCACGGCTGTGGCGCAACGCCGTGCGACATACGGCAACCCGGCTATCGCGGGCGACTTTCCCGATCCGTCCGTGACGCGCGTCGGCGCGGACTTCTGGGCCGCGGCCACCTCGTCCGAATGGGGGCCGGAGTTTCCTTTGCTCCACTCGCGCGATCTCGTCAACTGGGAAGTCGTCGGCTCGGTCTTCGCGCGCCCGCCTGTGTGGTCTGCGGGCAACTACTGGGCACCGGAAATCTCGCAGGATCGCGGCCGGTTCTTTATCTATTACGCCGCGCGCAAGAAGGGCGGGCCGCTCTGCGTCGCGGTCGCCACGGCCGCGCGTCCGCAAGGGCCTTACACGGATCACGGCCCGCTCGTCTGTCAGGAGGTCGGCTCGATTGATGCTTTCCCGGTGACGGACGAGAACGGGCAACGCTATCTACTGTGGAAAGAGGACGGCAACAGCGTCAGCAAGCCGACGCCGATCTGGGCGCAACGGCTGTCGGCGAACGGCACACGGCTCGTCGGCGAACGGCGTGAGATACTGCGCAACACGCAGGCGTGGGAGAAACACGCCACGCTGCCCTTCGGCGATCTCATCGAAGGGCCTTCGGTCGTGCGCCGCAACGGCTGGTTCTACCTTTTTTATTCCGGCAACTTTTGTTGCGGGCGCGAGTGCAACTACGCATTGGGCGTCGCCCGCGCACGCAAACTGCTGGGGCCGTGGGAGAAGAATCCCGCGAACCCGATCCTCGCGGCGAATGAGCACTGGAAGTGTCCGGGGCACGGCACGGTCTTCGACGCGGGCAACGGCCGCTCTTATCTGCTCTATCACGCTTACCAGCCGCGCGATTTCGTCTATGTCGGGCGGCAGGCGCTCATTGATGAAGTCGAATGGCATGGCGCTGACGGCTGGCCCACGATCAATCGTGGCAACGGCCCTTCGGGTCGCGCCGCCGCGCCCTTCGGCATCGGCGACCGCAATGCCCGCTACACCTTCTTCGATAACTTCGTCGCCTCGCGTCTGAGTCCCGGTTGGCAATGGCCCCAAGCGAACGAACCGGCCATGCGCGTCGAGCCGGCCCGGCGCGGTTGGCTCGTGCTTGCGCCGACGAGCGCGCACACAAACGACGCCATCGGCGCAGTCGTCGCGCGCACGATGACAACCGGCGACTTCGTGGCTACCACGCTCGTTGACACGCAAGGCTTGCCGCCGGGCGCGCTCGTCGGTCTGTCCGCCTACGGCGACGGCGAGAACGCGCTCGGCGCATCAATTGACGCGGGGCACACTGTCCATCTCTGGCGGCGCGAGAAGAACGAGCACAAGATCATCAGCAGTCTCGCCGCCGCAGTGCCCACGCCGCGCGCTTACCTGCGTATGACGGCGCGCGAAGGCCATCTCTATCGTTTCGCCGTGAGCGCGGACGCGCGGCGGTGGCTGGATGTGGGCGAGGAGTTGGACGGTAATTTCCTGCCGCCGTGGGACAGGGGCGTGCGTGTGGCGCTCGTCACGGGGGGCGCGGCGGGCGCGACGGGCAAGTTTGATTGGCTGCGCATCGAGCCAAAGTAATAGATGTGGAACAAGTGATCGCCATTGCTTGCGGCTCTGCCGCCCCGATGTGCGGAAAGGCTCTGCCTTTCCGGCAACGTGCGCTATTTAATCTTGGTGAGGCTGCGCCTCACCGCGCGAGGCACAGCCTCGTGGAGAATGGAAGAAGCAGTTAGCCGGAAAGCCATAGGCTTTCCGCACATCGGGCGGCACAGCCGCGAAGCCAACTGCCTTTGACCTTTTGTACGTTCGCATGCAAGTCAGCTTTGCATGAACATCATGGGAGAAGAGATGATGAAACGTTTCAGCAGTGGCAGAAAGTTACTCGTTACAGCTTTGTTTACGGCCCTTGCGCTCGTCTTATTTGCCGCCGGTTGTCGCAAAGAGGCGGGGAGCAGCGGCAGCACCGGCGGCGGCTTTGACAGCAAGAGCAGGCTTGCGGAGAAGGCACAGCGCGGCGAGAAGATCGTCGTCGGTTTCTCGCAGATGGAGAACAACGGCCCGTGGCGCATCGCCGAGACGCAGAGCATGCGCGCCGAAGGTGTGAAGCGCGCCGCCAAGTATGAACTGCTCGTCACCGATGCGCAGGGGCAGACCTCGAAGCAGGTCTCGGATGTGGAAGACCTCGTGGCGCGCGGCGTAGACGTGATCTTCCTTGCGCCGCGCGAAGAGCAAGGCTTCGAGTCCGCTTTGCAGGCGGCGCGCGAGAAGAATATTCCCGTCTTCATGATCGACCGCGAGGTGAACGGCACGGCGGGGCAGGACTTCGTCACTTTCATCGGCTCGAACTTCGTTGACGAAGGCCGGCGTGCGGGCGAGTGGTTGGTCAAGCAGACAAGCGGCAAGGCCGGCATCGTCGAGTTGCTCGGCACTTCGGGGGCGTCCGTCGCGCGCGACCGGCACGATGGTTTCGCCGCCGCGATCAAGGATCATCCGGACATGAAAATCCTCACCTCGCAGACCGCCAACTTCAATCGCGCCGAGGGCCAGAAGGTGATGGAGAACATCATTCAAGCGCACCGCAAAGACATCACTGTCGTCTACGCGCACAGCGACGAGATGGCGCTCGGCGCGATTCAGGCTTTGAAGGCGGCGGGCATGCAACCGGGCAAGGACGTGCTCGTGGTTGCCGTAGATGGCGAGAAAGCCGCGCTCGAAGCGATCCAGCGCGGCGAGATGAATGCCTCGGTCGAGTGTAACCCGCGCTTCGGCCCCGTCGCCTTCGACACGCTCGAAAAGTATCTGCGCGGCGAACAACTGCCGCCGCGGATCATCAATCAAGATCGCTTCTACGACACGAGCAACGCCGCGCAGTTTGTCGCGGAAGCATTCTGAAAAGAAGTTCAAAGTCTAAGGTTCAAGGTCCAAAGTTTGACTAACTTTGGACCTTGAACCTTGAACCTTGAACCTTGAGCTCTTATGGACAACGCACCACTCCTCCGCATGGAGGGCATCACGAAAGTCTTCTACGGCGTGACGGCGCTGGGGGACGTGGACTTTACGCTACAACGCGGCGAGGTGCATTCGCTCGTGGGCGAGAACGGCGCGGGCAAGTCCACGCTCATTAAGATCATGACGGGCGCGTACCGGCGCGACGGCGGAGAGATGTGGCTCGAAGGCCAGCCCGTTGACTTTCGCACGCCGGAGGACGCGCAACGCGCGGGCGTGGTCGCGGTCTATCAAGAGGTCAACCTGCTGGCTTACCGCACCGTCGCGGAGAACATCTATCTGGGCCGCGAGCCGCGCCGTTTCGGTTTGATTGACTGGAAGCGCATGAATGCCGACGCGGCGGCCCTGCTGGCGCGACTCGGTTTGGAGATCGCGCCCTCGGCCACGCTCGGCAGTCTCAACATCGCGCTCCGGCAGATGGTGGCGATTGCGCGCGGCGTCTCGTTCGGCGCGAAGGTCGTGGTGCTGGACGAGCCGACAAGTTCTCTGACCGAGCATGAGGTCTCGATCCTCTACGACGTGATCCGGCGGCTGAAGGCGGAGGGCACAGGCGTCGTCTACATCAGTCATCGCTTCGACGAGCTTTATACGGTCTGCGACCGCGTGACGATCCTGCGCGACGGCAAACTCGTCGGCACACGCGAGTTGGCGGGTCTCGAACGGATCGATCTCGTCTGTCTGATGCTCGGCAAGCAGCGTGAAGAGTTGCGGCAGGGCACGACCGCGTTCGGCGCGCATCATGAACGACTGGCGGAAGAAACGCCGCTCTTGCGCGCGGAGAATCTGACGCGCGGGCGCAAACTCGATCACGTGAGCCTCGCGGTCGGGCGCGGCGAGATCGTCGGCATGGCGGGGCTGCTCGGCTCAGGGCGCACGGAGACGGCGCGGGCCATCTTCGGCGCGGACGCGGTCGAAGCGGGCCAAGTGCAGCTTGAAGGGCAGACGCTCAAATTGCGCACGCCGAACGACGCGATTGCGGCCGGTCTCGCGTTCCTCTCGGAAGACCGCAAGGCGGAAGGGATCATTCCTGAACTGTCCGTGCGCGAGAATCTGACGCTCGCGGCGTTGCCCGCGCTCAGTCAACTCGGCATCGTCTCGCGGCAGAAACAGAATGAGATCGTCGAGCGTTACATGAAGCGGCTCGGCATCAAGGCGGCGAGCGCCGATCAGAAGATACGCGAATTGTCGGGCGGCAATCAGCAGAAAGTTTTGCTGGCGCGTTGGCTCTGTAAGAATCCGAAATTTCTATTGTTGGATGAACCGACGCGCGGCATTGATGTCGGCGCGAAGGGCGAGATACAGGCGCTCGTCAACGAGTTGGCCGCATCCGGTCTCGGCGTGTTGATGATCTCATCCGAGTTGGAAGAGTTGGTCGAAGGCAGCGCGCGGGTCGTCGTGATGCGCGACGGGCAGTGCGTCGCGGAGTTGCGCGGCGCGCAGATTTCGCAGGACGCGATCATTCACGCGATGGCGGAAGGCAGCGCAATCGACGCAGCCGGCGGGGCGGAAGAGACGGCGTAGGTTAAAGGGGCGGAAGGCTATGGCTGACGCAACGAAGATCGATCCGGCAGGCGCAGCGAAGGCGCGCGGCCGTGCCAGCATTGCCGACTACGCGCCGACCTACGGCGCGCTGGCCGCGCTCATCCTGCTGTTCCTCATCAATGCCGTCGCCACGCCGAATTTTCTCGATGTGAACAACTTCCGCAACATCCTCTTGCAAGTTGCGCCGACGATGCTCGTCGCCACCGGCATGACGCTCGTGATCGCGACGGGCGGCATAGACCTGTCGGTCGGTTCGTTGATGGCGATTGCCTCGGCCGTCGCGGCCGTCTCGCTCGGGCGCGGCGTCGCGGCGGCCATTCTGCTCGCGCTGGTTGTGGCCGCAGCCGTCGGCACGTTGAACGGCGCGCTCATCTCCGGCTTCCGCATCCAGCCGATCATCGTCACGCTCGCTTCGCTCATCACCGGGCGCGGCGTGGCGCAGGTGATCAGCAACGGCGGGCAACTCATCCCGTTCGATAATCCGCGTTTCGCCTGGCTGGGGCAAGGTTACTTGGGGCCTGTGCCGGTGCAGGTCTTGGTGATGGCGCTCGTCGTCGCGGCGGCGATCTTCGTGATGCGCGCGACGAGTTTCGGGCGTTACGTGGCGGCGGTCGGCGGCAACGAAGCGGCGGCGCGGCTCGCGGGCGTGCGCGTGCAGCGGACGAAGATCGCGGTCTATGCGCTGAGCGGGCTGCTCGCGGGTCTCGCCGGTCTCATCGAGACGGCGCGGTTGAGTGCGAGCGACGCGCAGAAGGTC
>JBBRYU010000093.1:0-14208 GCA_038237345.1 Pyrinomonadales bacterium
CGAATGGGAGTTCAAGGGGCGCAGCGATCTGCTGGCGTACTGCGAGCAACACAACATCCCTGTGAAGGTGACGCACGCGAAGCCTTATTCGACCGACCGCAATCTGATGCACGTCTCCTACGAGGGCGGCATCCTCGAAGACCCGTGGACGGAGCCGC
Source organism: Pyrinomonadales bacterium (assembly GCA_038237345.1). GTDB lineage: Bacteria > Acidobacteriota > Blastocatellia > Pyrinomonadales > Pyrinomonadaceae > QHXQ01. The sequence continues at coordinate 159 of JBBRYU010000093.1, forward strand.
CCGCGGATATTTTTCAGATGACGAAAGCGCCGGAAGCGGCGCGGGCCGAAGCCGAGTACGTCATTATCGGCTTCGAGCGCGGCGTGCCGGTCAGAATCAACGGGGCGAAACTCGGCGCGGTCGAGTTGCTGACGCAGTTGAACGCGCTGGGCGGTGAGCACGGCGTGGGCCGCGTCGATCTCGTCGAGAATCGTTTCGTCGGCATGAAGTCGCGCGGCGTGTACGAGACGCCGGGCGTGACCATTTTGCAGGCAGCGCATCGCGCGCTCGAATCACTGACGCTCGACCGTGAAGTGCTGCGGCTGCGCGACGCGCTCAGTTTGAAGTTCGCGGAGAGTGTTTATTACGGCTTCTGGTTCGCGCCGGAGACGGAGTTGATGCGGCAGACGATTGCCGCGACGCAGGCCAACGTGACGGGCGAGGTGCGTTTGAAACTCTATCGCGGCAACGTGATCGTGGCGGGTCGCCGCGCGCCGCGCTCGCTCTATAGCGAGCGGCTGGCGACGTTCGAGGCCGACACGATTTACGATCAGCGCGACGCCGAAGGCTTCATCAAGTTGAACGCGTTGCGTCTGCGCTCACGGGCGCAACTTGCTCGCCAAGCGTGAGCCGTGCGGCGTCAAACGTACAGGCGGCCGGCGCAGGCCGGGTGGAGCGCAGGGCAGATTTGAAATCTGAGATTTGAGATTTCAAAGTTGAGCTGGGTTTTGAGTTCAGTTCAGATGAGGACGAGCATGATGAACAGCGCGGGCAACATGAAGCAGAACGGTGGGTCGCTTGTTGGCGCGGCGATCACGATTGTTGAAGCAGATAAGATCGGGTCGGCGACTGCGCCGCTCGCGCTGCCGCGCACGCTGGCGTTGGTCGGCGCATTGGCCAAGCCGCGCGCAGGCGACGTGGTGGTCGTGCGCGCGTTGACGGACAGCGCGACGTACAACCAGCTTGAGTTGCCGACCGGCCGTTTGGCGAAGATCACGCCGGGCGATGTGCTGGTGGGCGTGCTGGGCCGGCGGCGCGCGTTGAAAGGGTTCGTGGGCGACGTGCCTGCGTCCGTCAAAGCGGGTGATGAGTTGCACCTGCTTAACATGGGCGGCGTCATCGGTTGCTGCACGGGGCATCATTCGAGTCTAAGTGATGCGATCCGCGTGGAGGTGCTGGGGCTGGTGGCGGACGAGCGTGGGCGTGTGCGCAACATCGCGGACGCAGCGTTGCCGTTGCGCGATCATTTGGGCGAGACCGCGCCGCTCGTGCTGGTCGCGGGCGCGTGCATGAATAGCGGCAAGACGTTCGCCGCGACGGAGTTGATCAAGCAGGCGACACGCGCCGGTTTGCGCGTCGCGGCGGGCAAACTCTCCGGCGTCGCGTGCCTGCGCGACACGCTGAACATGGCGGATCACGGCGCGGTGGCGACGGCGAGCTTTCTCGATTGCGGGTTACCTTCGACCGTCGGCGTGGGCGATCTCGCGCCGGTCGCGAAAGCGATCATCGCACGGCTGAACGAGTGCGCGCCCGATCTAATCGTGATCGAGTTGGGCGACGGCATCATCGGCGGCTATTCGGTTGAGTCCGTGTTCGACGACGAAGAGTTGCGTGCGGCGACGGCGGCACTCGTCTATTGCGCGTCGGATTACGTCGGCGCGTGGGGCGGCATCGAGTGGTTCGCGCGGCGCGGGCTGACGGTTGATCTCATCGCCGGCTCGGTCACAGACGCGCAGATGGGCGAGGACTACATCGAGCAACAATTCGGCATCGTGGCGGGCAATGCGCGGCGCGATGGGGCGCGTCTGTTCGAGATCGTGAAGGGTAAAGTTCAAAGTTCAAAGTTCAAGGTTCAGGGTTTAGAGCGCACCTTGTGCGTATGAACCGCGCAAGGGTCGGTATTGAGCTTTGCATCTGTGATTTTGAACTTACAACCTTGAACTCTGCATCTTTAACATGAAATTAAAGATCGGCATCTTCGGCGGATCGGGTTACGGCGGGGCGGAGTTGCTGCGCATTTTGTTGCAGCACCCGCACGTCGAAATCGCGCTCGTGACGGCGCACGAGCATGCGGGCAAACTCGTGGGCGATGTGCATCGCAACCTGTACGGGTTGACCGAGCTGCGCTTCACGTCTGCGCCGGAAGATTTGCAAACTCTAGTTGATCTCGATTGCGTCTTCTTCGCGCTGCCGCACGGACAGGCGCTTGCGCTCGCACCGCAGTTGCCGCCGGCGGTGAAAGCGATTGATCTCTCCGGTGATTTTCGTCTGGGCGATCCGGCCGAGTTTTTGCAGCACTACGGGCGCGAGCATACGGCGACGGATTTGCAGCGCGAGTTTGTTTATGGTCTGACGGAGACGAACCGCACAGGTGTTAGCCACGCACGACTCGTCAGCAATCCCGGTTGTTTCGCGACGGCGACGCTGTTGGGGCTTGCGCCGCTCGTCGCGGCGGGCGAATTGACGGGGCGCGTGATCGTGGATGCGAAGACCGGCTCGTCGGGGTCGGGCGCGAAACCGGCGGCGAACACGCACCACCCGCAGCGCAGCAACTCGTTCTACGCCTACAAGCCGTTTACGCATCAGCACGTGCCGGAGATCGAGCAGGAGCTAAGGCGCGTCGGCGATTGGACGAGCGAACTTGTGTTTATGACGCACTCGTTGCCCGTCGCGCGGGGCATCTTCGCTTCGATCTACGTCGAGACCAAAAACGAGTTGACGGCCGATGCGGCTCGCGCGCTCTACGCGGATTTCTATCGCGACTCGTTCTTCGTCCGACTCGTCAACGGCTCGCCCGACATCAACTGGGTGAAGCTGACGAACTTCTGCGACATCGGCTTGGCCGTGCGCGGGCGGCAACTCGCAGTCTTTTCGGCGCTTGATAATTTGGTGAAAGGCGCGGCCGGACAAGCCGTGCAGAACATGAACTTGATGTTTGGCTTGGACGAAAAGACGGGCCTGTTGCTAACGGGGAGTAATCCATGACGGACGCTGCCAACGCGCCGTTTGCGCCAGCGCCGGTCAAGCCGGAGATCATGCCGGATGTGCTTGATCGGATCGATATACGTGTCGGCACAATCGAGGCGGTGGCGGACGTGCCGGGATCGAGTAAGCTGGTTAGCCTGATGGTTGATTTCGGCGATCATAAACGAACTATCTTGGCCGGCATGAAGCGTGAGCGGCAGACGCCGCAGGAGATTGCCGGCAAGCAAGCGTTGTTCGTTATCAACCTCGCGCCGCGGCGCATGGCGGGCGCGGTTTCGGAAGGAATGTTATTCGACATTGGCTACGCGGACGGGAGCATACCCGTGCTGGCCATGCCGGAACAGTGTGTGCCTAATGGCACGCGGGCCGGATGAAGATGAGCACAGCAACGACAGCAATGGACACCATCGCGCGCGAGGAGCAGTTTCAGCTTGCGACGTACAAGAAGATGCCGCTCGTGGCGGCGCGGGGCGCGGGCGCGTGGATCGAGACGGACGCGGGCGAGCGTTATCTTGATCTCTACGGCGGGCATGCGGTCTGCGCGACGGGGCATTGTCACCCGCACGTGGTCGCGGCGTTGAAGGCGCAGGCCGAGCAGTTGTTGTTCTACTCGAATCTCGTCTATTCGGAAGTGCGTGCGCAGGCGGCGGAAGCGTTGGTCAAACGCGCGCCCGCGTCGCTCACGAAAGCATTCTTCTGCAACTCCGGCACGGAGGCGAACGAGAACGCGATGCGCATGGCGCGTATGCGGACGGGGCGCGAGGGGATCATCACGTTCACGGGCAGCTTTCACGGGCGCACGGCCGATGCGATCAGCGCGACGTTTTTGGGCAAGTATCGCGAGCTTGGCCGCCCGAATGTGCCCGGCCATCTGTGCGCGGAGTTTGGCTCACTTGATTCGGTCGCCGCGCTCGCGGACGAGTCGGTCGCGGCCGTCATGCTTGAGCCGATTCAATCGATGGCGGGCGTACGCGAAGCTCAGCCGGAGTTCTTCCGCGGATTACGCGCGTTGTGCGCTGAGCGCGGCATGCTGCTCGTCTTCGACGAGGTGCAGACCGGCGTCGGGCGCACGGGCGAATGGTTCTTCGCGGGCAGCGCGGCGGCGGGCGGCGTTGTGCCGGACATCATCACGCTGGCGAAAGCGTTGGGCAGCGGCGTGCCAGTCGGCGCGTGTCTCACGACGGACGCGGTGGCCGCGCAGATCAAGGAGAACGATCTCGGCACGACCTTTGGCGGCGGCATGCTGGCGATGGCGGCCGTGCGCGCGACGCTCGCAGCGATTGCGCAGGACGAGATGTTGGCCAACGTGCGTGCGGTCGAAGCGCACCTGCGCGCACGTTTGCAGGACGTGCCGCAGGTCGCGCGGCTGCGCGGGCGTGGTATGCTGCTCGGCATTGAGTTCACAGATGAGATCGCGGCGCAAGTGCATGGGGCGTTGCTCGCACTCCGCATCATCACCGGCACGTCGAGCGACAAGTGCGTGCTGCGTCTGCTGCCGCCGCTGTGCTTACAGCAAACGGAGATTGATCTGTTTATAGATGCGCTGGCGCAGGCGTTAGCGAGTGTCTGAGCCAGAGGATGTTATGCCAACGATTCGCAGAGCAACGCCTGAGGACAACGAAGCTATCGGGCGCGTACACGTCAGAGCGATCAAGCGCCTCTGCGTGCACCATTACGCGCCGAGGGAGATCGCCGCGTGGGCCGGCCCGCGCAAACCGGCGCACTATGTGGCAGCGATTCGCCAGAAAGATTTTTACGTCGCGGAAGAGACTAGCGCGGTGGTCGGCTTTAGCACGCTGAACCCTGCGGACGGTGAAGTCGAAGCGGTTTATGTTGCGCCCGAAGCGGCCGGGCGCGGCATCGGTTTGCAACTCCTGCGCGTGCTCGAAGAGCGTGCGCGCACGCAGGGCTTGCGCGCGCTGCACTTGAATGCCTCGTTGAACGCCATACCGTTTTACGAACGCGCGGGCTACGAGCGGCAAAGGCTGACGACGCACCGTCTGGCCAGCGGCGTAGAGATCGCATGCGTGTTGATGACGAAAGAATTGGCCGCGCACACGGACGGTTGAGTGAAGTTCATGCCGAGAGATTTTCTCACCACCGCCGATTGGTCGCGCGCCGAGCTGGAAAATTTGCTCGACGCGGCGATGCGCTTCAAGCGGGGCGATGAGCGTGCGCAACCGCTCGCGGGGCGGTCAATCGCGCTCGTCTTTTTCAATCCGAGTTTGCGCACGCGCGCTTCGATGCAGGTAGGCATTTATGAACTCGGCGGGCAGGCAGTGGTGCTTGAGCCGGGGGGGACGAGTTGGACGCTGGAACATCGCGACGGCGTGGTGATGGACGGGGACAAGACCGAGCACGTGGCGGAGTTTGTGCGCGTGCTGGGCCGCTACTGCGCGGCCATCGGCGTGCGCACGTTCGCGGCGTTGAAGGATTGGAAAGAGGAGCGCACCGATCCGGTGCTGCAAGCGTTCGCGCGGCATAGTGATGTGCCCATCATCAATCTCGAATCGGCGATGCACCATCCGTGTCAGGCGCTCGCGGACATGTTGACGATCAGAGAGAAACTCGGCGCGGGGCGCAAGCGGGTCGTGTTGACGTGGGCGTGGCATCCGAAGCCTTTGCCGATGGCCGTGCCGAACAGTTTCGCGCTGGCGGCGGCGCAGATGGGGCACGACCTGACCATCGCGCACCCGTTCGGCTACGAGTTGGACGAGGAGTTGATCCGCGCGATCAACGGGCGCGCCTTCGACGCGGGCGCGAACGTGCGTGTGACGCACGACATGGACGAAGCATTTGCTGGCGCGGAGATCGTCTACGCGAAGAGTTGGGGCAGTCGGATGTTCTACGGCGCGCCGGAGGACGACATCGAAGAGCGCGCCCCTTATCGCGCCGAGTGGATCGTGGACGAGGCGAAGATGGCGCGCACGGATGATGCCATCTTCATGCACTGCCTGCCCGTGCGGCGCAATGTGATTGTGACCGATGCCGTGCTTGACTCGCCGCGCTCCGTCGTGATCGACGAGGCGGAGAACCGTTTGCACGTGCAGAAAGCAATCTTAACAAAGCTCGTGAATCGTGAATCGTGAATCGTGAATAGGAACTGCTTTCATCTATTCACGATTCACGATTTACAGCTTTTGGAGGTTTAATGAGCCAGCCGCGACTCGATCTGCTGCGCGAGGCGTTGCCTTATATTCAACGCTTCAAGGGCCAGACTTTCGTCGTCAAACTGTCGGGGAAGGTGACGGAAGAGCCGGCGGTGCTCGCGTCGCTGGCCGAAGAGTTGGCGCTCTTGCATCAGGTCGGCATACGTGTCTGCGTCGTCCATGGCGGCGGCAAGCAGTTGACCGAACTTGCCGCGCAGATGGGCGTCGCGCAGACGATCATCAACGGCCGGCGCATCACCGACGACGCCACGCTCGACATGGCGAAGATGCTCTTCGCCGGCAAGATCAATACGGACATCCTCGCGGCCCTGCGCAACAGCGGCGTGCATGCTGTCGGCCTCTCAGGCGTGGACGGCAACCTCGTGCAAGCGGTGCGCCGGCCGCCGAAAGAGATTGTTAACCATGAGACGGGCGCGAGCGCGCACGTGGACTTCGGCCACGTCGGCGACATCATCGACATCGACGACCGTTTGTTGCGCGTGCTGCTCGATCACGATTATCTGCCCGTCGTCTCCTCGCTTGGCGCGGACACCGATGGGGCCGTCTTCAACATCAACGCCGACACCATCGCCGCCGAGATCGCCGTGCGCTTGCAAGCCGAGAAGTTGATCCTGTTGAGCGACGTGGATGGGGTTTACTTACGGCCCGGCGAGACGGCTACAAAACTATCGCGCCTGACGATAGAGGAGACGCAGGCATTGCTGCATGATGGGGTGGCGACCGGCGGCATGATCCCGAAACTGCAAAGCATCACCGAACTGCTCACCCGCGGCGTCCGCAGCGCGCACATCATCAAAGGCTCGCTACGCAACGCGCTGCTCTCCGAAGTCTTCACCGACGAAGGCACAGGCACGATGATCGTCCCGTGAACTGCGCGATAGTAACCGTTTGGCGGTTTAACCGACGTGACGTGGGCCGGCACAGAGACTTGTGCCGGCCCATTCGGCGTTAGAGTCCCTTGACGCGGAACGAGAAGCGGGCCACGCGCTTCGACCAGTGCAGTAACGAGGCGAGTTGGAATCGTGGCCATGCTTCGTGCGCTTTGTCATCGAGCCATGCTTGCAGGGTCGTCAATTCGGGATGCGGTTCGGGCGCATTGTTCTGCTCGAAGAGGCCCCGCATCAGGTCAGCGAGACATGCTGGTGGCGAGGATGGGTCTGGCGCGGCCTGTGCCTGTTGCAGGGCGCGTAGATGTTCTGTTTGCAAGTCTTGCACCTGCTCGAAGAACTCTCTGGAAATGCCGGGTAGTCCGGTCGCAATGCTTAACAGGAACATCACGATTCTGGAATTGCTGGCCGGGGCGCGCTCGTGCAGAAAGCGCGGCCGTTCGTCGGGCGCAAGCCCCGACTTGATGAGCCGGTAGACATTCACGAAGCGCTTGACGGCGCGCGGCGAGCGGCCGAGCAACGGCGTCAACTCCTCCATGAATTGCAATTCCTCCGCGCTGATCTCCAACCCGCCCGGATTCAAATCCGTCGGCGGTCTCTGGGTTGACGCGGCGACCGTGCCGGACGAATGCTGCCCCGCTTCAGGTTGACCGCTATCCGCGGCTACAACTGCATCATTCGCTGACACTGCACCGCCGCCGCTATTACTGCCCGCGCCGCCGGCCGGCGTGCCTGCGCTATCAAGCGTCATAGCGGCTGTGTCCGCCACTTTGTCTGCGTGACCTTCCTGTTTGAGCGTAACGATCTGCACCTCGCTGTGCGGCGCAGGCGCGTCGGATGCGTGCGTCTGCGCCTGAGTCTCAGCGTGCGATGGTGAACTGACAGCAGTTTGCGTTGGCGCAGTGTGCGGCTTGAATTCGGCTGCGCCGTTCTGTCCGCTCGCCTGCGCGATACTGCTTTCAAGCAGACCTCTGAGCATGCGCTTGGTATGGCTGGCCTCCAACGGTTTGAGCCAGAAGGGAATCTGAAAAATCTTTTCCAGATAATCGTGCGGGGTGGCACGCAATTCTGCCTCGGGGGCGTGCTGCTTGACCGGCGTTGTCTCCTTACCGTCGCCGCCGCCAAGCAGTTCCGGGTACTGCTTGCTGAGCGCGCGGGCTACCCAGCGCCCGTCCACGCCGACTACGACGACGAACAGTTGGAAGGCGAGCAGTAGATGCACAGCTTGCAGCACAGCGACGACCTGTTGCGGCGGACAGCGATCCAGATCATCTATGTAGAGCACGATGCGATTGACGCGCACCGGCTCGTCCGGCTCCTCGTCCGCCAGCTTGACCAGCTTGGCGAGCCGTTCGTTGTCCTCACTCATTAAGCGGGACAATTCCTCGAAGTCGCGGCGGATAAGCGCGAGCACGCCGAGATGCTTACGATAGTCGTCGCTCTGCGCCCGATCCTGTATGAACCTACCCAGCCGAAAGACGGCGGACTGCTGCGTGATCTCGGTCTGGATTTGCTCGACGCGGCGTTGCGCCTCTTCGCGCTCGCGCCGGAGCGCAAGGTATTCGGCCTTGAGCAGATCGAGTTGCTGTGCGTGCATCTCCATCTGTTTATTGTTCTCGGCCTGTTTGAGCGCAACCTGCTTATCAATTTCGTGCGTGGCGTGTTCAGCCTTCTTGATCCAGCCTGCGGCCCAGGCAAGTTGTTTTTGTATCCATGCCGCGCCGGTCGTCAGCAGCGTCGCCAATGTGCCGGCGACGGCCGCAAGCTGCGCGAATCCCTGCGGCTGATTGCGCATAAGATAAGCGATGAGCAAGCCGACGGCGGGCGCGGCAAACAGGATGATGATCAGCAACAGCAGTCGCCACTTGCGATCTTTCGCTTCGGTCAAGGTGGTGAGGACGCTGCGCCCGCGTTTGGCGGCCGACTGGGCGGCCATGAGCGCATCCTGCAAATCGGCCGCGCCTTGCTGCACCTGCGGCAGCCCGACCTGTTCGAGCGCCTGATTGATTTGGGCTTTCGTCCCCGGCGCGAGGGCGATGCTTTGCAGGAGCGCGCCGACGACGTTGGCCTGCGATAGTTGTCCCAGCAGTTCGGCCTCGTCTGCGTGCTGCTGCTTAATCTCGGTTAGCTCTTGGTTCTTCGCGTCAAATTTATTCTGTGCCTGCTGCACTGCTGCGCTGGCTTTGGCTTCGGCCGCCTTTTCCGACGCCAACTGGTCGAGCATGTGCTCCTGTCGTTTTGCGATCTCTGCTGGCGCATCATTCTTGTTGAGGCGCAGGTTGCGAAAGATATGCTCGACCAGCCCGGCCCAGAGATTGCCCTCGCCGTAGTGCCAGGCGTTGAACTCGATCTGCACGATGTGTTTATAGAACGCGATCTCGCTCTGCGGCTGTTTGGAGTCGCGCGCGTCACGGGCGACCTGTTCGACCTCCCGGCGCAGGTGGCGCATGAAGAAAGTTTTGCCTGACCCCCAGTCGCCGAACAGGCCGATGGAGAGCGGCGGCGTGACCGCCCGTGCCGCGATGAGCGTAGCGAACGCCCTCACGTCATCCTCGATGCCGAGCAGGTCTGTCTCCGTATATGTGTCCGGGCTGAAGCCGGGCATGCGGCGGCGCGGATCGGCTTCCAATGGCGGTTCGGCGGCGTCGCCGCCCGACGCCGGTGCCTGCTCGGCCGGCTGCGGGGCGACGGGAGCATTAGCCTGTCCCCCGCCGTTTGTTGTCGTTGGCGGAGCGGCGTCGGACCTGCTCGATAGGTTCGTCTGCTCAGGCGGCGGTGTCTTTGCGCGCTCACGCGGCTCTTCGCTCGCCTCCTCTGCCCCCCGTTCCGTCTCTCTTTCTGGTTCGCGGTCACCGATCTCTTCACTTACCGGCGCGACTTGCACCTCGCCTTTGCCTGGCGGCCTGTGCGGTGGAGTTGCCATCCGTTCAAGTTGCTGGGCGATAACTTCTGCAACTCGCGTCAACTCCTTGTCTACGTTTTTTATCTCGGACAATGCTTTGCCATTCGCCGTGAAAACTTGAAACTGTGCCAGCCAGTTAACCTGTTGCCAGTTACAAGGTCGAACGATAATTGGAATGATTGGCAACCGTTCAGTTTCGCTTCGCTCCAACAGGCGACGCGCTTCTACCTCGTTAACGAATTCGGAGGCTAGATAATCAGGCGAGACTAAGAGGATGGCCAAGGTCGCTTGATGCAACGTTTGATCGATTGCCTCTTGCCAACGATCACCGGGTTTAATGTCTGTGTCGGCCCAAATGCGGAACTCGCCGACGCGCCCCTGCTGTTGCAAGACTTGCAAATGTTTGAATACGCGGTCGAGCCACTTCTTATCTTTGTGACTGTAAGAAATGTAGATCGTGGGCTGGTCTGTCGCTATGGCCATAACTGCTCCTTAGAAAGGCGAAGCGCGCGGTGCGCGTCGGAAATTGGAACAGCGAGCGTGATGAAATGAGGCTGCAAGTGCGAGCCAACATCGGTGAGACCAATACCCGCGCAGCCTATGTGCGTGAACAAACGAACGAAGCGGAGCGTAATCCCGCGCCCGGCGTGTGTCAACAGAAATTAATAAATGGCGATGCCGGGTAGTGTTCAGTTAGCCCGCGCCCGCGCCGCCTACCCGCGTCGCCGCCGAGCGCTAAGGATGAAGGAGGAAGGAGGAAGGATGAAAGAATGCTTACTCAAGTTGATTAGTTTCTTATTCATCCTTCATCCCTTTCCTTTGTGGCCGCTGAAGACAGCGTGCCCGGCCTTGAGCCAGTGTACGTCCACGTCTGTGAAGCCGGTGGCGACGAGCCATTGTAGTTGCTCGAGCAGGCGCGAGGGTTTGTCCAGCGGATCAGGATGGCGATAGAGATTCCAACCGTCGCGCGTGAAGAAATCAAACGCAGCAGTGTCGCCATCAAGCGCGAGCGCGCGTTGGCGCACGGCGTCGTCCCAAGCACGGGCCGCAATGGCGAGACCGCGCGCGTGCGCTGGTTCGATCACGTCCGCGACGACGAACACGCCACCGGGCGCGAGCATGGCGTACACGTCGCGGAACAACTCCTGCTTCTGCGCGCCGTCGAGATGATGTATCGCCAGCGACGAGACAACCGCGTGCGCCGTCTGCGGCTGCTCGCGCCAGTCGTGCGCCGCCAGATCGAAGCGGCGGGGCACGAAGCGATCCGCGAACGCTGCGAGGTGCTGTTGCGCGCGGCTGAGCATTTCGGGCGAGCCGTCGTAAGCATGGATGGTGCTGTGCGGCAGACGTTCGAGCAGCGCGCGGGCGAGCAAGCCTGCGCCGCAACAGAGTTCGATGATGTGCAGAGGTGCAGACTGCGGCGCGATCAGTTCGCAGATGATCGCAATCTGCTCTTCGCGCTCAGGGACGAAGTGATGGCCGTAATCAATGAACGTCTGCGAGTCCTGCTCGACCCACGCGGGCGCGGTCTCGGCCGCCTGCTCAGTTATCAGCTTAGCGTGGCGCGCGGTGACATCATCCGGTTCCATCTCTTTCGTGCTCACTCTCGTGCCTGGATTCTCGTGCTGACCGGCGCATCGTAACATGAAAACAAGTGTGCGTTGGTTAGTCGTAGCGGCACGCGCCGCCGGTCGCTTTCGTGCCGTGCGATACGCGATAATGCGCGCGTGGATTCGCCGCTGTACAAGCGCCCGCTGAGCGACTTCGCGCGCCGCCTGCTCAGCGAATGGCGGCGGCTTGTGTTGCCGACGCATGATGCGCCGCTCGTCGTCGCTGTCTCCGGTGGCGCGGACTCAACCGCGCTGCTGCTGGCCTGCGACGAGTTGCTCAAGGCACGACGGCTCGACGTGGCGCTCACGGTCGCGCATCTCGATCACGGCTTGCGCGGCGCGGCGAGCGCGGCCGATGCCGGGTGGGTTACGGGACTGGCGCGCGAGCTTGGGCATGAGGCTGTTGTCGGGCGCGCGGCTGTTGCTGAGGCGGCGCGGGCGGCGCGCGATAATCTTGAGCAAGCGGCGCGGCGTGCGCGCTATGATTTCTTGGCGCGTGTGGCGCGCGAGCAGGGGGCGCGGGCAGTGCTGACGGCGCACACTCTCGACGATCAGGCGGAGACGTTGTTGCTGGCGCTCGTGCGTGGGAGCGGCGCGGCGGGCTTGGGCGGGATGCGCGCGGCGCGTGCGCTTGATAAACAGCGGCCGGATGTGTTGCTCGTGCGGCCGCTGCTGCGTTGGGCGCGGCGCGCGGAGACCGAAAGTTATTGTCGTGCGCGCGGTGTTATTGTGCGTGCGGATGCGCTGAACGAGGACGAGCGGTTCGCGCGTGTGCGTGTGCGCAGACAACTGCTGCCGCTGCTCGAAACATTCAACCCGCGCGTGGTTGCCGCGCTGGCGCGCACTGCCGAGTTGCTCCGCGCCGATGCGGATGCGCTCGACGTGCAAGCCGCGCAACTGTTATTGACTGCGCAGACACAAGCGATAGCGGAGGGTGAGCATGCTGCTTGGCCGTTGCGCGTGGATGTGTTGCGCGCGGCGTCAGTTGCGTTGCGTCGGCGTGCGCTCAGGCATTGGCTCAAAGCTGGACGCGGCGATCTGCGGCGTTTGACGTTGCCGCACGTGTGCGCGGTCGAGCGTCTGCTCGTGGGCGAGCGCGGCGGGCGCGTCGCGGAGTTGCCGGGCGGTGCGGCGGTGGAGCGGCGGCGCGGGTTGTTAATCTTTCATGCGTCCGCCCCGCATCTTGTGCGGCTCAAAGTTGAAAAAGGCGTTGACGGCGTTTAAGATGAAAGTCAGCTTGAGCCGCCCACATAACGCCGGGCGGTTTTTAACTTGTTAGGTTCGCTGCATGAACGGAGTGCTTGATGGATGGACGAGTGGTAGAGATTTTCAGCGCGGCGCAGATTGCCGAGCGCGTCAACGCACTCGCCGCCGACATCACGCAAGTTTACGGCGACCACACGCCGACCGTCCTCGGGTCGCTCGAAGACGGCTTCTTCTTTCTCGCAGACCTCCTGCGGCAAATCCGACTCCCGCTCCGCACAGGCTTCCTCCGCTACGAGCATCGCTCGCTCGGCGGCGTACAGGATTTACAGTTCAGCACGCAAACCGAGCTGGCCGGGCGCGACGTATTGCTCGTTGAAGGCGTGTTGGAGACGGGCGTGCCGCAGGAATATCTGTTGAAGCAACTCGCGGCGCGCGGCGTGCGTAGTATCAAGCTCTGTGTGTTGCTGGATAAGCCCGATAAGCGCAGAGTCGAACTGACACCGGACTGGCGCGCGTTCGAGACGCAGGAAGAGTACGTCGTCGGCTACGGGCTGGGCTTGAATGAGCGTTGGCGCAACCTGCCGTATCTGGCTCGTGCCAGTGGTTGATTGCGGCAATGAAATTCCACAGCTTTGACACGCGCCGACGATGTGGAACAGGCACAACGCAGTCTGCGGCGCGGGCATCTTAAGGTTGCTCGCAAAGGGCCGGATGATGGATTGAAAACCGCGCTCCCCCGTCCGGCGACGAGCAATGCGAGCGGAGGGATTTGCGGGAGCGACAAAGGACGTCGGGATCGGTTATCATCGGCGTTGGAGGCGAAAAACGATTTTGAGTTCCACAGTCAGACAAATCATTTTCTGGGTGCTGATCCTGCTGGGCGCGGTGCTGCTCTACAAAGCATTCGCCGGCAGTCAGGGCGGCAACCCGGCGGCCGTCGACGTAGGCCAACTGATCGCCAAGATTCAGAACAACGAGATCACCAAGCTGACGGTCAAGCAGAGCGAAGCCGTTGCGGTCGGCAAGAACGGCCAGTACAAGGCCGAACTGTCGAACCCCACCTTCCAGAGCAAACTCATGGAAGCGGCGACGGCGATTGATGCCACGACCAACAAGCCGAAGGTTGAGAAAGTTGAAGACCTCCCGGGTAGTAACAGCATCCTGTGGTCGCTGCTCGCTTGGTGGGCTCCGCTCTTGCTCCTGCTCGGCTTCTGGATTTTCATGATGCGGCAGATGCAGGCGGGCGGCAACAAGGCGCTTAGTTTCGGCAAGTCGCGCGCGAAGCCATTGAATAACCAGCAGAAGCGCGTC
>JBBRYU010000094.1:0-14200 GCA_038237345.1 Pyrinomonadales bacterium
GAAGCGCTTCATCAAGGCGGCCTCGCTGCCGACGGTCGAACGTTACGCGCGCTGGGTCAGCGTGCTTGATCGCGGCGCGAAGGATGAGTTGTACACGAACGACTTCCGCCGGCAGTTGCACGGGCATGAGTCGGCCGACCAACTCGCGCCATGGTTCGCCAGCGTCAACGGCGCGGGTGTGGTGGACGCCGCGCTCTTGACGGACACGATGACGTACCTGCCGAACGACCTGCTCGTTAAAGTTGACATTGCCACGATGGCCGTCTCGCTTGAAGCGCGCTCGCCGTTCCTCGATCACCACGTCATCGAGTTTGCCGCGAGCTTACCGGAGAAGTACAAACTGCGCGGATTGACGACGAAGTATCTGTTGAAGCGCGTGCTGCGCAAACTGTTGCCCGCCGAGAATCTCGACCGGCGCAAGATGGGCTTCGGGGTGCCGATCACACACTGGCTGCGCGGCGAGTTGCAAGGCTTCCTGCGTGAGACGTTGCTGTCGGAGCGCAGCCTCAAGCGCGGCATGTTTGAGCCAGCAGGCATCGCGCGCCTTGTTGAGGAGCACACGGCGCGGCAGAAGGATCACGCGCACCAGTTATGGACGCTGCTGATGCTGGAGCTTTGGTTTCAGCGTTTCATTGATTAGCCACGCCGCAACGTAAAATTACCGCCGCACCTGTTCATGATAAATTCTATCCGCACGCTTATTCGCGCCGTCCTCCTCTCGTTGCTATCCATCACTTGCGGCGTCGCCCTCAAGGCGCAAACCGGCAGCGCGACGCCGGCCGCGTTGACCGGGCAGACAGACGTAGGGAGTAACGTTCAGCGCGTGACCGAGACGAACGCCGCCGACTACGCCAGCTTCGCGGCGGCGGTGGACGCGCTTGCGCCTGCGGGCGGGACGCTCATCGTCTCCACGCCGCAGACTCTGACCACCGACAAACTTGTGCCGGTGGGCGTCGCGCTCAAATTCCAGCGCGGCGGTTACCTGACTGCACGCACGCCAATCACGGTCACGATCAAAGAGCCGATCACGGCCGGGCGCTGGCAAGTCTTCGCCGGCAACGTGACGGCGCAGTTCAAGGGCGCTTACCCGGATGTGTTCTATCCCGAATGGTGGGGCGCGAAGGGCGACGACGCGACAGACGATCTCGCGGCCTTTAACAGCCTGACGGCCGCGCTGCAAAGCGGACACCCGGCGCACGTCATCCTCGCGCCGCCTGTCTCCTACTATCTTTCGGCCGTGTGGCACATTGACGCGACGATGTTGGTGGAGGGCTTAGGCTCGCAGTCCGGTTATCTCAGCCCAACATTGCGGTTTGCCGCCAACTCACAAGGGATAGTCTTTCATTCGCGCTCCACAAAAACGGGCGTGAATGACGGGCGGCTGTCTGATTTCTCCGCCATCCGCAATGTCTATATACAGGGCACGGTCGGCGCGACTACGCACACGGCCACCATTGCGACCGCAGGCAGCAAGATTACGCTCACGCGCGTCTCCGGCACGGCCTTTTCTGATGCGGGCGGCTACCACGAAGGCAATACGATCAACGTCGTCAACGCGGACGCGGGCAGCTACGATTGGATGATCCAAGATTATGTGGACGCCAATCATGTGACGCTGAAAGCACCGCGCCTGCACGTCATCGCCAAGAACGGCTCGCCCTATCTCTATAACGCGATTGGCAGTGGCGATAGTCGCTTCTCGTCCGCTTGGGTGGGGCAGCCCCTCACCATCGGCATATTCACCGGCACGATCACGGCCGTTGATAACACGGCCTCGCCCGGCTCGAACGGCTACGGCAAGATCACGCTCTCCGGCAACGTCTCCGGCGTGGCGAATACGGTGACGAGCTTTCTCTGCACTAACTTCGGCGGGGCGACCGACTGTTATCAAGGCGATGCGATAGTGCTGGGCGGCACGCTGGCGAGCGCAACGGCGATCCGCCCCAACTTGTTTCACGGACTCGACACCCGCATCGGCACGACCATCGCGGGGGTATATGTGACCCGCTTCGCAGGCAACTGCCTGAATCTCGACAGTAGTTTCGGGCCAACACTCTATCCCGGCACGCTGCCCAATCAAAACGTGATGGCGGTGCGCGACAGTAAGTTCACCAACTGTGCAGGCAATGGGCTGTACACCAAGTCCACGAACGCGAATCAGATCGTGATTGAGTCGAACGACGCGACGAATAACCACGGCGCAGGCTTTGCCGAGTTTGGTTTCTTAGGCAATCGCTACCACGCGAACCATGCCTCGTTCGACTTCTGGGGGCCGGTGATGTCGCCCGCGAACACCGTCAACTCGTCGACCTTTATCGGCGAGTACACTGAGGGCGGCCAGCCGTCGGCCCGGTTCGACAACGGCATGCTGATCATCGGCGGCGATCTGGGCGCGGGCGCGACGGGCGGGGTAAGTATGGGCGCGAGTGCCGGGATGTTCAATCTCCCCAACACGCAGTACCTAGGTGTGAATGGGAAGTACCTCGGTTTCCGCTTCGGTTCCAGCAATCAGCCGAACACCTTGCTTGGCTTCGGCGCGGCGGAAGATGCGGCCAACATCGGTGTAGGCGGCACGAGCACAAATTATCAGGGCAACAGTTATCAGCTGGGTTACGATCAACTCCGCACTGGCTGGTTCAACCTCTACTATGGTGGCAACTATGGGATCCATCAGGGAGGCTCAATCTTCGCCTTCTCCGGCGTGACCGCCGGCGAGGGCGCAGGCAAACTCTGGCTCTATCGCGGCGTGGACTATCTCGGCCCGAACCGGGACGTGGGGCTACAGCGCTCGGCGGCCAACACGCTCAAAGTAACGGACGGCGCGGGCGGGCGCGGGAATCTGGACGTCGGCGGGCTGACGGTCGGCAGCACGATCTATTCACCGCTCAAGACTGACACGTTTGCTCCTGCCCTTAAACTCGACTTCGCGCAGGGCAACATCCAGACTATCACGCTGACAGGCAATGTGACGACGTTGACGCTCACGCACCTAGTCGCCGGTGGCGAATACATCCTGCGCGTGGCGCAAGACTCGACGGGCGGCCGGACTATCGCGTGGTCGAACGTTCACTGGGCGGGCGGAACGCCGCCCAAATTCAGCACGGGCGCGCACAAGGTTGACATCTTTAAGTTCATCTCGGCCGACGGCAGCGCGTTGGAAGAGGTCAGTCGGGCGTTAGATGTTCGCTGAGGCGCAAATAATGCAAATGGAAGTGGCCGCGCTGTACAACTTCCCACGCTGAGTCTGATACTCTTTGCTTCATCAAGGATGTGCATGACAATGATTGAGCGCCGTTGCCCGGCTTGTGCTGCGACCGCCGAGCGCGGGCTTGGGCAGAAGAATAAGTTACAGATCAGCTCGTGCCGGAGTTGCGGGACATTGTACGCATACTACGCGACCGGGGCGGGCGCAAGCGAGAACTACGACGTTTACTACCATGAAGCCAACCTGACTGTTCCGGCCTTTATTGATAAGCGATTAGATGAGATTATTACCGACTTCGCGCGCTTCCGTCAAAGCAATCGGTTGCTCGACATCGGCTGCGGCGCTGGTTCGCTGTTACAAGCGGCGCAGCGCGCCGGCTGGGAGGCCGAAGGCGTCGAAGTCTCGCGCCCGTCGGTTGAGCACGTCCGCCGGGCCGGCTTCAAAGTGTTCCACGGCGAACTATCTGCGGCTCGCTACGCGGACGAACAATTCGATGTGGTGACAGCGAGCGAAGTGTTGGAGCACGTGCCCGACCCGCAGATGATGCTCGTTGAGATCGCGCGCATACTGCGGCCCGGCGGCTTATTCTGGGGCACAACGCCGCACGGGCGCGGCTTGTCGGCCCAGCTGCTCGGCATAGCATGGAGCACCGTCAGTCCGCCTGAGCACTTGCAGTTGTTTTCGCTCGCAGGCATGCACCGCCTGCTCAAGGGCGCGGGCTTTCGCAGCGCGAGGCTCAGTGCGCGGGGGGTCAATCCGTTTGAAATTTGGCACGCGCTGCGGCATGGTAAGCTGGCGCACGGGAGCGAAGCGCCGGTAGCTGACTTCAATCGCGTCGCCACGGGCTATCAACTCAACGAGGCGCTGACGCGTAACGCCGCGACGAAACTGGTAAAGTCTACCTTGAACGGCGCGCTCGCCGCGGCGCGACTCGGCGACTCGATCAAAATCCGGGCGGTGCGGTAAATCTCTGTCGGAGGATCAGTTAAGTGAAGGGTATCGTATTAGCCGGCGGCTTGGGGACGCGGTTGCTGCCGCTGACGGCGGTGACGAATAAGCATTTGCTGCCTGTCTTCAACAAGCCGATGGTTTATTACCCGATTGAGACGCTCGTCAACGCCGGCATTACGGACATCATGATCGTGACGGGCGGCAACTCGGCCGGCGATTTTCTGCGGCTCTTGAAGAACGGCAAGGCGTTCGGGTTGAAACACATCAACTACACTTATCAGGAAGGCGAGGGCGGCATCGCGGCGGCGCTCGCGCTCGTCGAGGATTTCGCGGACGGCGAGCCGATCTGTGTCGTGCTCGGCGATAACGTCATCGAGAAGAACATCTGTCAGGCGGTGCGCGCCTACCGCCATCAGGGCGGCGGCGCGAAAATCATATTGAAGCAAGTCACCGACCCGCAGCGGTTCGGCGTGCCCGAACTAGCCGGCAAGCGCGTGCTCCGCATCGAGGAGAAGCCGCAAGCGCCGAAGTCCGACTATGCCGTCATCGGCATCTACATGTACGATGCCGAAGTTTTCCAGATCATCAAGACGCTGAAGCCGTCGGGGCGCGGCGAGCTGGAGATCACGGACGTGAACAACGCCTACATCGCGCGCGACGAGATGACATGGGACGAGCTCGACGGCTGGTGGACGGACGCGGGCACGTTCGAGAGCCTGCTGCGCGCCTCCAACCTCGTCGCCGAGACCGGCGCGAACAAACTCGACGTGAAAGACGTCGCGCCGGCGAGTCAGAGTCGCTAAACTTTGTCTTTACCTCACCAAAGGAGAAAAGCGCATGAGTACAGACCGCACCGCAGAAATCCTCAACTACGCGAGCGCCATCAGTCGCGATGTCGGTGCGCTGCGCGAAAGCGTAAAGAAACTGGAAGACTTGCCTGACACGGTCACAGGCTTAAGCGAGACCGTCGCGAAGCTAGGCGAGACCGTCACGAACTTGAACGAGACCGTGACGCACTTGGATGAACGCGTGACGAAATTAGATGAGCGCGTTGCTGGTTTAGATGAGCGGGTCACTCGTTTAGATGAGCGTAGCGCGCGAATGGAAGCGACGCTAGCGCGGTTGCAGGAAGATTTCAGAGACACGAAGTACGAGATGCGTATGTTCCGTCAGGACTTGCATCACTTCCGCCGCGATCACGAGGAAGTAATTGATCGCATTGAAGCGCTTGAAGGCCGGCAGGCGTAAGCCGCTTCCGTGGTCACGACTGCGACACGCCCGATTCAGGATGAACACAACACAAGTCACCAACGCGCTGACGATTGATTTCGAGGATTGGTATCAAGGACTGGAAATCCCGCACACCGAATGGGCGGGATTTGAGGATCGGATCGTCCCGGTCGGCCAGCGCTTGCTGCGTCTGCTCGCCGAGGCGGGCGTGCGCGCCACCTTCTTCATGCTCGGCTACATCGCCGAACGGCATCCCGATATGGTGCGCGCCATCGCCGCCGGCGGCCATGAAATCGGCACGCACGGCTATTCGCATACGCTCGTCTACACGCAGACGCCGGCAGTTTTCCGCGCCGAGTTGCAGCGCGCCATCCGTGTGCTTGAAGAGATCACGGGGCAGCCCGTCGTCAGCCATCGCGCGCCATTCTTTTCGATCACAAAAGACTCGCTGTGGGCGCTCGACATCCTCGCCGAGCTAGGCATTCGCTACGATTCGAGCATCTTCCCCGTCGCCAACTATCGCTACGGGATTGCCGACGCGCCGCGCTGGCCTTACCAGATCAACGCAGGCCAGCACAGCCTCACGGAGTTTCCCATCTCGACATGGCAGGTCTTCGGCAAGAACGTGCCCATCGCGGGCGGCGCATACTTCCGTATCTACCCGTATGCGTTCACGAGGCAGGGCCTGCGTGCGGTCAATCGAACGGGCCGTCCGTTCGTCTTCTATCTGCATCCGTGGGAACTCGACCCCGATCATCCGCGCATCCGGCTGCCCCGGCGCGTCGCCGGCCTGACGCACTATTTTAATCTGCGCGCGACGGAAGGACGGCTGCGCCGGCTGCTGCGCGATTTCAAATTTGCTCCGATGAAAGAGGTGCTCGATGTCCCAAGTTGAACAGAAAGTGCGCGACCATTTCCACGCCGACGCGCAGCGCTTCGACGCGATCTACGATGAGCGCAAGGGGCCGCTCACACGGTTGATCGACAACTGGTGGCGCGGCGTCGTGCGTAAGAGGCTGGAACTGAATCTAATAAAGTTAGAGCCGATCAAAGACAAGACGATCCTCGATGTGGGTTGCGGCTCCGGCCGCTTTTGCATCGCGTATGCCGAGCGCGGCGCGGCGCATGTCGTCGGCGTGGACTTTGCCCCCGCGATGATCGACATTGCGAACGACATTGCAAACACGGCCGGCGTCGCCGACCGTTGTGAGTTTATCGCGGGCGCGTTCCCCGACGCCGTCGCCAACGCCGGCCCCTTCGACGCCAGCACAGCCAACGGGTTCTTCGACTACATCGAGCAGCCCGTGCCCATCATCGCGCGCATGCGTGAGATGACGCGCGGCACGATGATCATGAGTTTTCCGAAAGCAGTCGAGTGGCGCGTGCCCGTGCGGCGCGTGCGCTTCTGGCTGAAGGGCACGCCGCTCTTTCTCTACCGCGAAAAACAGGTCAAGCAAATTCTGGCCGACGCGGGCGTGCAGCAATATGAATGGATCAATCTGGATCGCGATTATTTGATCGTGGCACATTTACAAAACCAAAGAGGCTAGAGGTCAGTAAAAGAAAGATTTTTACTGACCTCTAGCCTCTAGCCTTTGACCTCTGCATTCAATTATGTCGAGTGTGAAGCCGATTCGCGTGCTGCATATTATTACCCGCATGATCGTGGGCGGCGCGCAGGAGAATACGCTGCTGTCGGTCGAGGGCCTGGATCAGTTGCCGGAGTACGAGGTGACGCTGGCGAGCGGCGTGGACAATGGCCCCGAAGGCGAATTGTTGACGCGCGCACGCGCGACGACGCGACTCATCGTCGTGCCGGAGTTGGGGCGCAACATCAATCCGTTGGCAGACGTGAAAGCGTTTTGGCAACTGTATCGCCTGATCAAGCAGGGGCGCTATCACATCGTGCATACGCACTCGTCGAAGGCGGGTGTGCTTGGGCGGCTCGCCGCCAAACTCGCGGGCACGCCGTTCGTCGTCCACACGCTGCACAGTCTTGTCTTTCACGAATATCAGCCGTGGCTGGTGAATCGGACATGGCGCGTCATCAAAAAGATTTGCGCGCCGCTGACGGATCACTTCATCAGCGTGTCGAGCATCATCAGCGACAAGGCCATTGCGGCGCGGATTGCGCGCCCGGAAAAATTCTGCACGATCTATAGCGGCATGGAACTCGACTGGTTTCTCAAAGCGGCGGTTGACCCGCAGGCCATCCGGCGCGAGTTCAACATTCCGGCGGGCGCGCCGGTCGTCGGCAAGATCGCGCGGCTGTTTCCGCTCAAGGGCCACGATCAGTTGCTGGACGCCGCGCCGGAGATCGTGCGCCGCCACCCGCACGTGCGCTTCTTTCTTATCGGCGACGGTATTCTGTACGAGCATCTGCGCGAGCGCGCACGGGCGGCGGGTATCCTGGATAATTTCGTGTTCGCCGGGTTGATCGACCGCGAGCGGATTCCGGAAATGCTCGCGGCGATGGACGTAGTGGTGCATACGTCTTTGCGCGAAGGGCTGGCGCGCGTGCTGCCGCAGGCGTTGGCGATGGGCAAGCCGTGTGTGTCGTTCGACATCGACGGTGCGCCCGAAGTGGTCATCCCCGACCGGACGGGGTATCTGGTCAAGCCGAACGATTCGGCGGGGCTGGCCGACTGCATTGCGCGTTTGTTGGACGACCCGCAGTTGCGGGCGCAGATGGGCGCGGCGGGCCGGCGACATGTCGATCCGGCGTTTCGCGCCGAGACGATGGTGCGCCAGATCGCGGACGTGTACGCGATGCTCGTCGCGCGTTACCCGGCGCGGCGCGCACGTTTCGACCGGCGACACGCGCCCGCGGCGGCGCAAGCCACGCCCTCGTTGAGCGATAAAATTTCCCATTGAAGGCGGGGAAGAGAAACTTACTTTATGAAGGTTTTGATCACAGGCGGAGCGGGCTTCATCGGCTCGCATCTATCGGATGCTTACCTTGAACGCGGCGATGAGGTTTACGTCATTGATGATCTCTCGACCGGCAGCATCGAGAACATCGCGCACCTGAAAGAGCACTCGCGCTTTCATTACACGATCGACAGCGTACAGAATCAGCAGGTCACGGCCGAGTTGGTGGATCGCTGCGACGTGATCTTTCATTTGGCGGCGGCCGTCGGCGTGAAGTTGATCGTCGAAAGCCCGGTGCGCACGATTGAGACGAACGTGCATTGCACGGAGGTCGTGCTCGCGCTCGCCAATAAGAAGAAGAAGAAGGTGCTGATCGCGTCTACGTCGGAAGTCTATGGGCTGAGCACGGAAGTGCCGTTTCGCGAGGACGGCAACCTCGTGATGGGCGCGACGACGAAGGGGCGTTGGTCTTACGCTTGCTCCAAAGCGATTGACGAGTTTCTCGCGCTCGCCTACTGGCGCGAGAAGAAACTGCCGACGGTGGTCGTCCGGCTCTTCAATACGGTGGGGCCGCGCCAGACCGGGCAGTACGGTATGGTCATCCCCACCTTCGTTAAGCAAGCGCTCGCCGGGCGGCCCTTGACCGTCTACGGCGACGGCAAACAGACGCGCTGCTTCGGTTATGTCGGCGACGTGGTGGGCGCGCTGATGAAATTGATGGATCACGACGACGCGGTCGGGCAGGTCTATAACATCGGCTCAAGCGAAGAGGTGTCGATCCTCGAAGTCGCCGTGCGCGTGAAGGAGTTGACCAGCTCGAACTCCGAGATCGTGTTCGTGCCCTACGGTGAAGCTTACGAGGAAGGTTTCGAGGACATGCCGCGCCGCGTGCCCGACACCACGAAGGTCAACGCGCTCGTCGGCTTCAAACCGGAGATCAAGCTCGATGGCATCTTGCAAAAAGTGATCGCGCATTACAGTGGCCGGAACTAGCTGCTGCGCCCGTTGTGCGCTTGCTTTCTCGCGCCGTATCGCATAGTTTTCCAGCCGACCGCGGACTCACAAGAACAGTTGCCATGTTGCCCGGCGCTCTCCAATTGCTGCCCGTCTTTGTGTCGCTTGCGCTCGCGCTGGCGCTGACGCCCGCCGTGCGTTGGTTGGCGCGGCGGCGGGGCTTGGTCGCGCAACCCAAAGCAGATCGGTGGCACAGCCAGCCGACCGCGATGTTCGGCGGCGTCGCCATCTTTCTCACGGTCGCCATTAGTTATCTCCTCTTCCTGCCCGCGATGCCGTACAGACCTTACGGCTGGGTGGTGATGGTCGCCAGCGCGTTTCTGTTCCTCGTCGGATTGGTTGACGACCTGCTGCATATCAAGCCGTACCAGAAACTTGTCGGGCAGGTGATGGGCACGGCGCTCCTCATCTATTACGGGCTGAACCTGCCGTGGACGTACACGCCGGCCATCAACATCGCCATCACCTTCGTCTGGGTCATCGGCATCACGAACGCGCTGAACCTGCTCGACAACATGGACGGGCTGGCGGCAGGAATAGCCGCCATCGCCGCCGCGTTCCTCGCCGTGAGCTTCTTCGCCACAGGGCATGTGTCTGAAGCGTTGATGCTCGGTGTCTTCGCCGCCGCGCTGCTGGGCTTTCTCGTCTACAACTCGAATCCGGCATCGATCTTCATGGGCGACTGCGGCTCGCTGTTCGTCGGCTTCTTTTTGGCCGCGATGGCGCTCTTGAGCGTGTCGGGGACGCGCTCGCGGTCTTACTTGATCGTGGTCGCCGTGCCGGTGCTGATCCTGTTCATCCCGATCTTCGATACCACGTTCGTCACTGTCCTACGCAAGCTCTCGGGCCGCGCCGCCTCGCAGGGCGGGCGCGACCATACGTCGCACCGTCTGGTCGCACTCGGTCTGTCGGAGCGGCGCGCCGTCTGGATGCTCTACGGCTTCGCGGGCCTTTCGGGTCTGCTCGCGCTCGTGGTCAACAAGGTGCGGCTTGACCTGAGCTTCGCGGCGATCCTCGGCTTCACCATCGTGCTGGCGCTCGTGGGCGTGTATCTCGCGGGCGTGAAGGTCTATGACGAAGCGGAGGTGGCGGCGGCGCGCAACAAGCCGCTCGTCTCGTTCCTCGTCGATCTCTCCTACAAGCGGCGCATCTTCGAGGTGCTACTCGATGTCGCGCTCGTCGTGCTCGCGTACTATTTCGCTTACACCCTGCTGCAAGGCTCACCGGCGCGGCGCGATTCCGAGTGGTTGCTGTTCCTGCGCACCGTGCCCGTGCTCATCTTCGTCAAGATGTTCGTCTTTCTGGCGACGGGCGTCTATCGCGGTCTCTGGCGTTACATGAGCATTGACAATCTGCTCGTGTACGGGCGCGCGGTCGTCATCAGCACGGTCGCCAGCATCATCGCGCTCGTCTTCGCGTTTCGCTTCGAGGGCCTGTCGCGCCGCGTCTTCGTGCTCGACGCGATGATCATGTTCCTGATGCTCGCCGGCAGCCGGGCCGCATTCCGTCTGTTCCGCCGCATCATCCCGGTGAAAGTCGGCACGGACGTGCGCCGCGTGCTGATCTATGGCGCGGGCGACGCGGGCGAACTGCTGCTGCGCGAAGTGCTCAACAACAGCGAGTTGCAACTAACGCCGGTCGGCTTCGTGGACGACGATCCGTTGAAGAAGGGCAAAGTGATCCACGGCTACCGTGTCTTCGGCGGCAACGGCTCGCTGCAACGCATCTGCATGGAGCAGCGCGTCGCTGAGGTCGTCATCTCCAGCACGCGCCTAACCGACGAACGCCTCAGCGAAATCCGCCGCGACTGCGCGGCCGCCAGCGTCGTGTTGCGCCGCATGCGCATACAGATCGAGCCGCTGGCGGAAGAATAGCTATCAGTTTTGAGTTTTCAGTTAACTGCCCGGCGCTGACGACTAACGACTGAAAACTGAAAACTGAAAACTCAAAACTGTCTTCATGTCCGATCAAATCACCTCCATCGAAGTGCGTGCGGCGTGGCGACGCGGGCTGTTGATAGTGCCGTTGCTGTTGGCGCTCGTGTGTCTGTGGTACGTCGTGCGCTGGTGTATGGGCGACACGATGGCTGAGTGGTTGTCAGATGCGACGACGGCGCGGGCGGCAACGAAGCTCGCGCCCGCCGATCCGCAGGCGCACTTCACGCTCGCGCGGTTGGCTGAACGTAGCTTCGAGCCGGAGCAATTGGCGGCCGCCGTCAACGAATATGAGCAGGCGGCGGCGCTGTCGCCTAACGACTACCGTCTATGGTTCGAGTTGGGCCGGGCGCGCGGGCTCGCGGGCGACGACGCGGGCAGCGAGCGAGCGTTGCGCCATGCCGTCGCGCTCGCGCCCAACTATCCCGACCCGCACTGGTATCTCGGCAATCTATTGCTGCGCGCCGGGCGCACGGACGAAGCCTTCGCCGAGTTGCACCGCGCAAGCGATGGCGATGCCGCTAAGTTTCGGCCGCAGATGTTCGATCTCGCGTGGCGCTTCTTTCGCAGGGACATGACGGCGGTGCTGTCCGTCGTCGGCGATGCGCCGGAGACGCGCGCCGGTTTCGCCGCTTACTTGCTCAAGCAGCAACGCCTCGACGACGCGCTGCGCCTCTGGTCAGCGTTGACGCCCGCGCAGCAGGGCGAGCAGCGCGCGACAGGCGAGCAGATCGTGCAGACGCTCATCGCCACGAAACATTATCGTGCGGCGCTCGCCGTGCAACGCGACCTGCTCGGCCAACGGCAAAGCGCACAGAGCGCAGGCGCGCTCGGCCCTGATGTCGGGCGGCTGTTGAATGGCGGATTTGAAGCGCCGGTCGGGCCGGCGGGCAAGAGTTGGTACGACTGGCAGGTCGCGCCCGTCGCGCAGGCGCAGATCAATCTCGACGAGCGCGTGAAGCACGGCGACGCGCGCAGTCTGCGCATCGTCTTCAATGCTTCGAGCGCGCTCGACTTTCATCAGGTCTCGCAACTAGTTCCCGTCGAGCCGCAGCAGCGTTACAGCTTGTCCTATTTCGTCCGCACGGAAGAACTGAATAGTGCGAGCACGTTACTGACGCAGGTGGTTGACGCGGCCGATCAAGCGCGTGTATTGGCCGCGTCCGCGCCGCTGGCCACTCGCTCAAGCGACTGGCAGGCGGTGGCACTTGAGTTCACGACCGGCGCGCAGACTGAAGCGATTATCGTGCGCCTCGTGCGCCCGCCGTGCGCGGAAGCTCTGTGCCCGCTCTTCGGCAAAGTTTGGTATGACGATTTCAACCTCCAACACTCTAGCTACGCGCGCTGAGGCTGCTCCGCCGCTGGCGCATGCGTCCGGCAGTGCGCCGCCGCCGGCCCCGCCGCGCCCGCTCATTAATGCGCCGCGCACGCTTGCCAGTCGTTTCATCATGCTGGCGCTCTGCCTCGCGCTCGTGCTCTCGACCCTCGCCTTCGGCACGGTGCATACGTGGGCGCTCATGTTCTTCGCGGCGGGCGCGTGTCTCCTCGTCGCGCTCTGGGTGATGGACGCCTGGCGCACAGGGAGCTTGCGCGTGAGCCGCAACGCTTTGCAGTGGCCGCTCGCGGGACTATTCATACTCGGGTTGGTGCAACTCCTGCCATTCGGGGCAGGCGCCGCGGGCGATGTGGGTGTCGCGCCGGTGCGTACGCTCTCGCTCGACCCTTACGCGACGCGTTTCGCGCTCGTCCAGATCGCGGCGCTCTCAATCTACTTCGCCGCGCTGCTCGTCTTTACCGATAGCCCCGCCCGTCTGCGTCTCGTCGTGCGCACCGTGACGGTCTTCGGCTTCGCGCTGGCCCTCTTCGGTCTGCTGCAACACTTCGTCAATCCAGATCAAATCTACTGGCTGCGCACACCATATCAGGGGCATCCGTTCGGCCCGTTCATCAACAGTCACCACTTCGCTGCCTGCATGGAGTTGACGCTGGCGCTGCCGCTCGGGCTGTTGTTCGCGGGCGCAATCGAGCGCGAGCGCCGTCTGCTCTATCTGTTCGCCGTCGTGCTGATGGCGCTCGCGCTCGTGTTGACCACTTCGCGTGGCGGCGTGCTGAGCTTCGCGTGCGAGGTGTTGTTTCTCTTCGGCTTGAGCGGCGCGGTGCGACGATCAGGCGGCCGCGATGCGGATGAGGCAACGGACGGGCGCGCGCGCGTGCGCGGGGCATTGATGCGGCTTGGCGTCGGGTTCGTGCTTGTGCTCGCGCTACTTTCGGCCGCGCTCATGTTCGGCGGCGAGCAATCGCTCAGCCGTCTGGTGGGCACGGTCAACGCGGACGATCCCACGACGGGGCGCGTGCAGTTCTGGCGCGGCACGGTTGAAGTGATCAAAGCGCATCCCGTCTTGGGCGCGGGTCTCGGCGCGTTCGGCGTCGCCTATACGCGCTACGATTCGTTGCACGGCGCGCTGCGGCTGGAACAGGCGCACAATGACTACCTGCAAATCTTCGCCGACGCCGGCATCATCGGCGGCGCGCTCGCGCTGTTCTTCGTTGTCGCGCTGTTCCGGCGCGGCCTCGCGCGCCTCGACACGGCCGACAAATTCCGGCGCGGCACGAGTGCCGGCGCGCTCGCGGGCTGCGGCGCGGTGCTGGTGCATAGCTTCTTCGATTTCCCGTTGCACATCACTTCCATTGCACTCCTCTTTCTCGTACTCGCGGCGTTGGCGACGACCGACCGGCGCGTCGAAGACGAGATGCAGCCGCGCGGGCGACGCCGCCGGCGCACGGCGCATGGGCCGGAGATAAGTGACACGCGGCGGATGACGAGTTAGAATCACCGCGCTTTTTAACCGACCACCTATAGTCGTTTGCCGATGAGTGTAACCGAGCCAAGCAAGGCCACGGTGCTGGGAGCGCAGGCAGCCGTGCCTGGCAACGCGCCGGAGGGCGCGGCCGGTGTTCGCGCTGCCGCGCTCATGGCAGGCAGAGCTGCCTGCGC
>JBBRYU010000095.1:0-14058 GCA_038237345.1 Pyrinomonadales bacterium
CCGGTGATGCCGTTGGGCGCGTGGTCGTATTCGAGCGCCTTCTCGTCCGCGTGGTGCGGCGCGTGGTCGGTGGCGATGGCGTCAATCGTGCCGTCGGCGATGGCGGCGAGGATCGCTGCAAGATGATCTTCGCTGCGGAGCGGCGGGCACATCTTCGTGTTCGTGTCATAGCCTTCGACCGCTGCGTCCGTCAGCATGAAGTGGTGCGGCGCGACCTCGCACGTAACTCGTAGCCCGCGCTCTTTCGCGCGCCGCACGGCTTCGAGTGCCCCGCGCGTCGAGACGTGCGCGAGGTGCAGCCGCGCGCCCGTTAACTCCGCGAGCGCGCAGTCGCGTGCAGCGTCCAACTCTTCCGCCAACGCCGGCTGACCGCGCAAGCCCAAGCGCAAAGACCACTGTCCTTCGTGCATCACGCTGCCCGCCGCGAGCGTGCGTTCCTCGCAGTGATCCATCACGGGCAGATCGAAGCCGTGGGCGTACTCCATCGCGCGGCGCATCATGCCTGCGTGCGGCACTGAGTTTCCGTCATCAGTCACGGCGACGATGCCCGCGCGTTGCATCTCGCCCATCTCGGCGAGCTCCTTGCCCTGCGAACCTTTTGTGATCGCGCCGACGGGAAAGACGTGCGCCAGCCCGGCCGCCTGCGCCTGTTCGATGATAAAGCGCGTCACGGCCGGGTTGTCGTTCACCGGGTCTGTGTTCGGCATCGCGCACACGCTCGTCCAACCGCCCGCGACCGCCGCCGACGCGCCCGTTGCAATCGTCTCTTTGTATTCTTGTCCCGGCTCGCGCAGATGCGTGTGCAAATCTATAAAGCCGGGTGCGACGACGAGGCCGGTCGCGTCGAAGACCTCCGCGCCTTCGGGCACACCGTCCGCGCGGTCGAGCAACGCCGCGACGCGCCCGTCTTCAAGCAGCAGATTCTGGCCGCCGTTGATCCCCTGCGTGGGATCGATCAAGTAGCCGTTGGCGATTAAGAGTCTCATGATCTCAAACATCAAACTCGAACTGTCCGACGGCGAGCGGTGCGGTTGCCGCCATCTTGGCGGCATCGTTGTGCGCCTTCGCGCGGCGCGTCTCTGGCGTTGATGCTGACTCTGCGTTCGCTTGCTGCGTCGTCTGTGTCGCCGCGCCGCCTGCGAGCAAATAAAGCACGGCCATGCGGATGGCGAGACCGTTGGCGACCTGATCAAATATGAGCGAGCGCGTGCCGTCGGCGACATCGGAAGCGATCTCGATGCCCCGATTCATCGGGCCGGGATGCATGACGATGGCGTCCGGCTTCGCCGCGCTCAGCCGTTTGCGATTGAGACCGTAATGCACGGCGTACTCGCGCAGAGACGGAAAGAAGGCCGCGTCCTGTCGCTCGCGTTGAATGCGCAAGACCATGACGACATCCGCGTCCGCGACAGCTTCTTCAATGCGATTCGCCGTCCGTACCGCACCGTCCGCGACCAACGTCGCCAACTCCGGCGGCACGAGCGTGCCCGGCCCCGCGAGCCGCACACGCGCGCCGAGTTTCGTCAACAGATGCAGGTTCGAGCGCGCCACCCGCGAGTGCAATATGTCGCCGAGGATGGCGACTTCGAGGCCTGCGATGCGCCCCTTGTGCTGCCGGATCGTCATCGCGTCTAAGAGCGCCTGCGTCGGATGCTCATGTGCGCCATCGCCCGCGTTGATGACGGCCGCGCGACAGATGCGCGCCAGCGCGTGCGCCGCGCCCGCCGCCGGGTGACGCAACACGATGAAGTCCGGCGACATCGCTTCGAGATTGCGCGCCGTGTCTAATAGCGTCTCGCCTTTGGTCACGCTCGAAGTCGCGGCGCTGATGTTGATGGTGTCGGCGGAGAGGCGTTTGCCGGCCAACTCGAATGAGGTGCGCGTGCGCGTCGAAGGCTCGAAGAAGAGATTGATGACGGTGCGCCCACGCAAGGTCGGCACTTTCTTGATCTCGCGTTGCGAGATGGCGCGGAACGTCTCCGCCGTATCCAGCACATGCACGATCTCCGCAGGCGCAAGCTCGCGTATGCCGAGCAGGTCTTTGCGCGCCAGACTCGCCCGTGGCGGCTCACCCGTGGCCCCCGCTTCTCTCTCAACATGCTTGCGCATCACGTCTCCGACGCATCGACGGATACTAAAAAGGCGACCCTGCAAGGTCGCCTCTGCTCATTCGCCTTCAGTCGGTCGCTCCACAATGGCGACGCCTTCTTCGCCGTCAATGTCATCGAGCATAACCTTGATGATCTCGCTCTTCTTCGTCGGCACGAACTTGCCGACGTAATCGGCCTGAATCGGCAACTCGCGATGCTCCTTCCCGCGATCCACCAGCACAGCCAACTGCACGCGCCGCGGGCGGCCGAAGTCGATCAACTGATCGAGCGCGGCCCGGATCGTGCGCCCCGTATAAAGCACGTCGTCGATCAAGATGATGTTGCGATTATCCACGCCACCCGGCAGATCAGTCCGGCGATTAACGATTGGATTAGTGCCGACGGTCGTCAGGTCGTCGCGGTAGAGCGTGATGTCCACGACGCCGGTTGGCGGACGTTGTCCTTCGAGGTCCGCGATCTTATCCGCCAAACGCTCCGCCAGCGGCACACCGCGCCGCTGCACACCGACAAGATAGAGATCATCCGCCCCGTGGTTCTCTTCCACGATCTCGGACGCCAGCCGCGCCAGCGCACGATTAATCCGTGCGCTGTCCATAATCCGTGCCTTCTCGACGAATTCCATTGGCTGCGGATACTAACAAAGCGGGTGACGGGTGACAAGGGATAGACGACAAGGTACAACTATGAATAATGACAAGCGACGAACAACCGGATAGAATCCGCTCCCGGCTCGGCGCTCGTCATTGATCACACGTCCCAACTTTCGATGCTCTATCGCTCCATCGTGCGCCCCGCGTTGTTCCGGCTTGAGCCGGAGACGGCGCACGAACTCGCCCTGCACACATTATCAGTTGCGCTCGGCACTGCTGGGGCGCGGCGGGCGGCGGCACGCCGGTTTCAATGTGCGCCGTTCGGGCCGTTGCAACGGTTCGGGCTGACCTTTAATAATCCGGTGGGCTTGGCAGCCGGGTTCGACAAGAATGGCGCTGTCGTTAAGCAACTCGCCGCGCTCGGCTTTGGTTTCATAGAGGTCGGCACAGTCACGCGCCAGCCGCAACCGGGCAACCCGCGCCCGCGCCTGTTTCGGCTGCCAATGGATCGCGCGCTCATCAACCGGCAGGGCTTTAACAACGAGGGCGCGGCGGCGCTCGCTG
The DNA here is from genome assembly GCA_038237345.1 of Pyrinomonadales bacterium. Taxonomy (GTDB): domain Bacteria; phylum Acidobacteriota; class Blastocatellia; order Pyrinomonadales; family Pyrinomonadaceae; genus QHXQ01. Next base: position 3,266 of record JBBRYU010000095.1, read on the forward strand.
CACGCTTGCAGGCGCAAGACCACCCGGCTTGCGTGCTGGGCATCAATATCGGCAAGAGTCGCGTGGTCGAGGTTGCCGACGCGATCCCGGATTATCTGGCGAGTTTCGAGTTGATCTACCCGCATGCGGACTACATCACTGTCAATGTCAGTTCGCCGAACACGCCGCACCTGCGCGAGTTGCAACGTGCCGACGCGCTCGCCGCACTGCTCGCCGCGCTGCAACGGCGCAACCGTGAACTCGCCGTCGCACACACACGGCAAGCCGTGCCCCTACTCGTCAAAGTCGCGCCTGACCTCGACGTGCGTGAACTTGAAATGATCGTCGATGTGGCTCGCCGCACGGGACTCGCCGGCATCATCGCTACCAACACGACGACGAGCCGCGCGCATCTGCGCACGCCCGCACAGGTCGTCGAAGCTTGCGGCGCGGGCGGCTTGAGCGGTGTGCCGCTCGGTGCGCGCTCGACTGAGTTTGTCGCTACGCTCTACCGGCTCGCGCGCGGCGCGCTCACGATCATCGGCGTCGGTGGCATCTTCGACGCCGCAGACGCTTGGGCCAAGATTTGCGCCGGCGCGAGCCTCGTGCAACTCTACACAAGCTTCATCTATGAAGGCGTCGGCGTCGCACGCGACATCAACGAAGGGCTTGCGCGCCTCGTCCAACAAAATGGTTTCCGCACGCTCGACGAGGCCGTCGGCTGTCGGGCTGATAGAGCGGTCAGCGGTTAGCTTTTATCTTTATTATGATACTGGTTGAATCGAGCTATGCAGACACACTAACAATTACTTCTTGCTAATCGTTAATCGCTAACAGCTTCCTTATGACTGACAAACTGATCATCGCGCTCGACGTTGACAATGCTGCCGAAGCGCGCGAGTTGGTGAGTAAGCTGCGCGGGCACGCGGGGATGTTCAAGGTCGGCGCGCAGTTATTCACGGCGGCCGGCCCCGCCTTCGTGCGTGAGATCGTCGGCGCGGGCGGGCGCGTGTTTCTTGATCTGAAATTTCATGATATCCCGAATACAGTCGCGGCGGCGTGCCGCGCGGCGGTGCGATTAGGCGTCGCGCTCTTCAACGTGCATGCGGCGGGCGGCGGCGAGATGCTCCGGCGCGCGGTGGAAGCAACTGCCGAGACGGCCGCGCGCGAAAGCTTGCCGCGCCCCAAATTGATCGCCGTCACAGTGCTGACGAGCAGTGACGCGGCGACGCTCGCCGAGATCGGCGTGAACGAAACAACAGAGGCGCAGGTGACACGGCTCGCACGTCTCACTGCCGCGTGCGGGCTTGATGGCGTGGTCGCCTCGCCACAAGAGATAGCGCAGGTGCGCGCCGCCGTTACACAACGCGACTTTCTCATCGTCACGCCGGGCGTGCATCTGCGCGGGCCGGCTTATGGCGATCAGAAGCGCGTGCTGTCGCCGGCCGCGGCCGTGCGTTTGGGCGCTGATTATCTCGTTGTGGGCCGCGCGATCCTCAATGCGCCCGATCCGTTGCGCGCGGCTGAAGAGATCGGCATGGAGATGGTCAGGGCAAGCGAAGAGATGAAGGGTCAGAGCTGAATTGCTGTTGTTATTTATGCGGCACTCGTGCTGAGGGCGTAGTTATTTATTCTTTATGGCCGCGTTATACCCTTACTTTGGCTTGCACTAATTTATGCGCAATAGCTACTAACTGGGCTTGAATAACATTTAACCGATCCGCGCATCTTCCCCTCCCTCCTTGCTATCCGCATGCCTAGCGCGGCGGAATCTGGTAACATCTGCCTCCCCGAACGCATCTTTAGGAACAGGTCGGGCGCGAGCGGCGTGTAACATTATGCCTGTCGCGTGTGCGCGCGTGAGGGTAGGTTTACACGGATAAAGGGGAAGCGACTGTTGTTGCAGCGAAGAGGACGCCTGCCGTCGGCACTGACAATTTTATTCTGCCTCTGCGCCGCCTTCGTATCGGCGCAACAGTTGCCGTTAGGCGCAGACGCCGCGCACACACCTTATCAGGTCGGCGAAAAACTCACCTACACGATCTCCTTTTCAACCTTCGCGCCCGCCGCGCACGTTGAACTATTCGTCGCCGGGCGCGGCAACTACTTCCAGCGCGAGGGCGTCGAGCTACACGCGCATGTCGTCACCGTCGAGACTGTGCGCGCCGCGCTCTACGCCATCAATAACGACTACTTCGCTTACGTCGATCCGACAACCGGATTGCCTTTTCATACGCAACTCGTCAAGCGCACGCCTGATGCGCCGGCAAACGTCACTAGCGGGTCGTTCGACACCGACGCGGGCACTATCAATGCCGGCGTCACGAGCGAAGACAATGCGCCGGCCACATTCGATCTGCTGTCGGCCCTCTTCTATCTGCGCGGACAGATGCTCGCGCCCGGCGCGACCTATCCGCTCAGAGTGCAGAATGGCGCGACGCAGTACCAAGCCGAACTGCGCATGACGGGCCGCGAGACAGTGAAGACTCCGGCCGGCTCTTTCAACGCGCTCGCCGCTCAGGTGCGCGTCGCAAAGGACGCGACGGCGAACAATCTGCGCATACGCATCTACTTCTCGGACGACGCGCGCCACGTGCCCGTGCTAATCATCGTGCGCCTGCCGGTCGGCGAGGTGCGCGCCGAACTGGCGAGCGTGGAAGTGGTCGAGTCGGCGTTGCCGCCTGCCATCGCCGCCGTAGGGCCGACGCCCACGCCGCGCCCCACGCCGACGCCCACCCCTTCACCGCGCGAGGCTACGCCGAAGCCGCTCGCTGATCTGCCCTTCAAAGTTGGCGACCAGTTGAGTTTCAATTTTTATCTGGGCGCGGCCACACAGCCGGTCGGCACGGCCAATTTTCAGGTGCGCCAGCGCGCCAAGTATTTCAACCGCGACGGCATCTTGCTGAGCGCGGTGCTGTTCACAACCCCGGCCGGGCAACGCCTGTTCCCCGTCAGCGATAAGATCGACACCTACGTGGACGCAACAACCCTGCTGCCTTTCCGCACCGAGCTACGCGTGCAGGAGGGCAATCATCGCGTGCAGGGCGTGGTCACAATCGATCAAGAGCGCGGTATGGCCGTCGTGACCGACGGCAAGCCGCTTGAGATTCCGGTCGGCACGTATGACTGGGTCTCCGTCCTCTTCGCGCTACGCTCGTTCGATCTTACGCCGCCCAAGCGCAACGCCGTCTCGCTGCTCATCAACAAACGCCCGCGCACGCTCTTCATCACGGCGCTCAAGCGCGAGACCATCGAACTGGGCGGGCAGCGTATTCCCGCCGTCCAACTCTCGCTCGCTACCGACGATGCGCAGGGCGACCAACTCTCGCTGCGTCTCTGGATCAGCCTCGACAGCCGTCGCCTGCCCCTGCGCATAACCGCGACAACGCCCATCGGCCCAGTCCGCGCCGACCTCTCGATCATCCCTTTAACACAGCAATAAGGCGGCCTTTTCGGCGGCCCTAATTTTATTTCTGCCCCCAACTCAATTTTCCTTGAAATGAAATTGAAATCTATTTTCAATTCCGCTATACTCTCGGTTGGAGTGCTGAGTCACTCCCTTGGCAATCATCTTTCTTGAAAGGCACGCGCCCGGCGCTAAAGCGTTATGAGTGCAATTACCCACGACTTACCAATCCCCGCTTCGGTAGAGTTTGCGGCGCACACACGGCCCCGCACGACGAGTCTGAACACGTTGCCGCATGGTCGGGCGGCGCGTGTGGTCGCGGTTGGCGGCACGGGCGCGGTGACGCGGCGACTGATGGAGATGGGTGTCGTGCCGGGAGCACGCGTCAGTGTCGTCAAGGTCGCGCCGCTCGGCGATCCAATTCAGGTGCGCGTGCGCGGTTATGATCTCGCGTTGCGCCGCGCTGAAGCGCAGACGATCAGCGTCGTGCTGTCTGACAATTGATGAATAGTGAATTAGTGAAGCGTAAAGCGTGAATAGAAATTGTCTTCCTCTATTCACGCTTTACGCTTCACCCGTTGGAGCCGTTACCCGTCACAGTTTTTATGAACGCAGTTCCTTCTCTGTCCGAAGTGCCGGCTGCTGCCTCACCTAACCCGCGGGCCTTGCTGGTCGCCCTCGCCGGCAATCCCAACGCAGGCAAGACAAGTCTTTTCAACGCGCTGACAGGTTTGCGCCAGAAGGTCGCCAACTATCCGGGCGTGACCGTCGAGCGCAAAGAGGGCGTGTGGCCGCTCGCGGCGGACGCAGGCACACCGCACGCGCGGCTCGTCGATCTGCCTGGTCTCTACAGTCTTGATGCCACCTCGCTCGACGAGCGTATCGCGCGCGATATTATGCTGGGCGTGGCCACGGTCAGCCCTGCGCCCGACGTGATCGTCGCCGTCGTGGATGCGACAAATCTGGAGCGCAACCTCTATCTCGTCACACAGATTATGGAGACGGGCCGCCCGCTCGTCGTCGCGCTGACGATGATCGATCTGGCGAAGCGGCGCGGCATTGAGATCGATGCTGCACTGTTGAGCAAAGCGCTGGGCGTGCCGGTCGTGCCGGTCGTGGCCAAGCAACGGCGCGGGCTTGATGCGCTGGCGGCGGCCGTCCGCTGTGCGGCGGATGCGCAATGCGCGAGCGGGGCGGGCTGGCGTCTGTCCGAAGCGGCCGAGCGCGAACTACTGGCGCTCGCAGGCGACAATGATAACGGCCAAGTAACAGATAAAGTTGCCGCGCAAGCCGCCGACGGTGCGCGGCGACATGCGGCGATGGGCGATCTCTACGCCGACGAGTTGCCGGCGGGGGCAACGCGACAGCAAGCGATCAAGGACGCACGCACACGGCTTGAGGCGGCGAACCCGACGTGGTGGCAAGAGCCGCTCGTCGCGCGCTACGACTGGATCGAGCGGGTCGCGCACGGCGCGGTGCGGCGCAAAGCGAACGAGCAGACGCAGGCCACGGATCGCATTGACGCTTTTGTGACGCACAGAGTCTTCGGCCCGTTGCTCTTGCTCGCCGTCATGATCGTCGTCTTTCAAACGATCTTCTCGTGGGCGCAACTGCCGATGGACTTGATTAGCGAGGGCTTCGGCACGCTCGGCGACGCGGTGCGGCTGCACATGTCGCCGGGGCTGTTGACCGATCTACTCGTGGACGGCGTCATCGCGGGCGTCGGCGGCGTGCTCGTCTTCTTGCCGCAGATTCTGTTGCTCTTCTTCTTCATCGCGCTCTTGGAAGATAGCGGCTATATGGCGCGGGCAGCGTTTCTGATGGATCGGCTGATGCGCGGCGTGGGTTTACATGGCAAGGCGTTCATGCCTTTGCTGAGCAGTTTCGCGTGCGCGATTCCGGGCATCATGGCGACGCGCACGATTGAGCAGCCGAAGGATCGTTTGGCGACGATCTTGATCGCGCCATTTATGAGTTGCTCGGCCCGGCTGCCGGTCTACACACTGATGATCGCGGCGTTCTTCACGGGGCGAAAAGTTTTCGGTGTCGTGTCGGTCGGTGTGCTGATCATCATGGCGATGTACTTGCTGGGCATTGTGGTGGCGATCTGCGTGGCGTGGATTTTGAAGCACACGATCTTGAAAGCGCCGCCGCCGCCGCTCGTGCTTGAGTTGCCGCCATATCGCATGCCGAGCGCCGTCAATATCGCGCAGGCGATGCGCACGCGCGCTTGGATGTTCGTGCATCGCGCGGGCACGGTTATTCTCGCCATCTCGATTCTGCTCTGGGTACTCGTCACTTTCCCGCGCCTGCCCGCACCGCCGCCACAGAGCGCGCCGCCGCCGAACGAAGCGGCGCAACCGGCAGTGCCGGACATGAGGGGCGAGCAAGTTCGGCAGAGTTTCGCGGGGCGGCTGGGACGTTTCATTGAGCCGGCCATCGCGCCGCTTGGCTTCGACTGGCAGATGGGCATCGGTCTCATCTCGTCGTTCGCCGCGCGCGAGACGCTGGTTTCAACGCTCAGCATCGTCTATAACGTCGGCGACGCGGACAAGGACGACCAATCAAGTTCGCTGATCGAAGCGGTGCGTAACGCGCGGCGACCCGACGGCAGCAAGGCCTGGACGCCGCTCGTTGCCGTCTCGATGATGGTCTTTTTTGTGCTGGCGTGTCAGTGTATGTCCACGGTCGCCATCGTGCGGCGCGAGACGAACTCGTGGCGCTGGCCCCTCTTTATGGTCACGTACATGCTCGTGCTCGCCTACATCGCCTCGTTCATCACGTATCAGGGCGGGCGGCTATTGGGTTTCAGTTAGTGGTGCGCGCTTCTCTGTGCGAGAGCAAGTGTTGAGATGTTGGCTGACTGGCAAAACATCGCGGTGTTGTTGATCGTGCTGGCGACGCTCGCCTACGTCGGGCGGCGTGGGTGGGCGCGGCTGCGCTCGTTCCGTGCGCGTGGGGCGAATGACGCCACGTGCGCGACCGGCTGTGGCGGCTGCGGCACGGGGCCGGCAAACGCGCCCCCGGCGGGCCGGACGATTGTGCAGATTGAACGTGCGGGCAATCGCCGCCCGGCGGCACGTTAAATTCGGATAGCCATAATACGTCTGACAAAGAAAGCGGCGGGAACAAGTGAATCCCGCCGCTTTCTTTGCTAGCACGCGCATCTGTGCGCGTCAATCACCAGGTTACAGCGACTTACGGAACGTGGTGAGTGAAGTTAGAGCGCAAAGTTGAAGCTGATGTAACCGGCGACGCGCACGGGCTGACCGTTGACGACGGTGGGTCTGAATTTCCAATGGCGCGCCGCATCCTCCGCCGCCCGGCGCAGCAGTTCGGGGCCGCTCGTACGTTGCACTTCAGCGACCTCGCCCTTTTCATCCACCGTCATGAAGACAGTCACGCTGCCGGTGACGCGCGCCGTGCGGGCCTGCGGCGGATAACTGGGCGCGATCCGCTCTTTCGCTTTCGTGATTAAAGTCGCGCCGACTTGGAGTGGTTGTGCAGGCGCGCTCGGCTTCGTGGCATCGGGCGCGGCTGGGTGATTGCTCGCATCGGGTTGCGGCGTGGCGGTATTAGTTGGCGGCGCATTGGTCGTGCCTGCACCGGTTGTCGTCGTCGTTGTCGCCGGTGCGGGCGCGCCTACAACGCTGGGAGTGACGGCCGGAGTAGGCGTGGGGTTGGGCGTAACGGGCACTGGCGACACGGCGGGCGCGTTGTTCGCGTCCGTCTGCGCGCGTGTGTTCGGGGGCACGTTGCTAACGGTCAAGCGGGCGTTCGAGCCGGCCAAGCGTTGGCGCGCGTCCGTCACCTCGCGCTGCCACTGCGTGCGCTCGCCCGTGTTGCGCGCCAGCCGCACACGCAAGCCCGCCGCCTCTTCGATCAACGCAGATGTTTCCAGTGCCTGCCCGCTCTCGTCGCGCAACTGTTTGCCCTGCGTGACGATGCGCTCGATGAGCGTGCGCAGGTGATCGAGGTCGCTCGCAGCTTCGGGCGGGAGCGTGCCGTCCGTCACGTCGAGACCGAACGCGCGATAGCGTTCAACATGCGTTCGCACAGCGTTGATGACTTGGCCGGAGAGCGCAAAGTAGGCATGCGTCGCCGCCTCGCGCTGCGTCTGCCGCGCCGCGAACGTCTCGTTCAACAATCCTTCGGCGTAAGCATAATCAGCCTGCTCCAGATAGACGCGGACGAGCAGCACGAGTGCGATCTCGCGCACGGACTCGTCGCCCTGTGCGCGCGTCAGCGATTCCAGTTCACTGCGTGCGGCCGGCAGATTGCCGACAGCCGCGAGTGCACGGGCGCGCCCGATGCGCTGCTGCACATTGTCCGCGTCGGCCTGCACCAAATTCTGTGCGCGCACCGCTATACCGCCGCACGCAAACGCAACGAGGACGAGACTGACTGTAAAGACAAACTGCCGGGTGTGTGTAAAACTGATTCCCTTCACCAGCAACAACTCCACAAAAGCAAAAGCGAGCATTTACGCTCGCTGGAAGGACTCCCTATGAGACGCGCCATTATCACCCTAGCAGGCAGTATTGATCAACCCGGCAAGCAGGTTTTCCGGCCCGCTCAACCGCTTGCCGGCGCACGCCGGTTAGTGTGCTTTCGCTGTCTGCTCGTTTGCCTATGCCTTCAAGGACGCGGCCGGGCACGCCCTTTCGGGGCAACCGGGCGCGGCGGTTTCGGCGGCGCGACTGTCGCGGGCGCAAGGCTCTGCGAGATGCGCACGCGATAGGCCCGCGCGTCGCGCTTGATTGTTTCTTCGTCGAGCGTGAGCAGGCGACGGTCGCGCATGACGATGCGGCCTTCGATGACGACCGTGCGCACGTCCGCCGCCTTCGTTGCGTAGACCAGTTGCGAATAGATGTTATAGCGCGGCGTCTGGTGCAAACTGTCCATGTCAACGACGATCAGATCGGCGCGCTTACCCGTTTCGAGCGAGCCGGTCTCGCGCTCAAGGTGGAGCGCACGCGCGCCGCCGCTGGTCGCCAGCGTCAACGCTTCGCGCGCGGTTAAAACCTTCGGGTCGCCGCTAAATTCTTTATGCAGTTTCGCCGCCGTGTCCATCTCCTCCCACATGTCCAGATCGTTATTCGACGCCGCGCCATCCGTGCCTAAACCTAACGCGACATCAGCCGCCAACATCTGGGGCACGGGCGCGACGCCCGCCGCCAGTTTCATGTTCGACTGCGGATTATGCACCGCGCCGACGCCCATGCGCTGCAAAATGCCGATCTCTTCAGCGGTTAAATGAATCGTGTGCGCGGCGATTGTGCGGTCGGAGAGAAAACCTATGCGCGCGAGATAAGCTACGGGCGACGTGCCGTGCTCGCGCGTGATGTCGTCAACTTCCTTCTTTGTCTCCGCGACGTGGATGACGACAGGTGCGCTCGTGCGATCAGAGAACTGGCGGATCGCGCGCAGATGTTCTTCCGAGACGGTGTACGGCGCGTGCGGCGCAATCGCCGGCGTGATGAGCGCGTGCCCGCGCCACTTCGCCACGTACTTAGCGGTATAGGCCATGGCTTCTTCGTGCGTCTTGTTGTCCGCGACCGGAAAATCGATCACCGTCTCGCCCAGCACCCCGCGCACGCCCGCCTTCGCGGTCTCGTCGGCGACAGCATCCTCGAAGTAGTACATGTCGCAATACGTAGTCGTGCCGCCGCGAATCATTTCGGCTAACCCTAGCCGCGTGCCGACGCGCACGAAGTCCTCTGTGACGTTCTTGCTCTCGGCCGGGAAGATGTACTTCGTCAACCACTCGTTCAGATCGAGATCGTCGGCGATGCCGCGAAACAAAGTCATCGGCACGTGTGTATGCCCGTTGATCAGACCAGGCATGACGACGCGCCCGTGCGCGTCAATCGTCTCGCGCGCCGCATACTTGCGCGCGAGTCTATCGCTCGGCCCAACCTCGACGATGCGCCCACTCTTGACCGCAACCGCGCCGTCCTCAATCACATCGCCGCGCTCGTTCATCGTCACGACCGTGCCGCCGCGCACGAGCAGATCAATCGCTTTGGGCGCGGCGGCGACCCGCGCAGACGCAAGTCCTCCCAATTGCGCACAGAGTAATAGCAGCACGGCGCTGAGCCGCGCGCCCGACTTGCACGTAATGTTCATTGGTTGTTCGTCTCTGTCAGAAACTGCGCGTCGAAAGGGCGCGGTAGCAGGTAGGCCATTTGCATTGTCTCGGTGTCGCCGCGCAGGTTGGCGAGCGTGATGGGGATGTCGCCGCAGAACTCCCAGATGATCTGGCGGCACGCGCCGCACGGCGGCGTCAGCCGCTCCGTGTCGGCCGCGACCGCGAGCCGCTTGAACCGCCGTGCGCCTTCCGAAAGCGCCTTCCAGATCGTCACCCGCTCGGCGCACATGGTTAACTCATACGCCGCGCTCTCGATATTGCAGCCGGTATAAATTGTCCCGTCCTCTGCTTCGAGCGCCGCGCCGACGCAAAATTTAGAAAACTGTGCGAGCGCGCAATTGCGCGCCTCAATCGCGGCCGTTACCAACTCTTGCTCTACCTTCGTACTCAAACTCAAACCTTGCTCCTCTCACATCCCTCAGACTAACTGTGCGGTCGTGCGCCGGGGCTGGCGCTCACGCGCCAGCCGCTCGCGGATTTTGCCGCTCAGCAGATCAATGCTCACCATATTATGCCCGCCTTCGGGAATGATCACGTCCGCCACACGCTTCGACGGTTCGACAAACTGTGTATGCATCGGCCGCACCGTCGCCAGATATTGTTCGATGACTGAATCCACCGTGCGCCCGCGCTCGGACACGTCGCGCCGCAGCCGGCGGATGAAGCGTATGTCGTCGGGCGTGTCCACGAAGACTTTGATGTCCAACTCTTCCAACAGGCGCGGCTCGGCGAAGATGAGTATGCCTTCGACGATGATGATCAGCTTCGGCTCCATCCGCCGCGTCTCCGGCAAACGCATGTCGTGCTTGAAGTCGTAGACGGGCAGATCGACCGCGTGCCCGGCCCGTAGCGCACGCACGTGCGCGACGAACAGGTCGTTGTCCAACGCATCCGGATGATCGAAGTTGGCCTGCTGCCGGTAGTCGAGCGGCAACTGATCGCGGTTGCGGTAGTAAGAATCCTGTTGCAGGAACGCGACATCAGCCGTGCTGACAGATTCCAGAATCTTGTTAGCCACCGTCGTCTTGCCCGACCCCGTGCCGCCGCAAATACCGATGATCATAATTCGTGCTCGCCGTTTAATTTGGGAATGACGCGGCGCAGCAACTCGCTGAACGTCTCGCGCACGCGCTCGCCGGTCTCGATCACTTCGGCGTGGTCAATCGGCTTGTCGAGCACGCCCGCGGCCATATTGGTGATGCACGAGATGCCCAGCACTTTGATTCCCATATGCCGTGCGACAATCGCTTCGGGCAC
>JBBRYU010000096.1:0-14023 GCA_038237345.1 Pyrinomonadales bacterium
GTCCGGGTGCGCCTTCTCGATCTCGTCGAAGAGCAAGACGGAGTAGGGCGCACGCTTGATGCGCTCGGTCAGCTGTCCGCCCTCTTCATGGCCGACGTATCCCGGCGGGCTGCCGATCAATTTCGAGACCGAGTGCTTCTCCATAAATTCCGACATATCGAAGCGGATCATAGAGCGTTCGGAGCCGAACAGAAATTCCGCAAGCGTGCGCCCTACTCCGTCTTGCTCTTCGACGAGATCGAGAAGGCGCACCCGGACATCTTTAACGTGCTGCTCCAAGTTTTCGAGGACGGCATCCTGACGGACGCGCTCGGCAACACGATTGATTTCAAGAACACGATCATCATCATGACCTCGAACATCGGCGCGCGTTTTATCCAGAAGCGCGGCACGCTCGGCTTTCAAGCCACGCCCGCCGATACGCGCGAGAAGCTGGAAGAGATGGTCATGGCCACCGTGCGCCAGACGTTCAATCCGGAATTCATCAACCGGCTCGACGAGATCATTATCTTCGATCAGTTGGCCGAAAATGAGTTGCTGGAGATCGTCGGCCTGCAAGTCGAACTATTGAATCGGACGCTCCGCAGTAAGGGGCTGGAAGTGCGTCTGACAGATGAGGCGAAGCGTTGGATCGTCGCCAAGACCTGCGCGGATCGTTCCTACGGCGCGCGGCCCTTGCGGCGCGCCCTGCAAAAATATGTCGAAGACCCACTCTCCGACGCGCTCATACAGGGCGAACTGGCGGGGGCGGCGCTCGTCGAGGTTTACGAGGACGCGGGCGTGTTGAGCCACCGCTCGCTTAGCATCGAAGAACTGGGCGACGAACTGCTGATTCACTGAAACAGTAGGCGGTAGGCAGTAGGCAGTAAGAGCAGTTTTGGCACACAGGCGGCTGCGGGATTTTGAACCGTCCGCCTGCTTTTTTCTGCCTACTGCCTACTGCCTACCGCCTATTGTCGGTTGCTGTTTGCCTTTTGCCTTCTCTATAATGTGCGCCTTTGCTTGAGCGCGGGCTGGCAACCGTCTTGCGGCGGGGCTGAATCAAAGTGCCACCGGACGGAGCACGCGGGCGACCGGCTTTAACTGAGTTGCCGCACAGGCAAGCGAGCAGCGCGAGGGATTTTCGTTTTCCTACTTACCGAAGTCTGAATTCTTCAAGTCGGCTTTGAGGCAACAAGCAATTATGCGTATTTGCGCGCCGTTTCGGCGCTTTCTGCTGGCCGCCGTCATCGCCGGTCACTTGGGGCTGCTCTGCTGCGGTCTCACCATAGCCGCACGCGCGCAGGAATCGGCCCAGCAGCCTGCCGCGCAACGCCTCGTCGAGTCGGTCACTGTGGCGGGCAACCGCCGCAACCGCAGCGAGGACTTGCTCTACTACGTCACGACCCGGCCCGGTGATCCCTACAACGAAGCTCAGGTCGAACGCGACTTCCAGGCTCTCATGGCCCTCGGCTTCTTCAAAAAGACCGAGTCGCGCGTCTTGACGCGGGAAGGAGCGCGCGGCGGCGTCGATGTCATCTTCGAGGTCAAAGAGCTACCGATCATCCGCGACCTACAGTTCGAGGGGCTGCATAGTTTGACTGAGTCCGACGTGCTCAAGGCGTTCCGCGAGAAGCGCATCGGTGTGCAGAAGGAGAACATCCTCGATCCAGTCAAGGTCAATAACGCGAAGCGTCTGATCAAAGAACTGCTCGCGGCCAAGGGGCATCCGAACGCGACCGTGGACACGGATACGGAGGCCATCTCGACGGGGTCGAGCGGACTGACGTTCAAGATCAGTGAAGGCAAGCGCGTGCGCGTCGTCGAAATCGAGTTCGAGGGCAATCAGGTCTTCAAAGACGGGCAACTGCGCGGCGCGATGAAGTACGTCAAAGAGGCCGGGCTGTTCACGCGCTTCAAGGGGCTGGACATTCTGGATCGCGAAAAGCTCGACTTCGACCTGCGCCTCGTGCGCAATTACATGTCTACGAAGGGCTACTTGCAGGGGCGGGCCGGCGAGCCGCGCATCGAGAGTGTGGGGCCGCGCCGCACCGGCTTCATCCTGCCGTTGCCGCTGCTCTCGTCTGTGGACGAGGGCTTGCGCATCACCGTGCCTATCATCGAAGGCAAACTCTACCGTCTGGGCGAGCTCAAGATTGAGGGCAACTCGATCTTCAGCGAGGATGGCATCCGCGCCGTGCTGGGGCTGAAGAAGGGCGACGTGGCCAGCGGCGAGCGTATCTACAAAGCCTTTGGCGAAGAACTCAAGAAGGCATACGGCGACAAAGGCTTCATCCAATACACGGCCGAGCCGGAGCCAACGTTCAGGGATAATCCGACGAACCCGAAAGAGGGCATCGTTGATTACGTCGTCGCGATTGACGAGGGCAAACAGTTCACGTTGCGCCGGCTTGAGTTCACCGGCAACACCTTCACGCGCGACTACGTGCTGCGCCGCGAAATCGTCTTGAACGAAGGCGACATCTATAACCAGCGTTATCTCGAATTCTCCGTTCTGCGTTTGAATCAGCTCGGCTTCTTCGATCCGGTGGATAAAGACAAAGACGTTGACTTCAAGCAGGACGAAGAGAACGGCATGGTGGACGTGACGGTCAAGGTGGCCGAGCGCGGGCGGCAGCAGATCTCTTTTAACGGCGGCTTGTCCGGCATCGGCGGCTCGTTCTTCGGGCTGGAATACTCGACCAACAATCTCTTCGGGCGCGGCGAATCGCTCTCATTCAACTTGGCGGCCGGCAACCGGCAGCGCTCGTTCGTCTTCTCGTTCACCGAGCCTTACGTGAAGAACCGGCAAATCTCGGCCGGCTTCTCGCTCTACTCCCAGTCGCTCAAATACTTCGGCGAAGGCACGTTCCTATCGAATAACCAGTCCGCGCTCAACGGCGCATTTGGTAACCAACTCGACTTTCTGAACACGAGCGAAGAAAACCTGTTCACGCAAACCTCAACCGGCGGCAGCCTCTTCGCTTCAGCCTTGCTTTCGGAGTTTCGGCGCAAGACGCCGTTCAACCTTGCATCGCGCGTCGGTCTCAGCTACACGCTCTCACGCACGAGCGTGAAAGACCCGGCGGTCAACAGTGATCCCAACAACCCGAACTTTATCCCGGTCATCTATCGGCAGCCGAACATCCTGACGAGCCGCGTGACGCCGAGCTTCGTCTACGACACGCGCGACATACGCGGCGTGGACGCCGTCAATGGGCAGCAACTGGCCGTGTCGCTCGCCTTCGCCGGGCTGGGCGGCGACGTGCGCACCTACGAGCCGACCGTTTCGTATCAACGGTTCTTCCCCGTGCGCCGCAAGCGTGCGCTCATCCCCGAAGTCTTCGGCTTCCGCCTGATCGCGGGCACAGTGGGCAGCGTCGCCACGAGCGCCAAGGTGCGCTCGGCGCAGAGCAACTCACTCGCCTTCATTGGCGGCGTGCCGGTCTACGAACGCTTCTTCCTCGGCGACGAGTTCACGATTCGCGGCTACAACGTGCGCTCCATCGCGCCCATTGTGCCGCTTGAGTTGTTCCTCACCTCGCGCAACGTCGCCGTGACGGAGAACGCCACGGGCACGCCCGTGCCGATTCAGGGTCTCAATCAGTTCGCCGCGCTCGGCACGTTCACAGGCACGAGCGGCGCGAACCCGCGCATGCTCTCGCGCGGCTTCCAATCGGTCGGCGCGGATACGCAATTGCTGGGCAACTTCGAGTATCGTATCCCGATCTTCGGCACGACGGTGAGCGCGGCGGCTTTTGCCGACATCGGCTCGGCCTTCAACCTGCGCAAGGGGCGCGATCAAATTTACTCGACCCAGTTCGTCACCGATCCACGCTTCCTGCAAAGCCTCGGCTCCGTCGTCTGCGGCAACACCATCGGCGGCCCGCAACTCGTGTCGATCAGCTTGAATACGCTGGCTGCGTGCCGGGAGAATTCGGTGCTGGCGGTCTCGCCGGTCTCAGGCGGCTTGGTCGCGCGCGACACCCGTCTGGTCACCATTGAGGAGTTCAACAACGCCGTCCGCGTAGGCCCGACCGACCCGACCACGCTGCTGCCGTTCGGCTTCTATCAAATCTTCCTGCGCGGCGAGGCGCAGAGCAACACCGCGGTGCGCCTGTCGCAGAGCGCGTTCAACAAGATAACTGACATACGTTCGAGCTTGGGCGCGGAGTTGCGCGTGCAACTGCCCGTGCTCAACGTGCCGTTCCGCTTGATCTATGCCTTCAATCCGAACGCACGGACAGGCTTGAACACGCGCGTGCCGCTCGTTTTCAACGAGCAGCGCAGCGTGTTCCGTTTCAGCGTCGGCCGCACCTTCTAGCCTTGCGCTGGCGGGGCGGACTTTTTGGCGGTTTCGCGCTACACTACCGGGCTAACTTGGGGCGACAGTTCGCATCTAACAGCGCGTCACCCTTCTATTAAACTGTAAGGAGCAGTACGAGGAAGAATATGAGACCAGTACGCTATACCATCGCCGCCGTCGTGTTCGCGGCGCTCACGATTATCTCAGCGCAGGCACAAACGCCGCGCCCGGTCGCCGGCGCACCCGCTGCCGGCGGTGTGATCAAGATCGTCGTCATAGATTCCGGCGCATTCAGCGACGACAAGGCCGGCATCACCCGCGTGATGAACGCGGTCAAGCAGGTGGAGGCGCAGTTCCAGCCGCAGCGCACCGAGTTGCAGGGCATGCAGACGCGCTACGACGCGCTGGTGAAAGACCTGCAGGCGAAAGCGCAGGTGCAAGACCAGAAGGTGACAGCGCAACAGCAAGATCAGGCTGAGCAACTGCAACTTCAGATCAAGCGCAAGGCTGAAGACGCGCAGGCTGCTTACCAGAAGCGGATGGGCGACGTCCTCGACCCATTGCAGCAGGACGTGTACGCCGCCTTGCAAGGGTTCGCGCAGGCGCGCGGCATCTCGCTGATCATCGATGTCAATCGCAACCCCAGTCCGGTGATCTTCGCCGCCGAGAGCGTAGACATCACCAAAGAATTCATCGCCGAGTACAATCGGACGCATCCGGCGACGGCCGCCGCCGCCGCGCCGACCACCGGCCGCCCGTAACGAATACGAGCAGGCAGTAGGCAGTAAGCAGTAGGCAGCGGAAAACTTTCTACTGCCTACTGCTTATTATCTATTGCCTACTTCTTTTTATGGATATCCTTCTCGATGCCCGCGCCATACAGGAACTGCTGCCGCACCGCTTTCCTTTCCTGCTCGTTGATCGCATCGTCGAGCTTGTGCCGCGCGAGCGCATCGTCGGCATCAAGCAAGTGACGATAAATGAGCCGTTCTTTCAAGGCCATTTTCCGGGCGCACCCGTCATGCCCGGCGTGCTGGTGGTCGAGGCGCTCGCGCAGGTCGGCGCGATCTTGGCGTTGCGGGAGATCGCCGACCGCGAGCAGAAGTTGGTGCTCTTCACCGGCATCAAGGAGGCGCGTTTCCGCCAGCCCGTCGTGCCGGGCGACACGCTCGTGCTTGAAGTCACGGCCCTGCGCATTGGCTCGCGCATCCAGCGCATGCGCGGCGAGGCGAAGGTCGAAGGCCGCGTCGTCGCCGAGGCTGACATCATGAGCGCCGTCGCCGACCGCACCGCCGTCCAATGAGCTTCATCCATCCGACCGCCATCGTCAGCCCCGGCGCAAAGGTCGGGCGCGACTGCCACATCGGCCCCTACTCGATCATCGGCGACGAAGTCACCTTGGGCGACGTCGTGCGCCTCGATAGTCACTGCGTCATTGACGGGCGCACCTCCATCGGCGACGAGACGCACGTGTTTCCCTTCGTCTCCATCGGGCTTGCGCCGCAGGATTTGAAATACAGAGGCGAGCCGGCCGAGACGCGCGTCGGGCGGCGCAATCAGATTCGCGAGTTCGTCACCATTCATCGCGGCACGACGGGCGGCGGCATGCTCACGCGTACCGGCGACGATTGTCTGATCATGGCACAGGCGCACATCGCGCACGACTGTCTGGTCGGCGACCGCGTCATCATGGCCAACGCCGCGACGCTCGCGGGCCACGTCACAGTGGAAGACGGCGCGAACCTCGGCGCGTATTCGGGCGTGCATCAGTTCTGTCGCGTCGGACGCGAAGCTTACGTCGGCGGCTATTCGGTCGTCGTCAAAGATGCGCTGCCCTATGCGCTCACGGTCGGCAATCATGCGAAGTGTTACGGCCTCAACACCACGGGGATGAAGCGGCGCAACTATCCGCCCGCGACGATTGACGCCCTGCACCACGCCTTTCGCCTCCTGCTCGCATCTAAACTCAACACTACGCAGGCCCTCGCAAGCATCCGCGCGGAGATACAAGACGCGCCCGAAGTTGCCGAACTCATCCGCTACATCGAAACATCACAGCGCGGCGTCACAAAATAAACGATGAGCGATGGACGCGGAATGATGAACAAAGAGCAGGGCGATTGTCACCTGTCTTTCATTCGGCATTCATCGTTCAGCGTTTATCGGTGCTTCCTATGCGTTACGGTCTAATCGCAGGCAACGGGCGGTTTCCGTTTCTCGTGCTCGAAGGGGCACGGCGGGCGGGCGTGTCGTTGGCGGTGGCGGCGATCAAGGAAGAGACCGATCCGCAAATCGAGCAGGTGGCCGATAAACTAACGTGGGTCGGCATCGGGCAGCTAGGCAAGATGATCCGCTTCTTCAAGCGCGAGGGCGTGGAGCGCGCGATCATGGCGGGGCAGGTCAAGCACGTGCAGATTTTTAGCGGCGCGCTGCCCGACGTGCGGATGATTAAGTTGCTAATGAGTCTGCCGCGCCGCAACACCGACGCGCTGATCGGTGGCGTGGCGGCGGAGTTGGCCAAAGAGGGGATCGAACTGATCGACTCGACCTATTTTCTGCAAGACCATCTGCCCGCGGCCGGCACGCTCACGCGCCGCGCACCGGACGAGCGCGAGCGCGGCGACATCGAGTACGGTCTCGAAGTCGCGCGCGAGATCGCGCGGCTCGATTTGGGGCAGACCATCGTCGTGCGCGCCCGCGCCTGCGTCGCCATCGAAGCGATGGAAGGCACGGACGCCACGATCAAACGCGCGGGCGAGCTCGCGCGCGGCCGCCTCACAGTCATCAAACTTGCTAAGCCCGATCAGGACATGCGCTTCGACGTGCCGGTCGTCGGTGTGCCTACCATTGAGACCATGATCGCGGCCGGCGCAACCTGTCTCTGTCTCACTGCGGGCAAGACGCTGATCTTTGATCGCGCTGAGATGATCAAACGCGCGGACAAACAGCGCATCGCCATCGTCGCCACGCCGACGGACTAAGCGCGGGCGGCAGAGAGAAACGAAAACGGCGCGGAGAGATAATTCTCTCCGCGCCGTTTTCGTTATTACCGACTCGTTGCTAATTCGCCGCTTGCTGCGTCGCGGTCTTCGGGTCGTAGGGCGTGGCGAGGTACTGCTTGGCGACCGTCTGCGCGTGGTCGTAGTTGAGACCGCTTTCGACCGCCTTGTTGTATTCGAAGACGGCACGCGTGCGGTCGCCCTTTGAATCATAGGCGTTGCCGCGTTTGATGTGGCCCCAGACTTCGATCCATGACGGCTTCAGGTTGCCATCGAGCGCCGCCTGAAAATTGTCGAGCGCGGGGTCGTTGTTGCGTTGCTCAAGATAGAGCAGGCCGAGGTTGTAATAGACCCACGAGTTCGACTTGTCGAGTTTCAACGCCTCTTCGAGTTGGCGTTGCGCTTCGGCGTACTGCCCCTCGCGGAACAGTTCGATCCCGCGCCGCGCGACGACCGAGACGCGCAAGTCTTCCGACAGCCGCAGGATTTTGTTGTTCGGATCGATGATGACTTCGAGCGGCTGCCCGCGCGTCTCGAAGTCGAAGTCCTCGCTCTTGTCTTCGATGAGCAGCGTCGTCGTCTGGCTGTTGTTCTCGCCTTCGGCGCGCAGCATCACTTCGACCGGCATGCGCAGCCCCTCGAAGTTCTGCCGCACCGTGCCGCGGGCGCGGAACTTGCCGCCGCGCGTGCGTATGATCTGATAGTCGGCGGCGAACTCCGGCACGCCCGTGCCCTCCACCCAACGCGCGAAGAAGTAGCGCATGTTCGTGCCCGCGACCTGCGAGGTCAGCCGCTCGAAGTCGTCAATCGAAACGCTCTGCCCGCGATACTGTTGCAAGAGCGTGCGCAAGAGTTGATCAAACTTCTCTTTGCCGATGGTCTCGCGCAGCATGCGGTAGACCATCGCGCCTTTGTAGACGACGACCGATTGATACTGCGGCGACGTGTCGTCGAGCGTCGAAGGGGCGCGCAGGATCGAAGCTGACTGCTCAAACATCAACGCGCGCTCCTGCATGTCGCGCTCGGCGGCATCGAGCGCGCCGCCTTGTAACGTCATCTCGCGCAAGGCGTAGGCGCTCCACTCCGCCAGCCCCTGCGAGAGCCATGCGTCGTCGAACGACTTCAACGCGACCGTAAAGCCCCACCATTGATACGCCACTTCGCGCTCGACGCGCTCGTTCTTCGGCGGGCGGGCCGGATCGAAGAAACTCGCGGAGAGAAACTCCATGCCCGGCGCGGCGTAAGCTTCCAAGCTCTCGTTATCGATCTGCGCAATTGTGTAGCGCGTGCCGGCCGCGGGCGCGCCGTATTGCTTCGTGTAGAACTCAAGCGCGTGACCTGCCAACTCGCCGTAAGACTCGATGCGCCCTTCGCTGCCCGGTTGGACAAGGAAGTTCAATTCATAACCGCCGATGCGCAAAGTGCGCGTCACATACCGGCCGGCGACGATGTTGCCGACGAGGGTCGGTTGCCGGCTCACAAGATGAAAATAGGTTAAGCCGCCTTTCGCCTGCGACGTGATCGGTTCGTCGCTTGAGCCGGCGACGACCATGCCGGACGGCACAGCGACCGTGATGTCGGCGGTGGCGCGGTCAGCCGCGTAATCGTGGAAGGGAAACCAGCGCGCGGCGTACAGCAGATACGAGCCTTCCTGGCCGACGTAAGCCAGCCGCTTCGTCGCCAGCGGCCCGCCTTCGGGCGTGAGCAGCGCGCCATACCAACGGAAGTGCAGCGTGACGGGCTGACCCGCGGGCACGACTTCATCCAGATCGACGCGCACGCTCGGCCCGATGGTATCCACGCCGACCTGATCCTGCACGAAATTCGCTAACGCTTTGCCGTTGCGCTCGATGCCTTCAATTTTGAGCGAACCATTTAGCTCGAAGACGACTGTGCGCGTCGCATCAATCGGCGTGAAGGTCACGTCCGCCGCAGCCCGCAGAATGTGTTCGGCCGGGCGTAGTTCCGCATCGATCTTGTAATTCGTGATGTCAAAGCGTGCGCGCCCCGTCATGTTCGGCGGCTGCGATAGCGCAACTGGCACGGGCTTCGGCACGGGGGTGGGCACAGGCGTCGCGGCCGGCGTCGGCGTGGCGCGCGACGGTGTGCTGCGCCGTGTCGGCGGCCGCGGCCGGCTCGCACGCGTCTGCGCCAAACCGCTGCCGGTGAGTAAGCATAAGCAAAGGGCCGGCAACAGTCCGGTCAAACTCAAGCCGCGCGCGATGCGTTGGCCGATAGCTGACATAGCTGTGATCCGAAGGTGGCTCATAAACATTGTATCCGTCAGTTGCGACTGCTCGCCCGATTATACATGCGGCCGTTGACCGGCGCGTGACTGCATAGCCAACGCGCGCCCCGACGACCACCACTAGCTCGCCCATACGAGCCAACCGGGCGGCTTTGAGGCGACTCATCGTCCGGCGGTTTCTCTCTACGCGGCAACGGGTTAGATGAGCCGCGCGCGTGCGCCGTTGGCTGTCCGGCGCACGTTCGTGGGCGGAAGTTTTCTTGACCCCATGCGGCTTGACACGCAGGGCCGCGCGCGTTCATGCTTGCACACAATTTACCGAAAACTTTATGACTGAACCGACAACTTTCCGCGACCCCGCCATCCGCATCACGCTCTTGCCGCGCGACACCAATCCGCAGGGCACGATCTTCGGCGGCATCATTCTCAGCTACATAGACATCGCCGGCGCGGTCGAGGCGCACCGGCACACAGGCATCGAGCGTTTCGTCACCGTCGCCATGCGCGAAGTTATCTTTCACCAGCCGGTCTTCGTCGGCGACCTCGTCAGCTTCTACGCGCAGACGGTGCGCATCGGCACAACCTCCATTACCATCCACGTCGTCGTCGAAGCCGAACGCTATGGCGGCACGAGCGAGCGGATTAAGGTCACAGAGGCCGAAGTTATCTACGTCGCCGTGGACGCCAACCGGCGGAAAATGAAAATCGATAGGGACAAACTCCGCGACCGGGGCATCCAGCCGGAAACTGCGTGACAACGTACGGTTACTTCGGTGTGGGCGGGGGGGGAATGCGCGATGAATGGCCGGCGACGATCTGCCAGCGGCCAGCACGGCGCACGAACACGTCTGTGAAGCGACTCTGCCGCGTTACCTCGCGCCCATCCTTGCTGCTCCGCGCCGTCGTCGTGACGCGCCCGAAGACGACCGCCGTCTGGCCGTAGACGTACACCTTCATCTCGTCGGGCACGTAAGCGATGAGGCGGAACTCGCCCGGCGGTTGATCCAGACTGGCCACGTCCTCTTTTTTCGTCGTCAGTCCGCCGCCCGCGTCCGTGAAGATAAACTCGTCGGCCTCGACGCGCGCGAAGAACGCCTTGTCGCGTCCCACATTGGCCGTGCCGATGTCGCGTTCCAACTGCATGAGTTCCTGTTCAATCCGTAACTGCTGTTTCGACTTCTTCTCCGTCTGTTGTCCCGCAGCGAGCGCGCAGGGCATGAGTAGCAGTAGCGCGACAACTAAAATACGGCGCATGAGCTTAGTCTCCTTCATAGCGTGAAGCTGAGAACGATTACGTGATTTCGACGGGCCGCACGCTTGTGCGCGCCGCTCAGTTAAGCCGTGCCTGTAAGCGGCGCAATGCTTTGGCGGCTTGCGCGAAATCGGGCGCTTGCTGGAGGGCGAGACCGTAGTGGCGCGCGGCGGCGAGGAAGTGACCGCGCTGCTCGTGGACGCGGCCGAGGTTGAAGTGCGGATAGGCGTAAGACTCGTAGCGCGGGGCGTGGAGGGCGCGCCGAAACCAGCGCACGCAGTTGTAGAGATCGCCCTGCGCGATCAAATAACTGCCGATGTCGTTGTACGGGTTGCCGAAGGTGGCGTCCACTTGAATCGCGCGCAGGCACTCGTCTATTGCCGCTTCGTAGCGGCCCTGAAAACTATAAACCCAACCCAGAAATGTGTGCGCCTCGGCCGTCGCGTGAGTCTCGATGGAGCGACGATATAGCTCGACGGCCTCCGTGTAGTCGCCGGCCTGCTGCGCCTCATAGGCGCGCACGAACAACTCTTTCGCCGCACGTTTCGCTCCGCTGGAAAAATTACCTTCAAACATAAGTGTTGGGAAGCGCAACTAGGTCGCGTCGCAGTGCCTGCATTATACTGACCTGTCGCGCACTGTGCCAAAGATGCGCGGCACGACAAAACCGAGCCACGCGGGCGCGCAGCCGGCGCGCTTGTAACGATGCCTACGCTAACAACCCCGTGTACAAACCAACCAACTACGAAATCGAACTTGCCGCCGCGCCGTCGCCGGCGGCCGATGCGGCCATCGCTGTCTGCATCTTTGCCGACGAGCCGCAACTCGCGTCTATCTGCACGGATGAAGACTTGCGCCGTGCATGCACCGAACTATTGCGCGCGGGCACATTCGAGGGCAAAGAGGACACGTCGTTGCTCTGCCATGTGGCCGGGGCACAAGCCGATGGCGGCGCGCGTTGCCTGTTGTTCGTCGGTCTCGGCGCGCGTGCGGACTTCACGCCTTATGTGTTGCGGCGCGCGGCCGGCACGGCCGTGCGCGCGGCAACGGCAGCGCACGTCAAGCACCTACAATTTGTGCTGCCCGCGTTCGGCGACAACGCCACACTCGCACGCGCGGTGGCCGAAGGCGCGCTGCACGGCGCTTACGAGAACGATTTTTATCAACAGCACGAGGACGAAACTCCAAACGCGCTTACGCACCTGACGATCATCGCGCCCGCGCCGCACGATGAACTGCGCGTGGCCGTCGCACGCGGGCGCATCATCGCCGAGGCGGCCAACTGGGCACGTGCGCTCGCTGACGAGCCGGGCGGGAGTCTGCCGCCGCGTGAGTTCGCACGGCGCGCGGCCGAGATGGCGCAGGAGTTTGGGCTGTGCGTCGAGACGCTCACGGCCGACGAGATACGCGCACGCGGCATGGGCGGTCTGTGGGGTGTCGGGCAAGGTTCGGACGAGCCGCCCACGCTCATCGTTGTGCGTTATGAACCGGCAGGCGCGAGCGCGCAAGACGAGCTTTGGGCGTTCGTCGGCAAGGGCATCACATTCGATACGGGCGGCATCTCGCTGAAGCCGGGCGCGCAGATGGAAGAGATGAAAGCGGACATGGCGGGCGGCGCGGCCGTGCTGGGCGCATTGCGTGCCCTCGCCCAACTCAAGCCGCAACGCCGCCTCGTCGGCATCGTCCCCTCGGCGGAGAACATGCCGTCGGGCAAAGCACTCAAACCCGGCGACGTGGTGCGCACGCTGGCCGGTTACACTATCGAAGTGGTGGACACGGACGCCGAAGGCCGGCTCGTCCTCGTGGATGGACTCGCCTATGCGCGCCAACTCGGCGCGACGCGCATCGTCGATCTCGCCACCTTGACCGGCTCGATCATCGTCGCGCTTGGCGACCATCGCACAGGTCTCTTCAGTAACGACGACGAATGGGCCGCGACGGTGCTTGCCGCCGCCACACGCGCGGGCGAACCTGCGTGGCGCATGCCCGTCAGCGCCGATTATAAAAAGAAGATCGAAAGTCCTATCGCCGACTTCAAAAACTACGGCGGCCGGCCAGACGCCACCGCCGCCGCGCTCCTGTTGAGCAAGTTCGCCGCGCCCGTGCCGTGGGTGCATCTCGACATTGCCGCCACCGCCTGGCACGACGACGCGCAGCCACACGCGCCCAAAGGCGCGACCGGCACGGGCGTGCGTACATTGGTCGAACTTGTTTGCAGCCAAGACAGTTGACAACCTGCTAAAATTCAGCGCGGGTGAGCGAGAGAGAAACAAACTGTCGTAGCGAGGAATGGTATGAGCAGTCGTAAGTGCCCGAACTGTCAGTTAGTCAACTGGGACAACGTAGAGCAATGCGCGCGGTGCGCGTTTCCGTTGACGGAAGATGACAACGCGGCTGGCGCGTACGCGCCGGGCGATCTTGCGGCAGCGCAAGAGGCAAGCGACGCGCAACAGCGCGGCACAACGCACTATGCGTCTGCGCCGCAGAGTTTCGCGCTGGGCGAAGCCGCAGCGGCCGGCATGACGAATTCATCAATCAGTACGTTCGGTGATGATCCCTTCGCGCACGAGTTGGATGTTGCGCCGCGCGTCGCGCCGTTCACGGGCGTGGGCGCGGGGCTGAATCAGGCTTGGGCGATCTACACGCAGAACTTCGCGCTGATCGCGAAGTTGGTGCTGTTCGCCGCGATCCCGTTCGCGTTGGGACAGGCGGCACTGGTATATCGGATTCAGGATAGCGGCGGCTCGCTCACCGCCTACGCGCTCAACATACTCATCTTCCTGTTCGTGCGTTGGTCGCTCATCCCGCCGGCCGTCATCTACGCGGTGACGAAGAAGTGGAGCACGGGCGTTGCGCCCGGCATCGGCGAGAGTTATCAGTGGGCGGCGGGGCGTTGGACGCGGGTCATGGGCGTGCTGTTGGTCAGCGGACTGCTCACGTTCCTCGGCATGTTGCTGCTCATCGTGCCGGGCATCATCCTGAGTGTGATGTTCGCGCTGGTGCTGCCCGTTGCGCTCTTCGAGACGTTGGGCGTTGGCGACGTGCTGAAGCGCAGCGCCGAGTTGACGAAGGGCGTGCGCTGGCCCATCTTCTGGTCGATCTTGCTGATCAGCATCTTCGCTTCCATTGGCGGCGGGATCGTCGGCGCGGTGTTCGTCGGCGTCGCCCTCTTCGCGGGGCCGACCGCGATGGTGTTGGCGAATGCGACCAACGTCATAGCCTCCGAAGTGCTGAATCAA
>JBBRYU010000097.1:0-14004 GCA_038237345.1 Pyrinomonadales bacterium
AGCGCGAGTTTCGATGCGTTCGGGCGCAAGTGAAACATGCTCTCGCCCGCGAACGCGCCGCCCGCATCAACACCGTAGAGACCGCCGACCAACTCATCGCCCGCCCACGCCTCGACGCTGTGCGCGTGCCCCGCCGCGTGCAGTTCACAGTAAGCGCGCAGCATCTGCGGCGTGATCCAGGTGCCCTGCTCGCCCGCGCGTGTGATGCGTGCGCAACAGGTGATGACGGCGCGGAAGTTTTGATCAATCGTGAAGCGAAAGGGCGCGCGGCGTTGCTCACGTTGCAGGCTGCGCGGCACGTGCAGATCTGTGAATTCAAGGATGGCGCGCTCGGCCGGGCAGAACCACGTCAGCGGCCAGCCGTCAATCGGCCAAGGAAAGATACCCCGGCGATAGGCATTGAGCAGGTTGGGCACATTCACGTCACCGCCGATCACGACGATGCCTTCATAAGAGGTGAAGCGCGGATCGGGAAACTTGATGAGGGCCATCGTGCTTGTAGTTTATGCGTCAGGCAGGAAAACGTAGCGCGAGATCATCGCCTTGCACGTCCACCAACACCTCGCCGCCCGCCACGAGTTTGCCGAAGAGAATCTCTTCGGCGAGCGGCGCTTTGATCTTCGTCTGGATGAGCCGCGCCATCGGGCGAGCGCCGAACTGCCGGTCGAAACCGTGCGCGGCCAGCCACGCCCGCGCCGGTTCAGTCAACCGCACCGTCGCCTTCTGCTCGGCCAACTGCGCGTTCAACTCGCCGATGAATTTATCAACCACACGCTCGATCACCGGGAAGGTGAGCGGCTCGAACGCGATCCATGCATCCAGCCGGTTGCGAAACTCGGGGCTGAAGGTGCGCTCAATCGCGCCGCGCCCTTTGCCGCGCCCCGTGCTGTTCGACTGGAAGCCGATGCCGCCCGCGCTTAATTCCTGCGCGCCCGCGTTCGTCGTCATGATCAGGATGACGTTGCGGAAGTCCGCTTTCTTGCCGTTATTGTCCGTCAACGTCGCGTGATCCATCACCTGCAAAAGAATATTGAAGAGATTCGGATGTGCCTTCTCGATCTCATCAAGCACCAGCACAGCATAAGGCGTCTTATTGATCGCATCAGTTAACAGCCCACCCTGATCGAAGCCGACGTAACCGGGCGGTGCGCCGATGAGCCGCGAGACGGTGTGCGGCTCGGCGTACTCGCTCATGTCGAAGCGCAGAAAGTTGACGCCCAGCACGCGCGCCAACTGCTTTGCGAGTTCGGTCTTGCCGACGCCGGTCGGGCCGGAAAAGAGAAACGAGCCGACCGGCTTTTCGGGTTGACCTAAGCCGGCCCGCGATAGTTTGATCGCGCTCGTGATCTGCTCGATGGCATGCTCCTGCCCGTAGATGACCGCCTGCAACTCTGCCTGCAAATCGCGCAGCCGATCCTTCTCATCGCTCACGACCGTCTTCGGCGGAATCTTCGCCATGCGCGCGATGACGGTCTCCACGTCCTTCTGCGTGATCGTCTTTGGACGTTTGTCCGGCGGCAACAATTTAACGGCCGCGCCCGCTTCGTCGATCACGTCAATCGCCTTATCCGGCAGAAAACGGTCGTGCAGATACTTCGCCGCCAACTCGGCCGCCGTGCGCAGCGCGTCGGGCGTGTACTTGATGCCATGATGCTCTTCGTAATAACTCTTCAAGCCGTCGAGGATCGCCACCGTCTCTTCCACGCTCGTCTCGCCGACTTCGATCTTTTGAAACCGCCGCGCCAGCGCGCGGTCGCGCTCGAAGGCGGCCTTGTATTCGCCGTAGGTGGTCGAGCCGATGCAGCGCAACTCGCCGGTGGCGAGCGCGGGCTTGATGATGTTCGAGGCGTCCATCGAGCCGCCCGAGACCGCGCCCGCGCCGACGATGGTGTGTATCTCGTCAATGAATAAAATCGCGCCGGGAATCTTTTTGAGCGCCGTGATGATCGCTTTGAAGCGTTGCTCGAACTCGCCGCGATACTTCGTGCCCGCCAGCACCGCGCCCATGTCGAGCGCATAGACCGGCGCATTGCGTAGCACTTCCGGCACTTCGTTCAGATGAATCTTGCGCGCCAAACCTTCGGCAATCGCGGTCTTGCCGACGCCCGGCTCGCCCACGTAGATCGGATTGTTCTTGCGCCGCCGACAAAGAATCTGGATCGTGCGCTCGACTTCCGCCGTGCGTCCGATGAGCGGATCGATGCCGCCCGCCGCCGCGCGCTCGACCAAGTTGACGGTGAACGCGGCGAGCGGATCGGCCGCCGCCTGCGCGTCTTCATCCTCCCCCGCTTCGACGCGGCCGGGCATGCTTTGCGGGTCGAGCTTCGAGATGCCGTGCGCGAGGTAGTTGAGCACGTCGAGGCGTGTGACGCCCTGCTGTTTCAAGAGATAGACGGCGTGCGAGCGTTCCGCTTGAAAGAGCGCGGCGAGAATGTTGCCGCCGTTGACTTCCTTCTGCCCGCTGCCTTCGGCTTGCAAGAGCGCGTATTCGAGCACGCGCTGGAACGTCGCGGTCTGTTCGGGTAACTCCGTCAGGTCGCCCCCGCGCGGCAGGATGTTCTCGTCGAAAAACTTTTCCAACTCGCGCTTCAACTTCGGGATCTGCCCGCCGCACTTGCGGATCACGTTGCCCGCCGTGCGGTCGGACAGCAGTGCGTACAGCAAATGTTCCAGCGTCACGTACTCGTGCCGCCGCCGGATCGCTTCGTCCACGGCCGCCGCAAGTGTCTCTTGTAATTCCCTTGTGATCATAAAAACCGCCGGAGATAACCGCGCCACGATTTGCCGTTAACAACGTGGCCGCATTGCGCAGACGTTAATGATTCATACGCTTTAACTCCGCCACGGCGAGCGGATATTCAAAGAAGCGTTTGTTGCCGTACTCCTTGACCCACGCGAAGTGTGTGCGCGCTTCATCGTTCATGCCTTTGAGCAACAAATCCATACCGAGGTAAGCATGCGCTTCAGTTTTCTGGTCGTTATTCGCGGCTAACTTCAGTAGCTCTTCAGCGCCGCTCGCGCCTTTCAGATAGTTGACGACAGCGAAGGGCCACGCGCTCGTGCCGGCGTCCTTCGCCGCTTCTTCAAGGATGGCCTTCGCCTCATCATCCATGCCGGCCTGTCGATAGCCGAAGTGCGCGATGAGCGCATGGTAGAGCGAGCGGCTGTCGCGCCATTTATAGACGGTGAGGAAGCGGCGCGCGTCGGCGGCGGCTTCGCGCCCGTGCCCACCCAAGTACATGTAGAGCCACGCGCGATTGGTCAGCGCATCCGGACCGTCGGGCTTGAGTTCGAGGAACTTGGTGAACGCATCAATGGCCTCTTCGTAGCGGCCGAGTCTGGTCGAAACTTCGCCGAGGGAAAAGTGCGCGTCGCGATACGCGGGATCGAGCCGCACTGTCTCTTGGAAGGGGCCCACGGCCTCAGCGTAATGACCGAGTTGCATATGCATGAGACCGATGTTGAAGTGGACGAACGGCAGGTCGGGGCTGAGCCGGCGGGCTTCTTTAAAAGCGACCAATGCCTCGTCGCGCCGGCCGAAGTCATTGCTCAGCACGATGCCGAGTTGATTATGGACAATCGCATCGTTCGGGCTGAGCCGCTTCGCCTCTTGTAACTCGCTCAAAGCCTCTTCGCCGCGCCGCAGGTTGCTATAACTGATGCCGAGACTCCGATGGACGCGCGCGTTGTCGGGGTCGAGCCGCTCGGCCGCCCGCAACGGCTCGACCGAGTCGCCGGGCCGGCCCATGTTGTTGTAGGCGATGCCAAGGCCGTGATACGCGGCAGCCAGGTCCGGGTTGAGCTTAATGGCTTGCCGGTAAGCGTCAACCGCCCTGTCATACTCGCGCCTGTCCGCAGCGCGATTCCCTTCTTCCACATACTGCTCGGCCGTCTTCGGCCCTAGCGTTATGCCCGGCTTCTGCGCGTTGACGCTTGCGAGCAACATCCCGCAGCAGAGCAGCATAAGCAGCCATAGTCTCGTCGCATAAATCATAAGATCACCTCTTCGGGACTAATCCACCGGCGGCAGATTATCGCACAACGCCGGCGGCGCGACTCAAGCTCAAGCGGTTGACTCCGTTCGTCAACCTTCGCCTTCTGCTTCTTCGACCGTGCAGAGCAGCGGATACTCATGCGCCTGCGCCAACTCCGCGACCTTCGCCGCCTTCATTTCAGCCACCTCAAATGTGTACACGCCCGCGATACCGACGCCTTCCAAGTGTACCTTGAGCATGATGTGGACGGCTTGGCTTTCGTCGAGACTGAAGACGGACTGCAAAACGTAGACGACGAACTCCATCGTCGTGAAGTCGTCGTTGTGCAACAGCACCTTGTAGAGCGGCGGCTTCTTCAGGCGCGTCTCGCTCTCAGTGACGACCTGCTCGTCTAGTTCATAATCTCGTTCGGGCATCGCAACATATTCTATAGCGACGCAACGATGAATGCGACCGGCGCGAGCCTGTAGAGATTTGTTGTCGGGTTAGAGCGGCAGGCGCAGGCGGGCTTCGCAGCCCGTGCCGGTGCGTCGATTGGCGAGCGTGAGCGTGCCGCCGTGCGCTTCGGCGATCTGGCGACTGAGGACGAGCCCGATGCCGGAGCCGCCGGGCTTGGTGGTGAAGAACGGGACGAACAGGTTGGCCGTGTTTGAGAGGCCCGGCCCTTCGTCTTCGATCCAGACGTTCAAGTGCGTCGCCGTCTGGCCCCAACTGACGCGCACGTCGCCGCCGGTTTGTAGCGCGGCGTCAACAGCATTGCGCAGCAAATTGATGAGCAGTTGATCCAACTGATCCTCGTCGCCCTGAATCGTCAACTCCGGGCCAGCGCGCAGGCCGACGACGAGCCGCGTCTCCAGCGCAACGACGCGCCGCACCCACGCGCCTACGTCGAGCGGCTTGAACTGTGGCGACGGCAGGCGCGCGAGCCGCGCGTAAGCCTCCATGAAGCGCGCGAGCGCGGCCGAACGATCTTCGATGACGGTCAAGCCCCGCTGCATGTCCTCGTGCCAGTCAGTCGGACGCGGCGTGCGTATGAGCAGACTGCCGAGACTGCCGGCGATGGACTTGATCGGCGCGAGCGAGTTATTCAACTCGTGCCCCAGCACGCGCACGATCCGCTGCCACGCCGCGCGCTCTTCCTCACGCAAGGTGCGACTGAGATCGGTGAGGACGAGCAGTTGATGCCGTCGCCCGCCTTCGCGGAAGACGCTGCGGCGCACGCCCCAACGGCCCGCGCCGCCGGGAAAAGTTTTAGCGAGCGTGCGCGTGTTGCCGTCGTCGGATGCGCCGTTCATGCAGTCGGCGAGATTGAGATCGCCTGCGGTCAGGCCGATCAAGCGCTCGGCTGGTTGTGTGAGCAGACGTTCGCCCGCGCGGTTGATGAGCCGCAGCCGCGCTTCGTCGTCAAAGGCGAAGATGGCCACGTCGATCTCGGCCATGACCGTGCGCAAGAGCGCCGTCGCTTCGAGCGCGCCGAGTCGTTGCGCACGCAATGTTTCGCCGAGCGCGTTGACTTCAAGCATCACCTCGCCGAGCGCGTCGACGTGATGCGCGCCACGTGCGCGAATCGAATAGTCGCCTTCGCGCAGGGCGGCGAGCAGGTTCGAGACTGTTT
The DNA here is from genome assembly GCA_038237345.1 of Pyrinomonadales bacterium. Lineage (GTDB taxonomy): Bacteria > Acidobacteriota > Blastocatellia > Pyrinomonadales > Pyrinomonadaceae > QHXQ01. The sequence continues at coordinate 5,611 of JBBRYU010000097.1, forward strand.
GCAGATGGCGCACGACGCGCTCGCGCAGAGAGAAGGCGAAGCCGAGCCAGCAGCAGCCGATCAAGACCGTGAGCGTCCACTGCACCTTAGCCGTGTAGTCGTGCGCCCACAGGATGATGAGCGCGATGAGCGAGCCGGGCAGGCCCGACAACAGCACGAGCCACAACAGACGCTGTTCGTGGCTCGTGCGCGTGTGCTTTTCTCGCGGGTCGCCCTTCATAAACCGTAACGTTGCAGCCGGCGATAGAGCGCGCTGCGACTCAGCCCCAGCGTCTCCGCCGCTTGATTGACGTTGCCGTCGAAGCGCGCCAGCGTCTTCCGAATCAAAAAAGCTTCGACCTCGTCCAGACTCATCTCGTCCAAGCCTCGCTCCGGCTCGCGCCCGGCTTGCAAGTTCAGATCGCGCGTTTCGATCACGCTGCCTTTCGCCAGCAGCACCGCCCGCTCAATCGTGTGATTCAACTCGCGCACGTTGCCCGGCCACGCGGAGCGCGCCAACACGTTGAGCGCATCGGCGGAGAAACCCGTGACGGCTTTACGATAACGCCGCGCGTGCTGATTGAGGAAGTGGTGCGCGAGGATGGGGATGTCTTCCGCGCGTTCGCGCAAAGGCGGCAGGTATATCTCGACCGTGTTCAAACGAAAAAGCAGGTCTTGCCGAAAACGGTTTGTGCTGACTTCCTCTTTCAAGTCCGCGTTCGTCGCCGAGAGAATCCGCACGTCCACGCGCCGCGTCTTCGACGAGCCGACGCGCTCGAACTCGCCCGTCTCGACGACGCGCAACAGTTTTGCCTGCTGCGCCGGCGGCACGTTCGCGATCTCGTCCAGAAAGAGCGTGCCGCCGTCCGCTAATTCAAACCGGCCGACGCGATCCGTCTTCGCATCGGTAAACGCACCTTTGACGTGCCCGAACAACTCGCTCTCGAACGTGCCTTCGGAGAGCGCGCCGACGTTGACCGTGATCATCGGCTGCGGCCCGCGCGGCGAGACCGCGTGCAGGGTCTGCGCCACGACCTCTTTGCCCGTGCCGTTCTCGCCCGTGATGAGCACGTTCGCGGCGGACGGCCCGACGCCCTCGATCAGTTGCAGCACGGGTTGCATGCTCGCCGAGGTGGCGATCAAGGTTGGCTGTTGCACGCCGTCGCGCAGCATGCGGTTCTCGGCTTCGAGTTGTTCGCCTTTGCGCAAGGCGCGGCCCAGATCGATCTGTGTGCGCAGCACGGTGAGCAGCCGCGCGTTGTCCCACGGCTTCTGGATGAAGTCGCGCGCCCCGCGCCGCATCGCTTCGACCGCCAACTCGACGCTGCCCCACGCCGTCATCACGACGACGGGCAGCGTCGCGTCCGCCTGTTGCAGGCGCGTCAGCAGGTCGAGACCTTCGTGCCCCGAAGTAGTGTCGCGCGTGTAGTTGAGATCGATGAGGAGCAGATCGAGCTCGCGTCTGCCACCGACCGCGGCCAGCACGGCCGCAGGCGAGGTCACAGTCTCAGTCTGGTAGCCTTCGCCCTTCAAGAGCAGGCGTAAGGCTTCGAGCACATCCGCCTGATCGTCGGCGACGAGCACGCGGGTGATATTTGAGTCGGCAGTCTTCATGCATTGTCTCGGAACAACTTGCGGTGGCTATTACTAAATACGTCTTGCTGGGAGCGCAGGCATCCTGCCTGCCAAGCGTGCGCCAGCACGCTCAAAGCATTCATTAGCATGCAAGCTTGAATATTAAGCGCATCCTTTGTTCGCGCTCGCGCGCTCATGGCAGGCAAGATGCCTGCGCTCCCAGCGAACGCGCCCCGTTATAGCCTCTCGTGCTGCTTGCTGCCAAGCGTGCGTTCATTCGTACCTGAGCGCCACCATCGGATCAACTTTCATCGCGCGGCGCGCGGGGATGTAGCAGGCTACGAGCGCGACCACCGCGAGCAACAAAGTGATGGCCGCGAAAGTGAACGGATCGGTCGCGCTCACGTCGAAGAGCAGGCTACCAACCACGCGCGTCAGCGCGAACGCAAGCGCGAGACCGCAACCCACGCCGATGAGAATCAAGACGAGTCCCTGCCCGACGATCAGGCGCGCGATGTCGCTGCCTTGTGCGCCCAACGCCATACGCACGCCGATCTCGTGCGTGCGTTGCGCGACCGAGTAGGCCATCACGCCGTAGATGCCGATGGCGGCCAAGAGGAGTGCCGTCGCGCCGAAGACGCTGAGCAGGGCGGTGATCATCTGGTCGGCCGCGAGCGCCGCGCCGATGTGCTCGGACATGGTCTCGACGGCGTAAACCGGCACGTCCTTGTTCAGCCCGCGCAACTCGGTGCGCACCGCCGAGACAAGGCCGAGCGGCTCAGTCTCCGTGCGCACCAAGAGCGTCATGCTCTCTTGCGCCTCCTGCGCGAGCGGAATGTAGATGAACGGCAGCGTTTGTTCGCGCAGCGAGCGATACTTGGCATCGCGCGCCACGCCAACGATCTCAAGATAAGGCTCTGCGGGGCCGCCGAAACGCAGCCGTCTGCCGACCGCGTCTTGCTGCGGGAAGTAGCGCCGCGCCAACTCTTCATTGACGATGACGCCGCCGGGCCCGCCCGCTTTATCCTGCGCCCCGAAGTTGCGCCCCGCCACGAGCGGGATGGCCATGGTCTCGAAGTAGTTCGCGCCGACCACGTTGGTGTTCAGTTCCGTATCCTCGTTCGGCTGCGGCTGATAGCCGTCGAGCGTGACGGCGCGCCGCTGGCCGCCGCCGCTGATCGGCACGACGCGCGTCAGGCTGACATGATGCACGCCCGGCAGACTCCCGATCCGCTCCACCGCCTGTTGATAAAACGTCGGCCACTGCGCGCGCTGCACGCCCGCGCCGCCCGGCTCTATCGAGGCGAGCAACAGATTCTGCGGCGCGAAACCGGGATCGACCGTGAGCGCGTGTTGCAGGCTGCGTAGAAACAGCCCTGCGCCGATCAGCAGCACGAGCGACAATGCGAGTTGCGCGACGACCAGCGCGCTACGCAGACTGAGGCGACGCAGACTGTGCCCTTGCAGCCCCGCATCGTCCTTGAGCGCGGTTATCAGATCGGGGCGCGTGGCTTGCAGCGCGGGCGCAAGCCCGAAGATAAGACCCGTCACCACGGCGATGGCACAAGTAAACGCGAGCACGCGCCAGTCCAGACTGAGATCGATGCCGCCGGCCTCGTCCGACGGGAAAAAGGTCGGGATCAGATCGACCGCCCACAGCGCCGCAAGCAGGCCCAACATGCCGCCGATGAGCGCCAGCAACATACTCTCTGTCAGCAGTTGTCTAATCAAACGCCAACGCCCTGCGCCGAGCGCGAGCCGGATCGCGATCTCGCGGCGGCGCACGGACGCACGCGCCAGCAACAAGTTCGCCACGTTGGCGCACGCGATTAACAGCACGAGACCCACGACCGCGAGCAGCAATGCCAATACGGCCCCGACGCCCTTCTGCGCCCCCGGCCCGATGCGCGCTTCGGGCACAACCGTCAGCGGGCGCGGCGCTTGCGGTCGTTCAAGCGTGCCCATGTTCGTCTCCGGGTAGCTGCTCGCCAGCCGCGCGCCGATGGCCGAGATTTGCGCTTGCGCCTGCGCGAGCGGCACGCCGGGCCGCAGTCGCCCCGTGATCTCAATGCCACGATTGCCGCGCCCGTCGAGCATCCCCGCCGACTCCATCATCATCGGCAGCCAAAACTCCGGCGGCTGGCCCAAACGCAGCCCGCGAAAGCGCTCCGCCGCGACGCCGATGACCGTGAACGCGCGCCCATCGAGCGTCACGGTCTGATTGACCACGCCGGGGTCTGCGCCAAACCGACGTTGCCAGAGCGCGTGACTGATGACGACGACCGGATGCGCGCCCGGCGTCACGTCGTCGGCCGCGCGCAACGTGCGGCCCACACGTGCGCCGACGCCCAGCACGTCGAAGTAGTTGCCGGTGACATATGCGCCGCGCACGCGCTCCGCCGATTCCGGGCCGCTCAGGTTCAGCACCGTATCTTCGTAAGCGGCGAGACCGGCGAAGGCGTCGGCCTGATTGCGGAAGTCAATGTAATCGGGATATGACGAGCCGCCGTAGAGGCCGCTGCTGTAATCGCTCGTATAGACGCCGACCAACTGCGCCGGCGCGCTCACACCCGCAAGGGGACGCAGCACGAGGCCGTTGATGAAACTGAAGATGGTCGTGTTCGCGCCGATGCCGATGGCGAGCGCCAACACCGCCACCAACGTAAAGCCGGGACTATGCGCGATCATACGCAGCCCGTAACGAACGTCTTGCCACATCGTGCTCATCGTGTCACCTCATCGTTTCGTAACTCAATTTGTCGTCATTCTGGCCAGCGCATTGCGCACGCGCCCACGTTCGTGATCCGAGCCGATGGTGCTGACTGCTTCATCGAAAGCGGTGCGCAACTCACGGTCGTGCTGGTAAGTGGGCGCGGCGGCGATGAGCAGCGTCACTTTCTCGTAGTCGGATGTGAGCGCGGCGGCCGATTGCAACAGCCGACGACGCGCCGTCTGACTGAGCGCAGAATTGTGCAACGCCGTGGTCAAAACGCGGCGGCGTTCATAATCCGAGCCGATGTGATCGAGCGCGTCGAAGTAAACGGGCACGAGATTATCGGCGCGCAGATACGTGTCCGCCACGTGTTGGAGCAACTGTGCGCGTTCGTAATCGCCCGCGATCAGCCCGGCGGCCAGACGCATGGCCTTTTGCAGCACGTTGGCATTGAGATTCGTGGTTTTGAGTAGCGCGTCGAAGTAGGTGCGGCGCGCATAGTCGCCTTCGATCTGCGCGATCTCTGCTAGCACGCCGTCGGGGCCATGCTTGCTCAACAAGCGCGCGACGCGCGTGGGCGCATCCAGACCGCCCTGTCGCACGGCGACGAGCAGCATCCCCGCGAGCCAACGTTGCCCGTCCGCGTCCACGGCGCGCGGCGCACCGTCAATGGTGTATGTGCGGCGCAGCGTGCCGTCGTCGCCAGCGCGCCGCATTTCATAACGGCGCGTGTGGCCGTCGCGCCGTTCTTCTACGCGCACCATGCTATCCGCGGCGAGACTCTGCACATCCGTGTAGTCCTCTGTGAAATCGGCGCGGCCTTCGACTTTCACCTCGCGCCGCCAGCCATCGTCCGAATGCTGCCACGTCCACATCGAGCGCGACTTATCCTGCGCGCTCGCCAGCAACACCAGCCCGCCCAACAGCAATGCGAGCGACAAGCAAGAGAGAATAAATTTGCACGTCATCATAGAACCTCCGGGATTAGCAAAGGATGAAGGATGAATAAGAGAATCCAATCGCGGCGAGCGTTTTTCTTCATCCTTCATCCTTCACCCTTTTATTCGTACCGCAACGCGACCATAGGATCGACCTTCGTTGCGCGGCGTGTGGGCACGTAGCAGGCGACGAGCGCGATGAACGCAAGGAGCAACGCGACGCCGGCGAAGGTCGTCGGGTCGGTCGGGCTAACCTGAAACAGCTTGCTCGCCAGCCAGCGCATCAGCACGAATGAGGCAGCGAGACCGAGCGCGACGCCGATAGCGACGAGCGCCATGCCCTGCCCGATGACGAGCCGCAGCACGTCGCGCGGCTGCGCGCCCAAAGCCATGCGCACACCGATCTCGTGCGTGCGTTGCGTCACCGAATAAGCCATCACGCCGTAGATGCCGACGGCGGCGAGCGTGAGCGCGACGAGCGCGAAGAGACCGAACAGGAACGAGCCAAGGCGCGCGGGTGTGGTGGTCTCGCCGATGCGCTGCGTCATCGTCTTCACATCGTAGATCGGCTGATCCTTGTCGAGCGCTTGCACCTCGCGGCGCATCATGGCCGCCAAGTTGGCCGGGTCGCCCACCGCGCGCACGACGAGCGACCCGCTGTTGCTTGCCATCTGTAATTGCGGCGCGTACAGATACCCCTCCGGCTCGTCGTCAAGGCCGAAGTGCTTAATGTCGCCGACGACGCCGACGATCTGGAAGGGGTTCGTGCCGTCCGGGTTGCGCAGAATTTTCCCGACCGCTTCTTCGCCGGGGAAGTAGATGTGCGCGAATGTCTCGTTGACGATGCAGACGCCCGGCGTGCCCGCGCGATCTTGCGTCGTGAAGTTGCGCCCCTTCAAGACGGGGATGCGGAGCGCGCCGAAGTAGCCGGGATCGACGGTGCGCGCGTTGGCCTCCGGATAGATGCCGGGTTTGGCAAGCGGGCGGCCGTCGATGATGAAGGTATTCGTGCCACCCGATCCGGCCATCGGCAACATGTCTATCGTGCCCACGGCTTCGACGCCGGGCTGCGTCGCCACGCGCGCGGTGAGTTGTTCGTAGAAGCTGACCACCTGTTCGTTCTTCGCATAGCGCGTCGCAGGCAGCGATAACTGCGCCGTCATCACGTTATGCGGGTCGAAGCCGGGCCGGACTTCGATGAGATGCAGGAAGCTCTTGGCCATTAACCCCGCGCCGACAAGCAGCACGAGCGCGAGCGCGACTTCGGCCACGACGAGCGCGCTACGCAAGCCACGCCGCGCATGCCCGACGGACGAACGACCGCCCTCTTTGAGCGTCTCATTCAGATCGGTCTTCGATGCTTGCAGCGCGGGCGCGAGGCCGAACAACAGCCCCGTCACGAGCGAGATGCCGAGCGTGAAGACCAGCACCCATTTGTCGAGTCCGATCTGATTTATCCCATGCACGTAGAGTGTGTACTCGTGCGGCACGGCGGCGACGAGCAGGTCGAGGCCCCAGAGCGCGAGCAGCACGCCGAGCGCGCCGCCGAAAATTGATAACAGCACGCTCTCCGTCAACAGTTGGCGCACGATGCGCCAGCGGCCCGCGCCGAGCGCGGTGCGGATCGCGATCTCTTTATGCCGCGCAGTTGCCCGCGCGAGCATCAAGTTGGCGACATTGGCGCACGCGATGAGCAACACGAAACCGACCGCGCCGAGCAGCATGAGGAGACCGGTCTTGGACTGCTCGACCGTGCTTTCTTGCAGCGCCATGAGCCGCACGCTGCGGTCGGCGTTCGAGTCCGGATACTGTTGGCGCAGGCGCGCGGCGATGGTGTCCATCTCGGCCTGCGCCTGTTGCAGCGTGACGCCGGGCTTGAGGCGTGCGCGCGTGTAGAGGAAGTGTGCGCTGCGCGAGGGCGGCGTGTCGTTGGCGAAACGCATCGCCGTCCACAACTGTGAGAAGGGCGCGGGGAACTCGAAGCTCGCGGGCATCACGCCGACAACCGTGAACGGGTTGCCGTCGAACGTGAGCGTGTGCCCGATGATCTGCGGGTCGCCGCCGAAGCGGCGCTGCCACAAACCATAGCTCAAGACGACGACGCGCTCACTTTTCGGATCGCTCTCTTCGGGCCGGAACGTGCGCCCGATAAGCGGCTTGACCTTGAGCACATCGAACATGTTCGCGGTGACGGGATTGCCCGTGATCTGTTCGGGCGCGTCGCCGCTGCCGGTCAGGTTGTAGTCGTTGTAGCGAAAGGCGGCGAGGTCTTCAAAGACGGTCTGCTGTTGTTTCCAATCAATGAAGTTCGCGGGCGACGCTTCGTTGTGCGTGCGCAAATAGACGCTCGACAGATTCGGGTTCGTCTCCCAGAGGACGACCAGCCGGTCGGGGTCTTGATACGGCAGCGGGCGCAAGAGCATCGCGTTCACCACCGAGAAGATGGCCGTATTCGCGCCGATACCCAACGCGAGCGCCAGCACCGCCACGAGCGTAAAGCCCGGACTCTTCCACAACATGCGCAGCCCGTAGCGCGCGTCTTGCCAAAGTGTGCTCATCAGTCCAACCTCCAAAAGCAGTGCCGAGTGCCGAGTGCCGAGTGCCGAGTTAAAGCCAAGTGCTTGCCTGTCACTTGTCACTCGTCACTATCTTATTCATATCTCAGTGCGACCATCGGATCGACTTTGGTGGCGCGGCGCGCCGGGATGTAACAGGCCAAGAGCGCGACGCCCACGAGCAGTAACGGGATGAGCGTGAACGTGACGGGATCGGTCGCGCTGACGCCGTAGAGCAAGCTCGTCAGCACGCGCGTCGCGGCGAACGCGGCGCAGAGACCGAGGCCGACCCCGGCGAGCGCGAGCAGCATGCCGCGCCCGACTATCAGCTTCAGCACGTCGCCCGTCTGCGCGCCCAAGGCCATGCGCACACCGATCTCATGTGTGCGCTGCGTTACCGTGTAAGCCATCACGCCGTAGATGCCGACGCCCGCCAGCAGCAGCGCGACGGCGGCGAAGAGACCGAGCAACAAGGTGTAGAAACGCGGCTGCGCGATTGACGCGGCGAAGAGCTGCTCCATCGTCTTCACCTCGGTGACCGGTTGATCTTTATCTACCAGCGAGACCGCGCGCTTTATCGCCGGCAGCAGGCTCGCCGGCTCGCTCTGCGTATGCACGACCAGCACGGTCGAGA
>JBBRYU010000098.1:0-13826 GCA_038237345.1 Pyrinomonadales bacterium
TCGACGAGATAATGCTGTTGCTCGTCCACAAGCGCGCCGAACGGGATCAAGTTCAATGCACCATCGGGCGAGAGAAAAAGCTGCCGCGTGTCGCCGAGCAGAGCGCGCACAGGCCGCATGATCTTGTCGTCAAGCGCGCGTGCGAGTTGGCGCGCATCCGCGCGTTGCGGATTGGCCAACGCCGTGCGCCACGCGGCGAGCGCCTGATCAACGGGCGCGGCCGTGCCCAACTCGATCCACGCGGGCGGCTTGTCCGCGCGCAAGATGTATGCGACGTAGCGCGCCGCGCCGAAGCGGTCGGCATGCGTCTTGGCCCTCGCGTTGTACGGATGATAGAGCGCGAACTCGACGAGCGCCGCGCCGGCGGGCAATGCCTGTTGGACGGCAGCGAGCGTGACGGGCTGCGACTGCGCGCGGAACTCTGCGCTGCGGGCGCTGATCTGCGCTTGCAGATCGCCCACCTCGCCGTTGAGCTTGGCGAGCCGCGCCTGATACTCAGCGGGCGTCTGCTTGCCCGCGCCCTTGAGGACGAGCGCGGCCAGTTCGGCGTTCGCGGTTGAGAGTTGCGTGAGCAGCGCGCGGTCTTCGGGCTTGAGCCGCCGGCGCAGCACGGCGATCTGATCGCTCATCGCGTCGAGTACGCGCCCCTTGCGCCGCAGGATCGTCGTCAGCGCGAGCCTGAGCGCCGCCGGGTTTGTCGGCGCGGCCACGGCATGCAGGGCGAGCGTGTAGTCGTTCTCTTCGGCGAGCGTGGCCATAAAGAGACGCTTCTGTTCCTCCGAGCCGGTCGTGAGCGCGAGCGCGAGTTGGCGTTCGCTGATGTCGTTGGCGCGGGCTGCGGTCTCGACGGCGTGCGCCATGTCGCCGAGCGCGTAATAGTCGGTCGAGAGATTGCTCAGGATGACGCCGACGTTCGGATGATCGGGCCCGTAGGCCTTCTCGTAGAGCCGCAGCGCACGTTGATGCAGGGCCAACGCTTGTGCCGCGTCTGCGTGCGCAAGCAAGAGGCTGCCGACATTATTGAGCGCGAGCGCCACATCGGGACTTTCGGGGCCGGACAGTTTTTCGTAGATCGCCTGCGCCCGCTGCGCGAAGGGGATGCCGCGTTCGGGTTGTCCGGCGGAGCGGTAGATAGAGGCGAGGTTGTTGAGCGTGGTGGCGACCGAGAGGTGATCGGGGCCGAACTTCTTCTCAAAGATCGTGCGGGCGCGCTCGTTGAGCTGTTCGGCCTGCGTGTAGTCGCCGCGCTGTTGATAGATGAAGGCGAGATTGCTGAGCGTTTGGGCTACGTCCGGATTCTCTGGGCCGAATGCGCGCTCGCGTATGTCGAGGGCGCGGCGGTAGAACGTCTCGGCGCGCGTGTAGTCGCCCTTCGCGTAATAGAGTTGCGCGAAGTTGTCGAGCGCGGAGGCGAGCGTCGGATGATTCGGCCCAAGCGCCCGCTCGTTGATCGCGAGCGCACGCCGGTAGAGTTGTTCCGCCTGCAAGTAGTCGCCGCGATGGCGGAAGAGTGAGGCGAGATTGTTGAGCGCGGTGGCCGTATCGGGATGATCCGGCCCCTTGGTCTTTTCAAACGCGGCGAGGGCGCGGCGCATGAACGGCTCGGCACGCACCGGGTCGCTCATCGTGTCGTAGAGCGTGCCAAGGTTGGCGAGCGTGACGGCCGTGTCGCCGTGTTCGGGGCCGAGCGCGCGTTCGCGTATGGCGAGGGCGCGCTGCAACAGTTTCTCTTCCTGCGCGTAATCGTTCTTGGCGTCGTAGACGAGCGCAAGATTGTTGAGGGCGTTGGCCGTATCGGGATGCTCAGGCCCCTTGACCTTTTCGCTGATGGCGATGGCGCGCAGAAAGATCGGTTCGGCTTTGTCGTACTCGCCCGTTTCGTAATACAGTGCGGCCAGATTATTGAGCGGCGCGGCGAGCGCGGCATCGTCCGGCCCCTTACGCTTTTCCGTCAAGGCGAGGGCGCGCAGGAACATGGGCGCGGCGCGCTGATAATCCCCCAACTCACGGTACAACGTGGCGAGCAGGTTCAACGCGCCGGGGATGGTCGCGCCTTTGAACTCGGGCGGCAGATCGAGCCTCTCAGTCTCTTCGGCCAGCGCGAGCGCACGCTCTGCCGGCGGGATCGCCTCTTTGAACTTACCCTGTAGATACAGTTCCTTGGCCTGCGTCGTCTGCGCCAGCATTTCGTTCGTGAGCGCGAGCGGATCGGTCGTGCTGGGCGCGGACGTGCGCGGCGCAGTCGTGTTCGCGCTCGCTGCCGGCGCGGGCGCACCGATGCTCAGCGTGCGGCGGAACAGTTCCCACGCGGGCGCAATCTGCGCGGCGATGTTCGTCGGCTGATAGAGCGAGACGATGACCAGATGATTGTGCAGCGCCAGGATGTAAGCCTCGATGACGACGGACTCGCCCGCCGCAGACACGAGCCAACGGTCGCCATTGACGGCCGCCGCGCCGATCTCCGCGCTCGTCCGCGTGCGCTGCACCTGCGCCCCGGCCGTCTCAGCCGGTTTAATCAACTGTTCGATGAGCGGCAGCACGAGACTGGTGCGCGCCGCATCCAGCAGCGTGGGCACATCGCTGGCCGGCGCGGTGATTTCCTGCGGCGCGACGTACACCGCGATCTGCCCCGCCAGCCCCGCCCGCGCCAGCACGTAGCCCGGCAACTGCGGCACGCTTTGATCCAACGTTACCGCCCACCCCGCCGGATAATCAAAATACACTGGCTCAACCGCGAAGTGCCGCACCTCCTGTACCAAGCCAACCACCGGCGCAAAGCCACGCGCCGCACTCGCACCCGACGCATAACTCGCTCGCGGCCGGGCCGGCACACGCGGGCACACACCAAGCACAATGATCAGCAGCATTAATGCCTGTCGACACTGCCTAACGTATCTTCTTATTCTCATCACGACTGACCTCTTCGGCTGTTACCCATTGTCAACCTTCTTCTTCAGCCTCTCCACCAACTCTTGCGTCTCCGTCACATTCCCGTGCCTCGACCGCTCATAAATCGTCAGCGCCTCTTGCGCCAGTGGCGGCGCGAGATCAGGATGACCCTCTGCCTCATGCACGCGCGCGAATGATAGTTTAATGTAATTTAGTACCGGTACTTAATCGGGGTGACATTTGATTCGGATGACGCGCTGACCGACTATTTGGAAAGCCCCGCTGACCACTAGCGCAACCGCCTCTGGATAGGCGCTGTGTTCCTCGATGAGGATGCGTGCCGCTAGTGTCTCAGTTGTATCTTCATCATTAACCGGCACACCGCGTTGCACGATGATGGGGCCGCCATCAAGCGTTTCGTCAACGAAGTGTACGGTGCAGCCACTCAATTTAACGCCGTGTGCAATGGCTTGGCATTGCGCATCTAATCCGGGGAAGGCGGGTAAAAGACTTGGATGGATGTTAAGGATGCGTGCGCGGTATGCGGTGGTAAAAGCTGGCGAGAGCAGCCGCATGAAGCCGGCAAGGCAGATGAGTTCAACCCCCCGCTCTGTCAGGGCCGCTGCAATTTCTTGCTCATGTTCCGCACGTGTACGTCCCCGGCGCTCAATAACAAGTGTCTCTAAGTTACGCGCAACAGCGTGTTGCAAGCCGGCGGCATTTGCGCGGTCGCTAATAACGACGGCGATCGCAGCGTCTGGTATTTGCCCCGCGCGTATGGCGTTGGCGAGGGCCACCATGTTCGACCCGCGACCAGAAATGAGAATTGCAAGTTTCAAGGTTGGGCGGTCGAGATTCTTATCGGGGTTAAAGTTTCGCCGTTCGTGCTAACTCCGGCTCAGAACTGCAACTGCGCAGGTCGTGACGACCTCAGATGAATGAGACTGTCCGCGCGCCGGCAACGATGCGTCCAACCTCGAAGCATTCCGTGCCCTGAGTGGCTACGTGCGCCTTGATTGGGCCTACGTCTGTCGGCGCACAGACGATGATCATACCGACGCCCATATTAAAGGTGCGAAACATGTCTACCTCAGGCACGCGCCCGATGCGTTGGATGGCTGCGAAGACGGGTAGTATAGGCCAAGTACCACGGGTGATTTCCACACCGGTGTCCTGGGGTAAGATGCGTGGAATATTCTCTAACAATCCCCCGCCGGTGATATGTGCGAGGCCCTTGAGGATACCCTGATCGAGTAAGCCTTCGAGCACTGCAAGGTAACTCAGATGAGGAGCTAATAGCGCCGCACCCACCGTTGTGCCAAGTTCGTCAATATGCGTATCGGCTTCGTGTCCCGCAATTTCGAAGAAGAGTTTGCGCGCAAGCGAATAGCCATTCGTGTGTAGTCCGACTGATGGTAGCGCAAGGACAACGTCACCCGGCACAATATCTCTGCCATCAATAACCTGCGCGCGATCAACGACGCCGACGATGAAGCCTGCAATGTCATACTCGCCCGCCGCATAGAAGCCGGGCATCTCGGCTGTCTCGCCGCCCAACAGCACGCAACCGTTCTCGCGACAACCTTGCGTCACACCTGCGATGACACTGGCGATTGTCTCTGGCGCAAGTACACCGGTGGCAATGTAGTCGAGGAAGAACAAAGGGCGTGCGCCCTGCACGAGAATATCGTTGACGCAATGGTTGACGAGATCGCGTCCCACTGTGTCGTGCGTGTTCGTCGCAAACGCGATTTTAAGCTTCGTGCCCACGCCATCTGCCGAAGCGACTAGCACGGGCGCATGCATCTGAGGAAACGCACCGTCGAACATCCCGCCGAAGCTGCCGATCTCAGACAGGGTGCGCGCATTGAACGTTGTGCGGGCCAAGTCTTTGATCCGCGCGACCGTGTTGTTAGCCGCATCAATTGAGACGCCCGCGTCGCTGTAGGTGATTGATTTACTCATTCTGGTTGGACACCGGACAGACGTACTTAACTGCGCGCACTGTGCCGCTTTGTGCTTTCAACTACGATTGCTCGGCGGCTATGGCATGCCTGCACAATGCGCGTATGACCTACCTTGCGCCAAAACAGAGGCGGAAGGAAAACACTTGATATTGTATGTGATCCTAACTGCGCCGCCAAATATTGCGGCAACGTCATTTTAAATCCTAGTCAGACAAAGCATCAGCCTCACTTGCTGCCAGCGGCTTTCTTCGGCTGTTTAGGCGGTGGGCCGAAGTCGCCGTAGGCGATGAAGCCGGAGCGGGCGGCGTCATCTTTTTGTCCTTCGCGGCCGGCGTAGAGTTCGCTTTTAGCTTCCTGCTCCGATTTGATTTCAGGCTTATCATCGCCCTTCGATGAGATCGTAATCTCGCCCTGCAAGTCGGTGCGGAAAACCTTTACGCCGGCGGCTTTCAGCCGGTCGAGCACCGTCTGCGCCGGCTGTCCGTAGCGATTAAATTCACCGACGGAGATGAGCGCGGCTTCGGCTTTCACCCGCCGCAGCAACTCGTCCGAGGTCGCATACTTCGAGCCGTGATGGGCGACTTTAAGAATCTTGACCGAGACGTTCGCATTGCCGCTTAGCAGGCGTTGTTCGGTCTGTGCTTCAGCGTCGCCGGCGAGCAGCATGGAGAAGTTGCCGTAGTCTAGGCGGAGCACAATTGAATTCGCATTCGGCTCGTTACCACCGGCGCGCAACTGATCTTTCGTGAATGGCGGCGGGAGGGGCGCCAGCACGGTGAGCAACACGCCGCCGCCGAGTTCATAACGCTGGCCCGGCGCGACCTGTACCAACTGCGCGCCGCTTTGTTTCACCGCCTCCTGAAATTCCGTGTACGTCTTCGTCGTTGGCAGTTGCAAGTTACGGCGCGGCTTCGGTTGTAGCTTACCTTTGCCTTTCGTTTTCTGCTCAGGTGTGGCACTCGTCTGAAAGTCCGGCGGCGGGATGCCGCTGTCGAGCACGGTCAGCACCTTGATTGATCTAAGCACATCGCTCGCGCCGCCGATGTGATCCGGGTGCGGGTGCGTGGCGACGAAGTAGTCGAGTTGTTGCACGCCGTAGCGGCTGAGCGCGGCGCGCACTACCTTTGCCGCGTTCGCGTCGCCCGCGTCTATCAGCGCTGCCTTTCCGCCGGGCGCGATGATCAGGATCGCGTCGCCCTGCCCGACGTTGAGCACATGCACCTGCAACTCGCCGCCCGACGGCGGCGGCAGTTGCGGCCCCTTCGGCCGATAGAACTTGAAGTAAGCAAGACCCGCCGCTATCGCCGCTAACGACAGTACGACGAGCAGGCATCCGCAGCCGCGCCTGTTCTGCGCCACCTAAATTCCCCCTGTCGCAACATGAAAACTTTTCAGCCGTCGCCCGACGGCACAGGCTCGTGTTCGCGCGCAAACTGCGTCTCGGCCGCGCGCGTGATACGCGTCGGGTAGCGGCCCGTCCAGCAGGCGACGCAGGCGGACGCGGGCGCGAGACCGGTCGCCTGCAACATGCCATCGAGCGAAAGATAGCCGAGCGAGTCCGCGCCGATAAAATCGCGTATCTCTGCGACCGACATTTGCGCGCCGATCAAATCGGCCTTGTCGGGCGTGTCCACGCCGTAGAAGCAGGGGCTGATGGTCGGCGGACAACTGATGCGCATGTGGACTTCGCTCGCGCCCGCTTCGCGCACCATGCGCACGATCTTCTTCGAGGTCGTACCGCGCACGATCGAGTCGTCGATCAAGACGATGCGCCGGCCGGCGATCAAGTGGCGCACGGGATTGAGCTTGATCCGCACGCCGAAGGAGCGGATCGATTGCTGCGGCTCGATGAAGGTGCGATGCACGTAATGATTGCGCACGAGACCTTGCCGGAAACTGAGACCTGATTGCGCAGCGTAACCAATTGCCGCCGCGACGCCCGAATCGGGCACGGGCACAACGATGTCCGCGTCCGCCGGTTGCTCACGCGCAAGCTGCTTGCCCATTTTGTGGCGCGACTCGTTGACCGAGTGGCCGTAGATCAACGAATCGGGGCGCGCGAAGTAGACGTGCTCAAAGATGCACATCGAATGCGGGCGCGTTGGCAGCGGATGCGACGTGTGCAAGCCTGCGTGATCGATCACGATCATCTCGCCCGGCTCAACATCGCGGATATAGCGCGCTTCGATGAGATCGAAGGCGCAGGTTTCCGAGGCCACGACCCATGCATCGCCAAGTCGGCCCAACGCGAGCGGGCGAAAGCCGCGCGGGTCGCGGATCGCGATCAAGGCCGTGGGCGTCAGGAACAGCATCGAGAACGCGCCTTCGGTTTCGCGTAAAACCTCAGGAATTGCATCAACAATGCCCGACGCTTGCGAGCGGGCGATACCGTGCAGCACGACTTCCGTGTCCGAAGTTGAAGAGAAGATCGCGCCTGCACGTTCGAGTCGTTTGCGCTCTTCACCGGCGAACGGGAGGTTGCCGTTGTGACAGATGGCGACCTGCCCGTGCTGGCAGGCGACGAGGAAAGGTTGGGCTTCGCGGATCGAGACCTCGCCGGCCGTCGAATAGCGCACGTGCCCGATAGCGCTCGTGCCGGGCAGGCGATTCAAACGCTCCGCGTCGAACACATCGGGCACAAGACCCATCGCGCGCTCGGAGCGCAGTTCGTGTCCATCCGCCGCGACGATGCCGCACGACTCTTGCCCACGATGTTGCAACGCGTAGAGACCGAGGTACGCGAGGCGCGCGGCCTCCGCGTGGCCGTAGATGCCGAACACGCCGCACTCGTCGCGGAATTTGTCTGGCGAATGATTGCTCAACGTAGCAGCCGCTCGGTTAACTTTCAGTCTGTCGGGGGACACGCGCGAAAGCGCATTGTAGCACGGGCGGAACAAGGATAAAGGGAGTTGAATCAATGAGGCAATGAACAAATGACTCAATGATTCAACTCCCTTTATCCTTTCTGTTATCATGCTGGGCATTCCGACGGTAGAGGAGGCGCGATCATGGAAGTAAAAGTTTACGGCGCAGACTGGTGCGGGGACACGCAGCGCACGATCAAACATTTGGAGGCGCTGGGCGTCGCCTTCAAGTACATCAACGTCGAGCAGGACGAGCGCGCGAGCGCGTGGGTTAAAGAGCACAACGACGGCAAGGAGCGCAAACCGACGCTCGACCTCGCCGGACAAGTGCTAACGACGCCGACCGACCGCGAGCTTGAAAGCGCCCTGCGCGAAAAAGGTTTCATGGCGTGAGTGACCGACAGCACGGGCAAGCGGGTAAAACTCTGGTTGAAGGGAAGTCGCCGATGAAAAAGTTAATTCAGATCAGCGCGCTCTGCGCCGCCGTCGCGCTGTGTCTCTTTGGTGCGCGACGCACGCCGCTGGCGGCCGCCGCGCAACCCAAGGACAAGCCGGCGCAAACTGACGCCGCCAAGTTGTTCGCCAAAAACTGCGCCTCATGTCACGGCAAGGACGGACGGGCGAAGACCTTTAAGGCAAAGTTTAATCACGCGCGCGATCTGACGGACGCGAAGTGGCAGGCGGACGTGCGCGACGAGCGGCGCTTCAACTCAATCAGCGCGGGGCGCGGCAAGATGCCGGCGTTCAGTAAGAAACTCTCGCAGCTTGAGATTGAATCGCTCGTCGCCTACGTGCGCGGTCTGAAACAGTGAACCGGCGTGAATCAGCCTGAGCCAAAGCGAAACACGTTAGCCATCGTGCTGCGCGTCGGCCTGCTCGTCGCACTCGGCGGCGCGGGTTGGCGCATCTACCAACGTCTGCCAGTTAATGACACAGGCGCGGGCAACGATCCGGCGCGCCCCACGACGCTGCATATCCTCCTGCGGCGCGCGCCAGACGGCGGCGGGGCCGGGGCGGGCATTGACGTGCGCCTCTTCGCGGTGGACGTGGCGGCGGCTGAGCGCGAGTTCAATTCGGAGCATCGCCCCGGCGTGCGCTTCAACGACTTTCTCGTGCGCCGCATGCAAGGTCGTGCGCCGGTCGCCGCACATCTCGACGCAACGGGCCAAGCATTCGTCTCTGTCGCGCCCGGTCGTTGGTGGATTCACGCCGCGCTCACGGGCGCAGAGGAAATCACCTGGCGCTTGCCCGTCAACGTCACCGGCCGCGAGCAGACCATCGAACTCACCCCCGACAATGTTTACACGAGAACAAAAAGCTTTTGACGTAAATCGTGAATAAAAAGACCTGTTCTTCTCGATTCACGATTCACGATTTACAATTTACAGTTCACGCTATGAAGGCACTTCGTTATGAAGCGGGGCGGTTGCGTGTGACCGAGACGGCCGCGCCGGACGCAAGCGACGAGGCATTGGTGCGTGTGACGCGCTCCGGCATTTGCAACACCGATCTGGAAATCGTGCGCGGCTATGCGGGCTTTCAGGGCACGCTGGGGCATGAGTTCGTGGGCGTGGTCGAGCGCGCGGCCGATAAAGCATTAATGGGGCGGCGCGTGGTCGGTGAGATCAACGCGGGTTGCGGCCGGTGCGCGCTGTGTCTAGCCGGCGATGCGCGGCATTGTCCAACCCGCACGGTGCTGGGGATCGTCGGGCGCGACGGCGCGCACGCGGAGTTGTTGCAACTGCCCACTGTCAATCTGCTGCCCGTGCCCGATGAAGTTTCCGATGAACGCGCCGTCTTCACCGAGCCGCTCGCCGCCGCCTGCGGCATCGTGGAGCGCACGCAGATCACGAAGGACACGCGCGTCGCCATCACCGGCGACGGCAAACTCGGACTGCTCTGCGCGCAAGCGATCAAAGCCTTGACTAATGCAAACGTGACGCTCATCGGCAAGCACCAAAACAAACTCGCCATCGCGCGCCGCCGCGACATCGAGACCATGCTCGTTGATGAAATACCGGCCGCAGCCGCGCACACGTTCGATACGGTCGTCGAAGCGTCGGGCGCAGGCAGCGGTTTCGCGCTCGCGCTCAGCCTCGTGCGCCCGCGCGGCGTGCTCGTGCTCAAATCCACCTTTCACGGGGCGACTAATTTCAACGCGGCGCGCATCGTTGTGGACGAGATCAGCGTCGTCGGCTCGCGCTGTGGTCGCTTCGCCCCCGCGCTCGAATTACTTAAAGCGAACGCTGTCGATGTGGACAGTCTCATCAGCGAAGAGTTCACACTCGCGGACGGTGTGCGCGCGATGGAGCGTGCGCATGCGCGTGGTGTGATTAAAGTTTTACTCCGACCGTGAACAGAAAGTAGGCAAGTAGGCAGTTAAAACCAATTTACTTTTCTGCCTACTGCCTACCGCCTACTGCCGACTGCTTTTATGCGCTTGAGAGCCAACCTCGCGGCCGATGCGGCACTGGTGACGACGACGCTCATCTGGGGTTCGACGTTCATCATGGCGAAGGACATCCTTGCGCACTGGCCGCCGGTGGCGTATCTGGCATACCGGTTCGCGTTGGCGGCGCTGGTGTTGGTCGCGCTGTTCGGGCGCGAGCTTGTGCGGGCGGCGCGCGACGTGTGGCGCGCGGGCATAATCTTGGGCTTGCTGGTTGGCGGCGGCTTCGCTTTGCAGGCGGCGGGGCAGGTTTATACCACTGCGTCGAAGTCCGCGTTCGTCACGAGTCTGACGACGCCGCTCGTGCCGTTCATCGCGTATGCGCTATTGCGCGTGCGCCCGAACTTGGAAAACATGGTCGGCGTCACGCTGGCATCAATCGGCGGCATGTTGATCCTGTTGCCGCAGGGCGCGGGCGCAATCAATCAGGGCGACCTGTTGACGCTCTCCGCGACCACGCTCTTCGCCGCGCACATCACGTTGCTGAGCCGCTACACGCGCCGCTACAAGGTGCGCCAACTGACCGTGCTACAGATCGCGACGGCGGCCGTCATCTTTCTATTCGTCTGGCTGGGTGCGCGGCTCGGCGCGACGCTCGCGGGCGTGGCGACGCTGCCGCAGTTTCTCATGCGCGAAGCTGCGCCGCTCGTGTGGAGCGCCTCGATTGTGTGGCAGTTAGTCTATCTCGCGCTCGTCGGCACGCTTGGCGCGTTCTTGCTGTGGACGTGGGGCCAGGCGCGCATGTCCGCGACGCATGCGGCGATCATCTTCAGCCTTGAGCCTGTGTTCGCCACCGCGTTCGCCGTCGCCGTCGGCGGCGCGGGCGAGTGGATGGGCGGGCGCGGCTACGTGGGCGCGGCGCTCGTGCTCGCAGGCATCATCGCGGCGGAGTTGCGCTGGACGGGGAAGAGCAGAAGGCGGAAAGCGGAAAGCGGAAGGCAGCAGGTGGTTGAGCGTTAGAATGTTTTGCTGTTGGGGATAGCGGATGATCAAGGCTTAACTTGCTCGCGTTTCGTCAACTCTTCTGCCTGTCGTTGATAGATCGCGGCGAGCGCGACGATCTGGCGCAGAGGGTCTTTGAATGTCTCCGCCGCTTGCCGCACGTGCGCTTCGTTCTTGGCCGCGAACTGCTTGAACACGGCGGCGTCGAAGCCGGTGCGCCCCTGTTTCGTGTCCATCTCGCTGACGTTCGCTGCCCGCACCGCCTCGTCCAAAACTTCAAACCCCAACGATTCATTGATCGGCAGCACGGCTTGGGCCAACTTGCTCAGGCTTGACAGGAGCGGATCGAGTTCCCGGCTCGACATGAAAGCGGAAGCGGGGATGCCTGCGGGCGGGGTCGCGGGCGCGGTGTCGGCGCGCTTGAGTTGCTTCATCGCTTGATAGACCAACGCGCTGGCGCACGCCACGTCCTTATTCGCGCCGCACTTGTTGATAAGCACAGGATAGACTTGCTGGATCGAGTTCGCTCTGGTCAACTGTTCCGCGAGCCGTTGCGCGCCGGGCCGATCGCCTGCGGCGGCGAGACTAAGTGCATCCTGCGTGTTGACCATGTCGGTGAATTGCGTCTTCTGCGCGCCGTCGTCCAACTTCGCGATCAACTTCCGCACCTTGCCGAAGTCGCCATGACTGATGGCGGAGTAGATAATTGCTTCCTCGAAGTGTGCGTCGTGGAGCGCGGCCTTCAGCCGCCGCTCGTAATCGTCTTGATATTTCTCCCGGATACTTTCTTGCGTCGGCAGGGCGCTGCTATCACCCGGCCGCCGGCTCAGTTGCTCCAACTCCATGAACTGCCCGGTCAGTTCCGGCGCGTATTGCTTCAATACCGGCCACAGGTTCAAGAGCGTCAATCTACTCCGCTGCAAACTCTCCGGCGCGCTCTGTCCTAGCCGCGCCAGACTTTCCAATTCGTATGCGACGTAAGCCCGCATCACGACCGGGCCGGGCGGCGCTACTTTTTGCTGCCCCGCGAACAGCAGTGCTTGATAGATGAGGTTGTACAGAGCGAACTGCCCGGTCAAGCTGTTGCTGCCGTGCGCCAACTGGAAGGCGCGCAGTTGTTCGATGTATTGCAAGGTGAGTTGATCGGCCAAGCTGCGATCCCGCGCAGCGATTTGGAGGATGGCGTCGGTGGGGTTGAGTTGCGTTGGGTCGGCCATGAAAGACTGCTGCGCAAATTGGGCAGCGGTTGTCATATCGCCTGCCGCTGTCGCTTGGTTGGCCAGCACGGAATACCTGAACTGCTCTTCGTACTTGCCCAACTGCTCGGCCCCAAGTTGCGCCAGTTCACCAGCGAAGGCACGGTCGCGCTGCGCAACACTTAGCACACGGTTACGTATTTCATTTCTGGCCCGCTCGGCCGCATCGGGCGGGCCTGGGGGGCGCGAGCCAGCGGGCCGCTCACGCAGGCGCGCACATTCCGCTTCGGGTGGGAACGTAAGCTCGTAAGCTCCACGCAAGAGTCTCTTCGCCCACGCCTGATCGAGCACCCACGTAGCGTCGGCAATTTCTGTGCGGGCACGCGCTTGGGCCAATGGCTCGTCGAGTTTCACGACCTTCGCTTCTAGCCCTTGCAGGTCGGCGCGTAGCGAGTTCTTCGCCAGCGTCAAACTGTCGTCGGAGTTAGGCGCGGGCGCGCCGGACTGTGCGGGCGCAACGATGGCTAATAGGAGCAGCAAGCCAAACGGCGGGAGATATCGTTTCATGGTCGCGTCTTCGAGGTGGATGCTTCGCCCGGTCGTTGACGAGGACACGATAGACGGCACGTCATGGTAACGCCGGCTGTTCGGGCTGGCAATGAATATTTACGCTTTCGCTTGCTACTTTGCGGCGCGTCTCGGATATCGGCTATACTCGCGCAACTGGCGCTCGTGTGGCAACGTGGCACGATCCCCTTAAGCGGGCCGACTCGCAGCACCGACCAACCAGGAAACTGGCGCATGCGATTGAGTCTTCCGCGTCTCATGTGACTGTCCGAACGTAGAAGGTGGTAGAGGATTTTTATGTATCAACTTCCCAAAGGCGAAACGAGTGCAGGAGAGCGGGCGCTGTTGCGCCGGTTGCGCGTATGGATCGCGGCGCTGGCTCTGACGTGTCTCATCGTGGGCGCATGCGTCGGCGCGTTGCTCGCCGGTAAGCCGGCCGTGGCGCAGAACGGCGGGGGGCGCACCGAGGCGCAGATCGCCCGCGCGCCCGAAGCTCTGTCGGCCTCGTTCGCCGAGATCGCCAAGCACGTCGAACCGGCCGTCGTCAACATAGACACGATCTCCGCGCCGCAGGTGGCCGACAAGGACAACAGCGACAACGAGGATGAGAAGGACGCCAGCCCCAACGATAACCCGTTGATGGAGATGTTCCGCAAGCACATGCGCCAGCCTTCGCGCGGCGTGGGCAGCGGCTTCATCGTGGACGCCAAAGGCTACATCCTGACCAACCAACACGTGATCGAAGACGCGACGCGCATCAAGGTGCGTTTGCAGTCGGGCGAAGAGTTGATCGGCACGGTCGTCGGGCAAGATGATCAGACGGATGTGGCCGTCATCAAGGTGGACGCGAAACGCGATCTACCGACGGTGAAACTCGGCGACTCAGACGATGTGCAGGTCGGCGACTGGGTCTTGGCCGTCGGCTCGCCGTTCGGGCTTGATCAAACCGTCA
>JBBRYU010000099.1:0-13701 GCA_038237345.1 Pyrinomonadales bacterium
GGCAGTTTGGCCGGCGTCGACCAGGTGCTAGCGCGGCTCGCGCCGGAACTGCGGGGCGCGGGGCAGGTGAGCTTGACTCTGCTCGTCAATGGTCGCCGCAGCAACAGCGTGAAGATCACAGTGCGCTGAAACTAAAAAAGTACGCGCGGCCAAGGCGGCAGACATCGCGCCTGCCGCCTTTGCCATTTAGGCCGGTTAAGCCTGACAGCTTAGGACTTACGCAGTTGGACGAAGAATCAACAACTTACGAGAATAAGCATTTTCGCTAAGCCCTTTGTTTTCAACAAAGCTCTATTTCAACTGCGTAAGTCCTAAGCTAGTAAAGTGAGACAGCGCCGCCAGACAAAGAGGTCGTGCCAGATTGCCGAAAACGCACGCTCCAGTCCGTCATTCGCGGTCGCGTCGCGCGCTGCCGTCAGCAACAGCGACGGCTGGCGCGGCTAGGTTGTGCTGACAAATCAGATTAAGTGCTATGCTCTTTGAATGTTACCGGTTACTTTAACTGATGAGCCCGCGCTTATTATTGGAGCGCCTGACAGAGACGCTATGCTATGCAGCGTAAATGGATAAAGTCGAGCTAAGAATTTAGATGCGTTTGCCCTGTTACAGGTGGTAGAATTTGGTTGAGCAACTTATGGTGATTATTGTGTTGCTCCAAGTGCCAGCTCGCTGTCGGTTGAACTGAACTAGGAGAAAACTGCCTGACCGCACGCCATAGGCCTACGCTGCTGGCCCGCATCCTCCGCGCCTATGCCAAGACGCGGCTGCGTGGTCAGACACGCCTCACGTTATTTCTGGCGCAGCGGTTGACATCCCTTCAAGCCGTGCCCATCGAGATCGGGGACTGGCCTCCGGTCTTTATGGATTTGCGGCTGCTGGACGCGCACCATTGGCTCAAAGACTCGCCGTGGGCGCGCAGCCCACGCGAAGCAGACGAGCAAGCTATCATGCGCCGGTTCGTGCGGCGCGGCGATACCGTCTTCGATATCGCCGCGAACATCGGCCTGCACACCGTCTTGCTGTCGCAACTCGTGGGCGCGCAAGGCCGGCTGTTTGCTTTCGAGCCGAATCCCGAGTTGCTGACTGCGCTCAGGCAAACTGTGCAGGGCTTGGCGAATACCACGCTCTATCCGTTGGCGCTGTCAGATGAGAATTCCGATGCTATCTTGTTCGTGCCCGACGATCACTCGATGGCCAGCCTGGCTGATTGGACTAACACTACGGTGGCGCAGGAGTACAAAAAACTGGCCGATATTAGGGACGCACATACCGTCACTTGTCAGAAGCGGCGCATGGACGAGCTGATCGAACGCGGTGAAATTAGCCGCCCGGATTTTATTAAATGTGATGTGGAGGGGGCGGAGTTAATGGTCTTCCGGGGTGGCCACAACACCTTGGATCGAACAGATGCGCCCTTGATACTATTTGAAGCTGGGGCGCTCTCGACCGCCGGCTTTGGGCTGCGCATTTCGGCCGCGCGCGATTTCCTCGCGAGCCTTGCGACTCCGGGTTATGAATTTTTCCGGCTGCACGAAGGCGGCCAACTCGCCCGCCTCGAGACGTTTGATTTTACGTTCGCTAACATCCTTTCAGTGCCGCAGGCGAAAATCTGTCACTACCCCGAATTAGCGCGGGCCGCAGGCAAAGTTTAGTCAGCTTGCACGGCGACTCAGGCCGAGAGTCCTGTGCGCCGGCTTGGCCGCGCAGTCGCACTTATTATACTCGCTGCGGCGATGCAATCATGCGCGCGTTTATGTTTAACTGTGAGAGCCACCCGCCGGAGAAGTTCTGTCTAGCGAAATGTCTCAGAGCCAGATGCCGCCACAGCCGCCGCCGGGCGTGACCGATCCGGATCGCTTCTTCCGCACGGATCATCTCAACGCTGATCTCGGCGGCCGGTCGGCGCGGGGTGGCGTCTTCACGCTCGGCGCGCAGTTGTTCAAGTTTGTCGTGAGCATGGCTTCGACCATCGTGCTCGCGCGCTTGCTTACGCCACAAGATTACGGCTTGATCGGGATGGTGGCGATCCTCGTCGCCTTCGTGACCATGTTTCAGTATTTGGGTTTACCTGCGGCGACAGTCCGTTGGCCCACGCTCAATCATCAGCAGGTGAGCATGTTGTTCTGGGTCAACATCGCGCTGAGCGGGGCGGTCATGCTCGTGGCCATGGCGAGCGCGCCGGTGGTCGCATGGTTTTATCACGAGCCACGCCTCGTCGGGATCACCATCGGCTATTCCTTCGGCATCTTCCTCGCCGGGCTGGCCATTCAGCACGAAGCGCTGCTCAGCCGGCAGATGCGGTTCGCGGCCCTCGCCGTGATCGAAACGACCTCCATCTCAGCCGGCCTCGTCGCGGCCGTGATCGCCGCTTGGTACGGCGCGGGCTACTGGGCGTTGGTTATTAACCAACTGACGATGCCGTTGGTGCGCGCCGTGGAAGTCTGGATCGCTTGTCGCTGGCGGCCCGGCCTGCCCGTGCGCGGCGCGGGCGTGCGCGCCATGCTGACCTTCGGTGGTAACCTCACCGGCTTCAGTTTCATGAACTTCTTCGCGCGCAATCTGGACAACGCGCTCATCGGTAAATATTGGGGCGCGTACCAACTTGGCCTCTACGCCAAAGCCTATCAGATGTTGTTGCTGCCGATGGAACAGATCAACGCGCCGTTCGCGGCCGTGGCCCTGCCAGCCCTGAGTCGGCTGGCCGAGACGCCGGAGCGTTATCGCGGCGCATATCTGCGGATGTTGGAAAAGATCACGATACTGACGATGCCCGGCGTCGCCTTCATGATCGCCACGTCTGATTGGCTCGTACTACTCCTGCTCGGCACGCAGTGGAGCGCGACGGCGCGGATCTTCACGTTGCTCGGCGTGGCTGCGATCATTCAGCCGGTGACGAAAACTGCGTGGTGGCTTTTCTCCACTCAGGGGCGGACGCGCGAAATGCTTCATTGGGGCATCATTAGCGGGTTGATTACGATCAGCGCCATCGTCGCAGGTCTGCCGTGGGGCGCGGTCGGCGTGGCGGCTTCTTACGCGATCACCGATTTGTGTCTGACCACGCCGCTATTGTTTTGGTATATCGGGCGGCGTGGCCCGGTGCGCACCGCGGATTTCTATCGCACGCTCGCGCCCGCCGCTTGTGCTGCGCTGTCTGCCCTCGGCGTTGTTGTCCTAGCGCGGCCGTGGCTGGCCGGCTTTCAGCTCATCACGCGCTTGACGCTGGCGTTGGCGCTCACGGCATGCGTGGCCCTCTTAGTTCTCGCCGCCCTGCCCGCCGGCCGTTTGGCGCTGCGGAGCTTCAAAGAGATGCTGTTTCTACTGGTCAAAAACTGGAAGAAGGAGACGGCGGTGTAGAATGTCTGCGGCGCAGTCGGGGCGAGCGCGGCAGCGAAAACTTTTTACGCGAGGTCGCGCCGCCACAGGCACGCGGCCCAAAGAGTAAGACTTGGCAGGCACGAGCGCAACACATGCTCAACCAACTCAAACGCGCGACGCTTAAATCGCTCAAGGCGTGCGGCGGCTTTCGTCTGATCGAGCGCAGTAACTGGCGGCGACAGCGGCTACTCATCCTTGCCTATCACGGTATCTCACTCGCAGACGAGCATCTGTGGGATGGTTATCTGTTCATGTCGCCGGCCGTTTTCCGTGCGCGGCTGCAACTGCTCAAAGCGTCCGGGTGTCGCGTGCTGCCATTGGGCGAGGCGTTGCGGCGGCTTGACGCTAACGATTTGCCGGACAAGTGTGTGGCGCTCACTTTCGACGACGGCACATTTGATTTTTACCGCGCGGCTTTCCCCCTCCTGCAAGAGTTCGGCTATCCCGTCACGCTCTACCTGACGACCTTCTACGCGCAGTATAACCGCCCCGTCTTCAACGTCATTTGCTCTTACTTGCTCTGGAAGGGGCGCGATCAGACGCTCCGGCTCAAAGACTTGACCGGCGCGGATGCGCAATTGGCACTGTCGAGTGGGGCAGCGTGTGCGGCGGCCTTCACTGCTATTCAGGCGTTTGTGACAGCGCAGCAACTCTCCGCAGAAGAAAAGGACGCGCTGGCCCGCGCCCTTGCCCGCCAACTCAAGATTGACTATGACGCGCTCCTCGCGCAACGGCTGCTACACATCCTCAAACCCGAAGAGGTGCGGCAGCTTGCGGCGGCCGGCGTGGACGTGCAGCTACACACGCACCGGCATCGCACCCCGCTCGATCCAGCATTGTTCCGCCGTGAGATTGAAGACAATCGCAACGCGATCCAAGCCATGACCGGCACTAGCCCGACGCACTTTTGCTATCCCAGCGGCGTCTATGATCCGGCCTTCTTGCCGTGGCTCGCTGAGTTGGGCATCGTGTCCGCCACCACCTGCGATGTCGGCCTCGTCACGGCGGCTTCGCCGCGCCTGCTGCTGCCGCGTGTGCTTGATACTTCGCTGTTGACCGCAATCGAGTTTGAAGGCTGGCTGACGGGCGCATCGACGATGTTCCCGCGCCACCCCCATACTATTAAGCAGGTAGCAGCTTGAGCGCGTAACAGCCGAGGAGACAGCCATGACATTGTTAGCCGGTATAGTTAGCCGTCGTTCGCAGCACCCGGTGCCGGCGTCTATGTGCGCCACGTTACGCGCGGCGATCTCGCGGGCCAAGGAAGCTGAAGTCAGCGTCTTCAAGGACGCGCGCAGCTACTTATTAAAAGTGGACATCGGGGCCTTCGGCGAGCCGGCCGCGCACGTTGCCCCGGACGGCGCACTCTCATTGCTGGCCGGCGCGCCGCTGCTGCGCTTGCGGGCGGATGATGCGGGGCAGAGCCGCACCGCCGACTTGGCTGTGCTCCACGACGCCTGCACGCGCGGCGACTGGCACATGTTCGCCAAAGCCAACGGCAGCTTCTGCGCCGCACACTACGATCCGCGCACCAGCACCATCAGTTTAATCGCCGACAAGCTCGGCTTACGCCCGTTGTATTACTGGCTCGACGAGCGCTACGTTGTCTTTGCCACGGCCTTACGCATGCTGGAAGCGTTGGCCGAACTGCCGAAGAAGATGGACGTGCGCGCCGTCACCGAGATCGTCGGCTTAGGGTTTCCGCTCGCGGGGCGCACGCCATACGCGGATGTCTCAGTGCTGCGCGAGGCTGAAGTGGTGCAGGTGTCGGAGTCGGTCGTGACGCGGCGGCCGTACTGGCGCTGGGATGCTATCTCGCCCGCCAGCGCCAGCGCCGAAGATTTGTTGCGTGCTTCATATCATTGCTTCACTGCGGGCGTCGCCCGGCGTGTCCGGGCCGACACGACGACGGTCGCTTACCTGAGCGGCGGCCTCGATTCACGTTGCGTGGTTGCGGCCTTGCATGACCGCAAAGTGCGCGTCCATACCTTCAACTTTGCGCGCCCCGGCACGCAGGACTACGCCTTCGGCAACGACTTCGCCGCGCAGCTTGGGACCATGCACGAAGCAATCCCGAAAGAGCCGGGCGATCTAGTGCCGGATTACTCGACCATCATGGCCCAAGTCTGGGGCGCAGCACCGCAACGGTGGGCGTGTCCGGCCGAGCGCCCCGCGCTGGTTTGGTCAGGCGAGGGTGGGAGCGTCGCGCTCGGCCACGTACATATGAGTCAGGAGATCGCCGCGTCGATGCGCGCGGGCCAAGTTGACGCTGCCATTGCGGCGTACTTGCGGCGCGAGAGCGTGCATGTCCCGCCGAAGCTCTTCCGCGCAGGCATCTTCGCGAGCGTTGCCGATGTGATCGAGACAGGCATCCGCGAACAATTAAGCGCGCTCAACGCCGCCGATCCGGCGCGCAACTTCTATCTCTTTCTGTTGCTCAACGATCAGCGGCGCAAACTCGCCGGCCACTTCGAGCGGATCGATTTACACCGGCTGGAGTTTCAATTGCCTTTCTTCGACAGCAGCTTCCTCACGTCGATCATCGCCGCGCCGCTCGAACTGTGTCTCGCGCACAAGTTTTACACGCGCTGGCTGGCGCTGTTTCCGCCGGCGGTCATGGCCGTGCCGTGGCAGACTTATCCTGAGCATGAGTCGTGCCCGTTGCCCGGCACGCAAGCACTCGGTTATCAGTGGGACGAGAAATCACAGCGCGCTGAGCGTGCGGCGCAGCACCGCGCGTTGCTGCGACAGGCCACGGAACTGCTGCATGCGCCGGATTTTCCCGCTGAACTGCTCAGTAAAAAGTATTTGCGGCTGGCCAAATGGATGCACTTCGTCGGCTGGCGCGATTACGAGTATTTCATTAAGGCAGCGAGCACGTATCACACGTACTGGCAAAAATGCGGCGGCGCTTTCATGCTGCCGGCCGCCGTTTGAGCGCCGTGCACAGACAGTGCGCCGGTGGATTTATCGCAGGTCAACTACCGTCAGCTAAAGCAGACGGCTTGCCTCTAGGTTGTCACCTGAGACTTCGGGGCGGGTTGACTTACTTCAAACGTACAGAAGTAGCCGCCCATCGCCAACAGGTCATGCCTTTTAGCGATTCCGCGAGCACCATTCAAATCGGCGTTAAGCCGAAATTGACAGTTCCCGCAGTGGAAATTGGATTGAGCAGAACGCGAACCGATATGCAAGCAACGCGAACAACCTTTGGAAGTATAGGCGGGATCGACCGTCGCGACTTCGACGCTTGCGGCAGCCGCCTTATATTCGACAAAGCTACGCAGTTGCGCGAACGACCAACCGTGCAAGTGTCTAGTCATAAACGCTCTGGCGCGTCCGCGGATGCCCGTCAAATCTTCCAAGACGATGCGTTGATTGTTGACTCTGGCGTGAGCCACGATGCCTCTGCTGACACAGTGATTTGCGTCGGCCACGAACCGAAGTTCACGACCAGAGAGACGCTTGAGAGTTCGTTTAGCTCTCTTGCTCCCGTTGGCCTGAAGTTCGCTGCGTGTCTTTTGAAAGCATCGCTTCTTGTGCCGAATAAACTTCGCCGTGTGGAAAGTATTGTCCGAGGTGACTGCAACACGCTTCACGCCCAAGTCAACACCCAAGCTACCGGAAGGCTCAGGTACTTCGGGTGCGTCCGTGTTAACCGTGAGGTGCAAATAGAAACCTCCGTCTCGGAAGATCAGGTCTGCGCTGCCAATCTTCCACGTCCGCAACTTCTCGCGCAGCGCGGCAGATGTTTGAATCTCGCCGGAGATACGTCCCTTCGGACAGACGGTCAAAGTCGCTTCGTGAAAGTCGCGCTTGAAGGTGATAGTACGCATATCGTAGCGCACGCTCGAAAGCTGTTTGAATATGGGTTGTTTATTGCGGTCGCGGGTGAACTGTTCGGCAACTTTCGCAATCGCGTTGATGACGTGCTGCGACGGCAAGTTGGTTTGCGCGCGGGTCAGATTGTAAGCCGCATGGTGCAAGTCATAGCGCCGGTGCAGCTTTTGCATGAAGCCTATTTCAGCAACCAAGTTGCACGCCTTAGCGAACTCGCGCATCGTCGCTTTCAATTCGTTTACCGTGTGCGGAGTAACTATCAGCTTGCACTTGACAACCTGCTGAATTTTCTTCATACAACAGAGTGTAGCACGTTGAGGCGAAACTTTGAAAGCAGTTTCGCGGTGGCTGCGTTTTCCTCTGCCAGATAAATCAGGCAGTCTCCAACGAGGATTTTTATGAGTTTAGCGCCGACCATCAGCGTGGTGATGCCAGCTTACAAGGTTGCGCCGTACATCGGCGAGACGCTGGCGTCCGTCTGCGCGCAGAGTTTCGCGGACTACGAGGTCATCGTTGTCAACGACGGCTCGCCGGACACGGCCGAACTTGAGCGCGTGCTCGCACCCTTCCGCAGTCGCATCAGTTATCTCAAGCAGGAAAATCGCGGTGCGTCCGTGGCGCGGAATCGCGGCTTGCAGGCCGCACGCGGTGAGTTGATTGCCTTCCTCGACGCGGACGACCTGTGGCTGCCGAATTATCTGGCCGAGCAATACGCTTTTATCCAGCGTGGGCCTTACGATCTCGTCTATGCCGACGCCCTCCTCTTCGGCGATTCACCACAGGCCGGGCGTACTTTTATGGAGACTGCGCCGTCAAGCGGCCCGGTCACTTTCCGCAGCCTCATACGCGGCGAGTGCAACGTGATCACCTCAGGGGTGGTGGCCCGCCGGCAACTCATCTGCGAGGTCGGCCTGTTCGATGAGCAACTGCGCAACGCGCAGGATTTCGATCTGTGGGTGCGGCTCGTGCGCCACGGTGCACGAGTCGCCTATCAGCGCAAAGTGCTGCTGCGCTATCGCGTCCATGAGGACAGTTTGTCGGGCGATGAGCTAAACCGCATCAAGCGCGAACTGCGCGTCTATGCCAAGATCGCCAGCACGCCCGATCTGACCCCGGAGGAGCGCGCTGAAGTCGCTCGTGTCAGCGACCGACTCAACGCCGAGTTGGCCTTCAGCACAGGTAAACTAGCCTTGGCGCGCGGTGATTTCGCGGCTGCGCAGGCGGCGTTTAAGCAGGCCAATCAGCACGAGCAAAGTTGGCGACGACGGGCGACGCTCCCGCTGCTCTACCTTGCGCCACACCTCTTGCAGCGGCTGTACCTGCGCCATGCCCGAAGCTGCGACCGGTCGCCTAAATCGGCCCCGGAGGATTTGACTGGTCAGCAGTGAATTCGGCGGTCAACAAACGTGCAGCGATCCGTAAAAGCCACCCGGATGGTACTCAAAGTCATTAACGTAGTGGGCGCGCGGCCGAACTTCATGAAGGTCGCGCCCGTCGCCGCGGCCATGCGGCAACAGGCCCGCGAGTTCGCGCCGCTCCTCGTGCATACGGGGCAGCACTACGACGCGCAGATGTCCGAGTCCTTCTTCCGTGATCTCAACTTGCCTGCGCCGGACATGCACCTTGGCGTCGGCTCTGGCTCGCACGCCGCGCAGACCGCCAACGTGATGTTGCCCATCGTGCCTGCTATATGGAAGCCACACCAAGAAATGGATTAGCGGTTAGAGTAAAATGACGATGGCGGAGAGACTTGAGATGCTTGGAGTTGCAGCGTGCTCAGTGAAGAAGATTATGCAGAAGCATGTTAGCGGTATAAAGACCGACGGACGAAGTTACCTGAACGGCAGCCTTACCACGCCTTGATCCTCGCGCCGCAAGGTCACAGCTACCGTGAGGGTGGTCGTCAAAAGTGGACGCCATGAGTGATGTTCATGCGGCTCGCTGTTGCCGCGTGAACTGTTGTGTGTACACCGCCGGTGATAGATACCCGAGCCGAGCCTGTCGCCGTTGCCGGTTGTAGAACAGATCGATGTATTCACTGATCTCGCGCACGGCTTCAGCGTGCGTTGCGTACCGCCGATGATGCACGAGTTCGGTTTTCAACCTGCCCCAGAAACTCTCAATGGGCGCGTTGTCGTAACAATTACCTTTGCGGCTCATCGACCCACGCATTCCGTAGCTTCGCAGCAACGCCTGATACTCATGGCTGCAATACTGGCTCCCGCGATCTGAATGGTGAATCAGACCGGGCGGTGGTCGGCGCATCGCAACCGCTTGCTTGAGCGCGCACACAATGAGGTCGGTCGTCATTCTCGTACCGAAACTGCACCCGACAATCTCTCCGGCAAACAGGTCTTTGATCGCCGCCACGTATAACCAGCCTTCAGCGGTCGGCACATACGTGCTGTCTGTTGTCCACACCTTATCGGGGTGCGTCACGGCGAAGCGTTGTTCCAAGAGATTCTCCGCCACCGGTAGATGATGTTTCGAGTCGGTGGTCGTCACCCGAAAACGCCGCTGCTGCTGCACGCACCGCAAGCCGAGTTCGCGCCGCACGCTTTTGATCGTTAAGGTACTCCCCAAAGTCTAGACAAAATTTCGGTCAATTTAAGGTGGTAGCTGCCGCTTGTTTTAGTCCTTGCCAATAGACCGATTCAGGCGTTTTGTACCCAAGCGATTGATGCACTCTCTCACGGTTGTAAAATTCAAAGTAAGCCTTCAAACCCTGCCTTGCTTCTGTGACATTCCGATAGTCTTTCAAATACACTTCTTCATACTTGACCGAGCGCCACAACCTTTCAACGAAGATGTTATCAAATGCCCGCCCTCGCCCGTCCATGCTGATGGAAATCCCACGCTCCAACAATCTTTTGGTGAACAACTCGGAGGTGAACTGTGAACCCTGATCCGTGTTGAAGATCTCAGGACAAGCTACCTGCAAAGCGCCATCTAAGGCAGACACACAAAAACTGCTCTCCATTGTCACGGACAACTCCCAACTCAAAACGAAACGTGAATGCCAATCCATGACCGCTACCAGATAGATAAACCCCTGCCACAGTCGAATGTAGGTGATGGCAGTTGACCACACCTGATTGACTCTGTGGACGCAAACACCTCTGAGCAAATACGGATAAACTCGGTTCTTAATGTTGGGACTACTGAGCCGGGGCTTCGGATATTGCGCAAACAACCCCAGTTTCCTCAATAACCGTCGCACTCTCTTTTCATTAACGGCATCGCCTTGAGTTGCTAGCCAAGCCGTCATTCGTCTGACGCCGTAGAACGGACAGCGCGTGTATTGTTCATCCAAGCGCCGCATCAGCCGGAGATTTTCTTCCGTCTCGGGGCGAGCCTTGTAATAAAGACTCGCCCTCGGTAACCCGATCAACTCACATTGCCGCTCGCGGCTGATCTGCTGATGGTGGCTATCTATCAATGAGCGTTTCTCGTTAACTGAACAAAGCAGCTTTTTTTTTCAACCAGTCCAACTCGACTTTCAGTTGTCCAATCTGCTGATAGAGTCTTGCCTTCATTTCTTCGTCCTCTTTTTCCGCACGCACTCTTTTGCTGGAAAAAGCGTCGGGGATGGTTTCGATAGCTTGTTTTTTCCAACTCATCACTTGGTTCGGATGCACGCCATAAAGAGACGCTATCTCGTTGATGGTTTTGTCGCCCTTGATGGCTGCTACAGCAACCTTCGTTTTGAACTCGGAACTGTAATTGTTTCGCTGCATCGGTGTCTTATTCTCCTCGTCTTGGCAGCAGCGATTTTACCACCTTAAGGCTCTGTCTAGATTTTGGGGAGCATTATACGTCCCCAGACTCGCCCGGCAGCCGTCCGCCGCGAGTTCCTTTTGCAGACGCACTGCGCCGTAAGTCTGGCGCGCTCGTTGGTGCGCGGCTTGTGCCGCGACTTTCAGTCGCGCACGCGCTTGTCTTCGCTTTGATGGTGGCCGAGTGAGCCATGAGTGGTAGCCGCTCGGAGAAACATTGAGCCCGCGGCGAGAGCACAGCGAGCGGGTAGTCGAGTCGCAATTCCTGAATCACCGCATACCTCGCAGCGACTCGGGCGCGCGAGTCACGCGGTGGCTTTTTTCAAGATGGCGCGCTCCATTCGCAACTCGGCATTCTCGCGCCGCAGTCGAGAGTTCTCCGCTTCCGCCTCTGTCACGATGCGCCGCCCGACAACCGCCCCGGCAGCGCGCGCCGGCAGCCGTCCATCTTTCGCCCGCTTGACCCAGTTGGCGAGCGTCTTCAAAGACAAGGACAAGCGGCGCGCCGCATCGGCGATGCTCAAGCCAGCGCGCGTCACCAGCAACACCGCTTGCGCGCGGTACTCGTTGGTGTAACCCTGTTTGGGTAACTGCTCTGTCATGCTGTGAACCTCCATCTCTCGGTAGAGAAAAGATGAAAATCTTTTCCGTGATGGCGTCCACTTTTTCTAGCCTACCTCACTGACAGCCAGATCAAGAAAGCAGTTGACCGGCTCAACCATCGTCCGCGAAAAACGCTCGGCTACAAAACGCCGAATGAAGTATTCTTCAAACTACCACTCGTTGCACTTACAACTTGAATCCGCGAAGTTAATAACTATCGGCAAAAGCCAGCAATGGCTTAGCAGGAGAAGTGTTGGTCAAAAAGCAGTTGACAACACAGCCTGCTTCATAGATGTGTAAGTGAGTTTGCGCCGATGCCGCCCATCGGCACGCGCCCGTCGAACAAGAGGGCGAACTGATTGAATGCTGCGCTCCAGTTCAGGATGGGCATCGTCCACCGCTTCGAGATATTGCGCAAGGCTAAATACAGCAGCTTGAACACCGCTTTGTCCACCTGTCGCATTAGACACGCGCCGGAAGTGAAAAGTTCCCAGTTTGCAAGCGTAGTCAATGTGCCTGCCTTTGAAGTTCAGCGCGTGCCTTTCTTCATCCGCCGGGAGATAGTTTCGTAACCTAGCTGCTCATAAAAACTTCTGGCCTGAGCGTTGGACTCATTAACGTTCAGTTCCACATCCTTAATCTGTTGTTCGTCGGCCCATTGGTGGACTCGCTGCATGAGCGTTGTACCTATGCCGCGCCGACGTAGAGTCACTTGCACAATTAAGGTTGAGACAGAGACAAAACTGCGCGCCATCTTGGCCGGGTTTCCTCTGTCATTAACGAGATTGAAATGCACAAGACCCACTGCTTGTTCGTTCAGTTCGGCCAGCAGCACGCGGGTGTTTCCAGCCTGCAAGATATTCCTAACAAACTCTTCGGCTGCCGATGGCTCAAGGCGGCTTAGGAGCATTGGTAAGTGTTGGGCATGAAGTTCTGCGCCTTCTGCAAAGAGTCGGCACACAGTTTTGGTATCGCTGATTTTAGCCTGCCGAACATTTAATTCCATCGACATTTATTTACGTACACCGTCTTTCTCGGCATTGTTGCCCCTGTTAATTATTTCCAATGCTTACTCCAACCTCTTTTCGTCTCCGGCGCAAGTAACAGCTCTCTAAACGGCGCATCTCTACCTCTCTGGCTAAGTTTGATTACTTTTGTTAAACCACTGAATACACTGGAAACTATAGCGGTTCTCACATGAGTGCGACTGCCACTTAACGGAATCAGCTCAAGATCATTCTGGATAGCCTGATAACCTGCTAACTCAGTTTGGTCGCATCCAAATGAGAACCGCTATAAGGCTGTTATGTCTTCTTTCCTTTATTCCTGCTCCTATGCTTGGTCGCCTTCTCAACATCTGTCTTGCGCGGCCTGCCGGGCTTACGATCTTTAACGAGTTTCAAATCGCTTTCCATAATTAGATGGTCGCGCCCGAACTGCTCAGAAGGTAATCGTCCTTCTTCTATCAACTGCCGAACACGTCGAAGGCTAACATTTAGACGTGCCGCAACTTCGCTTGTGGTTAGCAACTGGTCACCCGTCATGCACTCGCTTATACAATAAGAATATTTCTATCGCAAGGGAAGGTTGACATTGACAAAACCCTTCCCCTGCGGTAGTATTTCTCCAAATAGAAACAAACAGGAGTTCAGTCGATGAAGAAAAAAGTGTAGACCAAAAACCCTCGATTGGAGTCTAGCAAAGCAGCACTCTACGCCCTGTTGGTAAAACCCGGAGACTTGGCTTTTCGCAAGGGAGAGAAGGTACGGAGCTTCTCCATATAAATCGAAAAGGGCTTAGGCGAGTTATGCCCTCGTCTAAGCCCTCCACCCTCCACCGATCACTCTCAGAAGGGTTCACATTATGGCAGAGAATAACACAACTTCGTCCCAAGGCAAGGTGTCGCCCCTCTACCGAGTCGGCGATACCATCATCTTCAAATACGAGGGGAACATCCGCGCCTGTGTAATACTAATTCAAATCACTTCGTGCGTATGTGATGTAAGGCAAGAGCGTCAGACTTTTCACCCTTTCCGCATCAGTGTAAAACTCTTCTAAAACTTCACTCACGCACTTTTCCGCTTCTTCGAGTGAATCAAATATCCGA
>JBBRYU010000100.1:0-13622 GCA_038237345.1 Pyrinomonadales bacterium
CAACCTTGCGGCACATGGCGGTGAATCTGCTGAAGCAGGAGCGCAGTTGTAAGCTCGGCGTCAAGAGCAAACGGCTCAAGGCTGGCTGGGATGAAGGCTACATGCTCAAGGTGCTGAACATTTAAGATGCGTTCGCCCTAGGTCTTGTCACTTGTCACTCGTCACTTGTCACTGTTTTATGTATACTCCCCGCCGACGTTTTGCCGAATGCCCGCCGTCGGAGTCGAAAGCCAAACCTCCGTGAGCAATGACGACCTGTTCGAGCCATACGAAAAACTGATCCGGATCGAGGTGCTGGGCCGGCACGTTGAGGTGCCGGAGAATAACCGTCTGCTGCGCTGCTTTCAGTTCCTTGCTATGCGCAGCATCTCCTACGGCGACTTCTGCTGGAACGGCGACTGCACCAACTGTCAGTTCTGGTATCAAGAAGACGAGCCGCTGCCCGCGTTGGAGAAGACCGCGCTCGCCTGTCGCTTCCGCGTGCGCGAAGGACTGGTCATCACGCGCCTCAACTCGTGCGTCAAACTCGAAGACCCTGATGAGTAATGCCGCGTGGCCGTGAACGGAGAGTTGAGAGTGCAAACTTTAGTTTCTTGTTCTGCCGCAGGAAAGCAAGCTAACGCTTGCACTCTGCGCCTCTGTCTGTACCGCAACTTGGTATAACACCTTGGCGCACAGGGCGCAAAAAAACTGCCTCCATACTCGTTCGGCATGGAGGCAGTTTTAGCGTCTGAGCGTGACGTTAGCGTTTAGCGCCGCCGCCGGTCGTGGCGCAGATCGCGCACGTCGCCACGCCGATCACGCCGATCCGTACGCAAGTCACGGTGGTCGCCCCGGATTTCGTGCGTGTCGGCCCGCACCTCTCTACGGTCAGCCCGCAACTCGCCCTGCGCCGCACCCTCGCGCCTGTCCTGCCGCAGTTCACGCACATCCGCACGGCGCTCGCGCCCGTCCTGCCGCAACTCGCGGCGGTCGCTGTGTATCTCCTTCGTGTCCTGCCTGATCTCTTTGCGATCCTGACAGACATCACAGGGCGACGGTTGCGGCGTGGGCTGCTGCGCCGCCGCCGGTAGACACGACCACCCGAACAACGCGCCCGCGCACAGTGCGCCGCGCAAAAGCTTTTCGTTTATCCTCATGGTTCCCTCCGTTACTGATTAAGTCTTCAGACCGCGCGTCGCGCGCCAGTCCTGCATGTCATTGCCGAAACTTATGGAGGAGAGGCCGCACTCGTCCGCCGAACGCGCATGCATACACGCGCGCCCAGTGCCGGCTGCGACTGTTTCGGCGTTTCCCTCTGTCCCCTCTGTTAGACGAGCAGCCGGAGCGTTAGGCCGAACATTATGCAGCGCGGCATTTGTCGCGCGCCCTGCGGCCGTTCGTGGTCTTAATAATTCGTTTGCGTTTGCGTTACACTTTGCCGGCACGCCAAGCAGCACAACAGGAGGCGCTAGCATGAGGTTCGAGTATTATCACGCGGGACTCGAAGCCGTACCGAAGTTGTCGGTGGACGGCCTCGTGCCGAACGCCGTGCATCTGACGCATTGGCAGGGCAATCGCACGCCCGCCGCGCTCAAGGCCGACACCTCGACCGAGATCGCGCTGAACCTTGCCGCCGCGCCGGATCGCGCTGAGTTGACGCAAGGGATCGAACTCGCCACCAATAATCATTTCGACACGGACGGTGTGCTATCCGTCTGGACTGTGCTCAATGGCGCACGCGCGCTCGACCTGCGCGCGCAGTTGATCGCCGCCGCCGCCGCGGGCGACTTCTCCGAATACACGACGCCGCAGGCGATCCGCGCGAGCCTCGTCATGCAAGGCTCGGACGCGCCCGTGCCCGGCGCAGGACTCGTCGCGCCGCTCGCGCGCCAACTGAACGGCGGCGCGGAGGTGGATGAAGCGCATGCTTACGAGCTTGTCTTACCGGAAGTCGCGCGCGTGCTTACGCGCACAGACGAGTACGAGTCACTGTGGCGCGCGGCATGGACGGAGATCGAGCGGGCACTGGAGAGTTTCGCGTGTGGCACGTCGCGGGTAGTAGAAGATGAAACTGCGCGTCTCTCTCTGGTTACGCTCGCGCCCGATCTCTACGGCGCGGCCGGCTTCAGTCCCACGCGCCACGCCGCGCCCTACACGGCCATCGCGCGCCACGCACGCGGCGAACTTTTCCTGATCGCGATCCCGATGGCGGGCGGTTATGCGTACCGCGTCGATTATCCTTACTACTCTTGGGCCGAGACGGTCGTGCGCCCGCGCATCACGCGCCGCCACGAGCTACAGCCCGCCCTTGCGCGACTCAACGAACGGGAGCGCAAGCAGGGCACGCGTTGGCGCACAGACACGAGCGAGTTAACCTCCGCCGCCAAGAGCATCATCACGGAGGGACTGGTGAGCGCGTCGAGTCTTGCGCCGGATGAAGTGGCGGCGGAGTTAAGCGCGGCGCTGCGCACGGGTGCGACGGACGCGGCGGTCATATAAGTTTGCCGCGCTGTCGATAGGAGGAGTGAGCCGAGTTATGGCCGATTGGGACGAACGTTATCGGCAAGGCGAGTACACGAGTCTTGAGCCGAGCCAGTTGCTGGTGCGGTTCAGCGCAGAGTTCGCGCCCGCGCCTGCTGAACGTGCGCCCCGCCGCGCGCTCGATCTCGCCTGCGGCGCGGGCCGACATGCGCTCTATCTCGCCGCGCATGGCTGGCACGTCGTCGCCGTCGATAATTCGCGGGTCGGGATCGAATTGACCGCAGCGCGTGCGCGCGAGCAGGGGCTGA
Source organism: Pyrinomonadales bacterium (assembly GCA_038237345.1). GTDB lineage: Bacteria > Acidobacteriota > Blastocatellia > Pyrinomonadales > Pyrinomonadaceae > QHXQ01. Next base: position 2,772 of record JBBRYU010000100.1, read on the forward strand.
GCGTCGAAACGCACGGCGCAGACCTTGAGCGCGGCGAGTTCAAGATCGAGCCTGCGGCCTATGATCTCATCTGCGACCTCTACTATCTACAGCGCGATCTCTTTCCGCATATACGCGCCGGTGTGCGCCCGGGCGGTGCGGTTGTCGGCGCGATCCACCTCGCGGACGAACACGCCGCGTCGCACATGAACCCCGCCTACCTGCTGCAACCCGGCGAACTGCATAAGCTGTTCGCCGATTGGCACGTCGCTTATTATCACGAGACACAGGCGCACGATGTAGACGCGGGACAACATCACCACCGCACCGCAGAGTTGATCGCGTTGCGCGTGGCCTGATAGACGTGGCGCGGTTTGCGACGGGGCGTGGCCGGTGTGTTATGCTCGTCGGCCTTAACAGCCCAAGCATAAATTTTTCGGAGATTCAGTCGTGCCGGTTGATAAAAACCAGTTCCGCACGGCGCTCAGCCGCTTCGCGAGTGGCGTGACGGTTGTGACCACGCGCGACGCGGATGCGCGCCCGCTTGGTATCACCGTGAGCGCCTTCAGTTCGCTCTCGCTTGAGCCGCCGCTCGTGCTCGTCTGTCTAGAGCGCAACGCCTACGTGCATGACGCTTTTCAAACGAGCGGCGTCTTCGTCGTCAATGTTTTGAGCGCGGAGCAGGAACAACTCTCGCGCCTGTTCGCTTCACGCGAGCCGGACAAGTTCGCGGGGCTAGGCTACAGCAAAGGGATCGACGACGCGCCGGTGCTGGCCGACGCGCTCGCCACCATCGAATGCCGCGTGCAGCGGGCGCACGAAGGCGGCGACCACACGATCCTCGTCGGCACGGTCGAGCGCACGAACGTCCGCGACGACGCGCAGCCATTGCTCTACTATCGCGGCGGCTATGCGCGCGTGGCGTTGTGAAAGAAGCTGTTAGCTGTTAGCCATTAGCTTTTAGCCGGACACGCGCTGCGCTGCTGCCGCTTGAAGTTGAATTGTGGAATGAAGACCAGTGCTAATGGCTAACAGCTAACAGCTTTCCATGCATGACGTGATCATCATCGGCGCGGGGGCGGCGGGTTTGTCGGCCGCGCTGTGGTGCGACGAGTTGGGATTGGACACGCTCGTGCTGGAAGCACAGGCCGAGCCGGGCGGGCAACTGCTGCGCGTCTATAATCCGATTAACAACTATCTCGGCGTGCGCGCTGGCGACGGGCGGCAGTTGCGCGATCTGTTTGCGGCGCAGGCGGCGGAGGCGGGGTTTGATCTCTGGACGGAGGTTGAGATCGAGCGCGTTGAGCTGGCGGCGAAGCGCGTTAGCTTGCGTAGCGGCGAAGCGTTGCAAGCGATCTGTCTGATCATTGCGACAGGCGTCGGGCGGCGCGAGTTGGATGTGCCGGGCGCGGCGGAGTTCGCGGGGCACGGCGTAATGGAGTCGGGCGTGCGCGACCGCGACGAGTTTGCTGGTGAGGACGTGTGCGTCGTCGGCGGCGGCGACGCGGCGGTCGAGAACGCGCTGCTGCTCGCGGAGGTCTGCCCGACGGTAACGCTCGTGCATCGCGGCCAGATGTTGCGTGCGCGGCCGGAATTCGTCGCGCGTCTGCGCGGCGAGCATTGCATCACGGTCTTCACCGGCGCGGAAGTTACGCGCATCATCGGCAGCGACAAGGTCGCGGCCGTCGAGATCAAACGACACGGCGCGCTCAAGGCCTTCCAGATGGCCGTGCGCGGCGTGCTGATCCGCATCGGCGTCGAGCCGAACACGGAGTTGTTCCGTGAGCAGTTGCGGACGGACGCGCGCGGCTACGTCACCGTCACGAGCGAGCAGGAGACGAGCAGCGCGAACGTCTTCGCCATCGGCGACGTGGCGAACCCACGCGCGCCGACCGTGAGCGGCGCAGTCGGCGCGGGCGCGACTGCCGCCAAAGTTATCGCCGCGCGTTTGAGCAACGGCGCGCGGAATTGAACTGTTAACAGCTTTGCGTCTTTGCGTGAGGCAAATACGTGACTGAAGAATAAACTCTCGCAAAGACGCAAAGACGCAAAGAGGGACGCAAAGTTTTTATATTGCCTACTGCCTACTGATTACTTCTGTATAATGCCCGCGATGACAGACGGCGAGATTGAGTGGCCGGCGTACACGGCGGCGCACGCGGCGGCGTACCCGCTTGAGTACATCGCCGGGATCGATCTGTACAACGCGGGCGAGTTCCACGCGGCGCACGATGCCTGGGAGGATCGCTGGCGCGACGATGCGGGGCCGCGCGAGAAACTGTTCTTGCAAGCCATGATTCAATCGGCGGTCGCGTTTCATCATCTGGAGATCGGGCGGCCGGGCGCGGCGCGGCGCATGTATCAGATGGCGACAGAGAAGTTCGCGCGACTCGGCACGCCGCAATTCATGTCGCTTGATTTAACGAACTATCAGGCGCAACTTGATCGTTCGCTCGCGTGGCTTTTGTCTGTGCCCGATCCGCGCGAGTTGACGCCGCCGCAGATCGCGCCGCCGGTTATTCGCCTCGTGCCGGAAGTGATGGAGTACGACTGATGAGCGTTGAAGTAAGAGACGGGCAAGCGGGCCGCATCCCGTTAGCCGAACGCGCGGCCGAACGTGTGCCCACGCGGGCTGGCATTGGTGTGACGTTCGTGCGCGATGCGCGTCTGCTGCTGATCGCGCTTTGGTTGGGCGCGGCTGTCTTTTTCAGTTTCGCGGTCGCGCCGAGCGCGTTCGCCGTATTGCCCGCGCGCGAGTTGGCAGGCAATCTCGTCACGCGCACGCTTGGCATCGTGAACGTTGCCGGCGTCGTCATCAGTCTGTTGCTGCTCGCAAGTTCGTTCATCGGGCGCGCGGCGATGAGCCGGCGCGCTTGGCTGCTCGAAGCGTGCGCGCTCGCGCTGGTCGCGTTGACGACTTTCGTCGGGCATTGGATTATCAACGCGCGTCTGCTCGCGCTGCGGCATGCGATGGGGCGGCCGATTGATGAGGTGGCGGCGGGCGAGCCGTTGCGCGTTGCGTTTGATAGCTTGCACGGTTATTCGGTGGCCGCCTTGAGCATCGGCATGTTGGCAGGCATCGCGGCGTTGCTCGTGATCGCGCGGCGACGCGTTGGGTGAAGCGCGAATTTTGGCGCGGGGAGGAAGAGAGACGTGGAGACGTTTGAAGGAATCGAAGAGTGGCGCGAGAGCTACAAACGCTGGCAGCGCATACACGAGTTGCGCGACGACGACATGGGCGAGCATTACCCGTGGGTCGAGAATAAACGCGCGCCGTTTCAACCGTTGCGCCGCGCGTTGCCGATGCTCAATCTCGGCTTAATCACTTCGGCGGGCGCGTACATTGACGGCACTGAGCCGTTCGACGTGACCCTGCCGGACGGCGACACGAGCTTCCGCGAAATCCCCGTCGAGATCGAAGCGGGGGACTTGCTCTGGGCCGGACGCGGCTATGATCCGACGGCGGTCATGCGTGACATGAACGCGCAGATACCGCTCGCGCGCCTGTTCGAGTTTGAAGGTAACGGCATCATCGGACAGCTCAACCCGGTCTTTTGGAGTCTCTGCGGTTTCATCCCGCACGCGGCGCGGTTCGCGCGCAATGCGTTGCCGGAGTTGGTCGAGCGCGTCAAGCGTTACGAAGTGCAGGCGGCGTTGTTGATTCCGGCCTCGCGCCTCTGTCATCAGACGATGGCGCTCGCGGCACGTGCGCTCGAAGCGGCGGGCGTGCCGACAATGACGCTCATGGTTGACCGCGAGCTCGCGGAGCGCGTGCGCCCGCCGCGCGGCGGCTACTACAAGGGCAACTTCGGCAGCGTGGCCGGCGAGCCTTTGTGGCCCGAGCATCAACGGCGCGTGTTGGACGAAGCGCTGCGGCTGCTTGAGCCGATTGATCAACCGGTCATACACAAGCTCGGCGTCGAGTTGGAAACGGCCGTGGAGAATGAGCGGGGCGAGCGTTAATTTTGTAAGCCGATGAGCCAAGCAAAACAGAGTCAAGTGCCTTTGCCAATGCCGCTCGTTGAAGTGCGGCGCGGCGACATCGTGGAGTCGCGCCATCGCGGGCACGTCGTTGCGGTCGAGCCGGACGGGACGGTCGTCGCGCGGTTGGGCGCGCCGGAGATGGTCACGTTCCTGCGCTCGTCGGCGAAGCCGTTTCAGGCGTTGCCGCTCGTGGCGTCGGGCGCGGCCGCGCGCTTCGGGTTCACGGACGAGGAGGTCGCCATCGCCTGCGGCTCGCATAGCGGCGAACCGGTGCACGAAGCGACGGTCGCGGGCATGCTGCGCAAGACGGGCCTTGATGAGAGCGCGCTGAAGTGCGGCATACACGAGCCGTTTAACCGCGAGGTTGCGTTGGCGATGCGCGCGCGCGGCGCGCCGTTCCGCGTCTTGCAGAATAATTGCTCCGGCAAGCACGCAGGGCTGCTCGCACTGGCTCTGCATCTCGGCGCGCCGACCGCTGAATACGATCAACTTGATAGCCCTGTGCAGCAGGCAATCGCGCAGCAGGTCGCGCAGTTCGCGGACATGCCGCGCGCAGAGATCGCGGTCGGTGTGGACGGCTGCGGTGTGCCGGTCTTCGGCATGCCGGTGCGCGCGATGGCGTTGATGTATGCGCGTTTGGTTGCGCCGCCCGCTGCATGGGACGCGGATGTGCGTGCAGCGTGCGCGCGGATCGTGCGTGCGGTGACCACCTATCCGGAATTGGTCGGCGGCGCGGGCGAGCGGCTGGACACGGAGATGATGCGGGCGACGCGCGGTATGGTCGTCTCGAAGGTCGGCGCGGAAGGCGTTTACACGGCGGGCGTGCGGCCATCGGCAACTTGGCCGCGGGGTTTGGGTCTCGCGCTCAAGATCGAGGACGGCGAGAATCTTCGCGCCCGCCCGACGGTCGTCATCGAAGCGTTGCGCCAACTCGCCGTGCTGGACGAGCGGGCGCAAGCCGCGCTTGCGCCATACGCGCGTTTCGACGTGTGTAATCATCGCGGCGACCTCGTGGGCGAGGTGCGCGCGTCGTTCGAGTTAGCAGGACTTTGAAGCGGGAGCATAGCGAACGAAAACATTGAACGGCACTAGCGTGCGCGCAAAAACTTATGTGCGAAATAAGAATGCAAACGATACAAATGTATTGATGCTCAGTATCAAAAAAATACAAGCGCGGTTAACTCGCAGAGCGGCGCAAGGCCATGACCAATTAGCGAGCAAATTGATCGCGTCCGCATTTTTATTGCGCCAAATGTTATTTTGCAGAGGATTCGCGATTACGGATGACAGTCATGGCATGGTCATTGCTCAAACGTCGGTCAGTTAAAATTGATAAAGAGTAGATAGCGTTATCGGGTCAGGCTCGGAGGCGGCGGTGAATGAAGGCTTTGGGGGAGGTCTTCATTTGCGACAGTCGGCGGCGGCTCTTTCGGGGGAACGGGGTCGCTCGCGGGCAAGCTGTCAAAGAGCAATACAATTGTCGGGTTGCTGATTGTCATCTGTATAGGCTTGGGGGAGCCTCGCAGGTAGATCAGCAACCCGCAAATGTTTTAGGGCATCATTAAAACCTTCGAGCAAGGGGGGCGAGAAAAAGCGCTCTGAAGTGTTCAACACTTCAGAGCGCTTTTCTTTCTTTCCTTCTCGCCTTCTCACTCTTCGTGCGGCGGCAGCGCGGCGGCTTGTGTATGCTGCGCGGCGAACTCATCTAAATTCAGGCGCATCATGCCGCCTGCGTCCGAGTATTGTTCATTGAGCGCCGCCTGCGCGCGGCGGCGCATGAAGACGCCGCCGCCGAACAGTCCGCCGATGCCCAGACACAAGAGAATCGCCAGCCCCGTCGCCTTAACCGTGTTGAGAATCAAGCTGCCCGACATGTTCAGCCAGTACCGGTTCGCGCGCTCGTTGCGGTGCGGGTCTTCGCCGAGCCACTGCACGACCTTCTCATAATGCACCTGCTCAATTAGCGCGTTCGCTGCCTGCTCGTTCGGCGCATCGAAGACGAAGACCGCGTAGTTGCCCACGCGCCTGTACGCCGACAGCATGGGTTGATTCTGTGCGCGCAACTCCGCAATGCGCTGCCCGACGCGCGCGTCCGTGTCGCTGGCAAGCTGCGGTGTCTGAAACTCGACGATGACGAGTTGCCCTTGATCGTATTTCGCCGTGACCGCCTCTGCTCCACCGTCAAACGAAACTGCGTCAAGCACGGTCTGATTGCGAACTGACTCTTTCAGCGCGGGCAGGCTGATAGCGTAAACCGCATGTTCTTGGGCCTTCGCAGTACCGGGCAAGTGCCGGATTATAGACGGAATCTCACCTGTGCCATTGTCGAGTGTTTGGGCGAACGAGCGGGCGAAATTTATCAGCACCGCGTCATCGGTTCTTTGGTTATCCAAGTTGTAGATGAGTACATACGTTGTGCCTTTGTAAAAAGCGAGCATGTGCTGCGGCGTGATAATGCCATATATGCCGACATCTTCTGCTTTTTCAAATTGTCCCTGAGACCAATTCCTACTTAGAAGCGCATACGCGCCTGAGTCCGACTCCGTCTGGACAATATCGACAACAAATTTATCACCACTTGGCGAGAGGTAAGCAGTATTTGCTGCTGAAATAATGTCAAAATCTTTGGGCACTAGAGAAGTGTGCTCAATCATGCGCAGAGGAATTGGAAGCGGCGTCTTCTGCGCACGAAAATCACCGACGCGATCAGGCAACAGCTTGGTCGCTTCTTCGCTGGAAATGGCGTTTGCGAGTGCTGGAGCAAAAAGTAATAAGAACACCGAGCAGACGAAAAACAGTCTGGCGAGATATGAGACGCGCATAAATTTCCTCTGTCTTTGAGCAAACACACCACACGGTCAGCAACAAGGGTTTGATGTCGGCTGACGCGAAGTGGTTCCAGAAGATTTTAGCGGGTGCAGGGCAGTTAGTGCCAGCGCCGGAGTTCGCGCAGGATGAGTTCGGCGTGGCGGCGGGGCTTGGGGATGTTGCGCATCGTGGTCGCGCCGCCAAGTTCGCTCGCGTTGTCGATCAAGAGATGGCCGAAGCCGAGCATGCGTTGCGGGAGCGAGGCGGCGACGGTCACATCCTGAATGTTGCGTAAGGGGATATTGCGCGTGCGGCGCGTGAAGAGGCCTTCGTCGATCTCGATCTTCGAGTCGGTCAGCGTGTACTTGAGCGCGTTGCGCTTGAGATGCTTCCACGCAGGAATGAGCAAGAGCAGGAGCGCGAAGGGCAGCGCGTAGACGGCGGGCAACTGTTTGACGTAGAGCGCGAGCAGGACGGTCAACAGGAGCGCGGCGAGCGCGGCGAGCGCGTAGCCGAGACCGACGAACAGGAAGGTCGGGCGCACGGTGAAGATGACGCTCTCTGCGCCGTCCTTCGTGCGGGACAGTGCGGGGCGCGGCGGGGTCGCCGGCAAATTGTTGGGCGACGCCGCGGGCCACTCCGCGCGCTCAAGCGACGTGCGCGGGGGGGCGACGACGCGGGTCTCTTCCGACGCCACGCGCGTCTCTTCGTTGTCGGTCGGCGCGCCGCAAGTGGTACAGAAGCGCAGGTGCGCCGGGATGTCCGCGCCGCAGTTGCCACAATACATAATTCGCTCACTCCTCCAAGCGCGCTGCGCTCGTCGTTGTCCGCACGGCGGCGAGCAGCGCGGCCGGTTCGTAGGGCAGATTGACGAAGCCGTGCGCGCCGAGTTGGCGGGCCCGTGTGCGTACCTCTGCGCGTTGCGCGGCGACGGGCAGCAACAACACGACCGGCGACGGCAGACGACCCTGATGCTGTTCGGACAGGCGGCGCAAAGTCTCCAGCCCATCCAGCCCATGCAGGTCGAAATCTAATACGAGCAGGTCGGGACGTTCGATGCGTAAAAGATTGAGCGCCTGATGCGCGTCGAAGGCGGCGCGCACCTCGTAACCGGCCGAGCGCAACAGCAGATTAATCTGCGCCATGCGGGCCGCGTCGGAGATGGTGAGCAACAAACGACGCGGCATGATCGCGCCGCGCGCACGATACTCACGCTCACGCGCGGCGGCGGCGAGTGCGACCTGCGCCAGCGCTTGTGCCCCGTCGTAGCGTGCGCCCGTTGCAGGCAGCGGCAACGATTCGAACATATCCGGCTGCTGCGACTCGCGCACAGCCCGCGCGCGTCTGCGCTCCATCCCTTCATGCGCCGCGCGCGGCTGCTCTGTCGCTTCTTCGTGCGCTGTGAGCGCGGCTTCCGCGCGCTCGACGAGCGTCTCAACTTCGCGCCCGTCGGCCGGAAAGGTGGCCAGCCCGAAGAGCAAGCGCACGTCTTTATGCGCGGCGGCGAACTCGTTGCGCAATTGCGCGAGCGTGTTGCTGGCCGTGCCCGGCCCCTTGTGCGGCAGATAAGCGATGAGCATCGTCGGGCCGTAGAAGGCGATCATGTCGAGGCGGCGCAAGTTGAGTTTGAAAAACTCGTGCACGCTGACGAGGGCGGCTGCCGTTGACGCTTGCTCATGCGCCGGGGTCGGCGCGTGGGCGATGAGCGCGAGCGCGCCGTTCGTGCCGGCCGCGTTGTCCGCGCGCACCTGTTCCAGTAGACCCATGAAGTCATCAATCTCCGCGCTCACGGCGATAGCAGCGAGCGCGGCGGCGCGCCGACCCGTCTCGTTGCGCCAGCGCAGGGCTGCGAGGCGCGCATGCAATTCAGCGGGCGGCGTGGCGAGCGCGCAATAGTCGTCCGCGCCGAGTTGGCGCGCGGCCGCGCGCTGCGCCGCGTCGTCCGTGTGATAGAGCAGGACGAGCGGGAGCGCGTGCGTCGTCGGGGCAGCACGCAGTTGCGCGGCGAGCGAGAGTCCGTCTACGTCCGCCTGCGCGTGTGTACCGGCGCGCAGTTCCAGCAACACGACATCGGGCGCGAACTCATTAGCCAGCTTGATGATTTCGTCCGGCGGTGCGTTGTGCGTTTCATAATCAGCCCGCTTGAGTTGCTCGCTGAGTGCGGTTGCGGTAGCGGCGGCGGCGCAGACGAGCGCACGCCGCGGCCGTTCAGGGGCCGGCAGGGCGGCAGGGTCGGGCTTTGATGCAGGACGCAAGTGCAAGCAAACTCCACACAGAGAAGTTGGGCTGCGCCGCACGGGGCGGGCGCACATGCATCATACCGAAAGCGCGTGTAACTGAAAACAGGGGCGTTCATCCCGTATGATGAACGCCCCTGTTGCAGCAACGTCGGCCGCGCTCGTCAAACACGAACGCGCCGCCTTATTACTACCTATTCGTCACCGGCTCACCAGCATGAGTTTGCCGTCGGGCAAGCGCACTGCGTAGACGTTGCGCTCGTAGACTGGCTCTGCCGGTTGCGCGTCTGCGAGCGCGACGGCCTGCGGTCTGGTGACGGGCGCGGCCGTGCGCGCCGTCTGCGGGTTACGCATCAAGGCGTAACGCGCGCCGATCAGCCGCACGTACTCCTGCGTCTCGCGGTATGGCGGGACACCGTTGTATCTGTTCACTGCGCCCTCGCCCGCGTTGTAGCCCGCGAGCGCGAGCCGCACGTCGCCGCCGAAATAGTCGAGCAGGAAGCGCACGTAACGCGCGCCGCCTTCGATGTTCTGCGCCGGCTCAAAGATGTTGCGCACGCCGAAACGCGCGGCCGTCCCGGGCATCAACTGCATCAAGCCCCGCGCGCCTTTCGGCGAGATCGCGCCCGCCTTGAACGACGACTCGCGATGCATGATCGCGTAGAGCAAGACGGGATCGACGCCGTTCCGCGCGCCCGCCGCCGCGATGAGCGCGTCAACCTGCGCGTTGCCGGTGGTGAAGCCGTCGAGCGACTGGCTCGCCGTCATGCTCAGACTTGAACTGTGCGCGAAGTCCGCTATCGGCGCGATGGTTGCTTTCACGACCGGCACGCCGAGCCGGTTCAACTCCGCGCGGTGCATCGCCGTCAGGCGTACTTTGCGCGGCGACGGCGCGGGCACGGGGGGCGCGACCTGCACGCCGTTCGCGAAATCGAAGTTGTCGTAAGCGTAACGCATCCCGTTCTGCGCGTGCGCGGCCGTCGCGGACAGGAGCAGCAAACTCGTGCCGAGAAAGAGGGGGATTTTTTTCATCCTGCTTGTTCCAATTGGCTCTGGGGCGAGCGCAGGCGCGCAACCGGCGACACTTATGCCGCTTTTAGCTCGCACCGCTCGTGAAAAGTTTTATTGAGGATGGGTGAGACGCCGTTGCGTCTCGTCTGGGGCGCGCTCGCCGGTTTCGACGGGCACATTAACAGACTAGCATACGGCTACAGACGGGCACAACCACTTTATGCCGCATAGGCGCGTGGGGCTTGACAGAGCGTGTATGATTAGTGCGCTTTACACCTCATAAGGACTGGCCTCGCCAGCTTGTTCAACCGCCCGCGCCTCACTAAGCGCGACAACCGAAGGAGATAATTATGAAGAGACTGCTCGTCGCTGTCCTCACGCTACTCCTGGCTTGCGCCAGCGCAGTGGCCGTGCAAACCACCAACTCCGCCACCACCAAGAGCGCGGCCAACACCAACGCCGCGCCCGCGAAAAAGCGTAAACCGCCATTTCGCGCCAACAAAGAACAAGTCACGCAGGCGCAAAACCTCCTCAAGCAACGCAGCTTTTACAGCGGCGAGGCCGATGGGAAACTCAACCCCGACACGCGCGCCGGTCTCAAGAAATATCAGGAGGCTGAAGGGCTGAAAATCACGGGCACACTCAACGCCGTCACGCTGCAAAAGATGAGCATCCCGCTCACGGAGAAGCAGCAGGCGATGACGAAGGCCACGATGTAGTTCAATCCTGCAACGACAAGGCAGGCAAACGCCGGGAGCGCGGGCATCTTGCCCGCCAAAGCCGTGCGTAGCACGCTTAAAAGAAGATGCGCCGGTATTCAAGCTTGAATACC
>JBBRYU010000101.1:0-13585 GCA_038237345.1 Pyrinomonadales bacterium
CCGGACGCGTGCGCAGCGAAGAGGCTGCGCGCGCGTCCGGGCCGGAGCGGCTGCGGCACTTGTTAGTGACGATCTTGCCGGTCGTGTTTCTGCCGGTAGATACGGCGGTTGCTGCGGTTCAACTCACGTTGAATGTGCCGCCGCTCGCCGCGCGTGAAGCGGCCGCCGGAGCGGCGCGCATAGGCCTCGTTAATTCTGATCCGAGCTTCGCGCGCTTCGATTCTTCTGGCTTCGCGACGCGTCAACTCGCCACTGCGAATGCCTTGGTGTATGCGCCGCTGCTGGCGGCTTTCCCGGCGGTTAATGCCAAGCGGATTGCGCTGTTGCGCCGCTGCCGCCGGCACGAGCAACGCGCCGACGATCAAGGCCGGTGCGATCAACTGCCACAATGTTCGTCTCATCTTCTGCTCCTTCAAAGTGCGTTAAGATTGCGGGAGAACTGCAAGTTTGACGAATGCGGGCAGCGGAAAGTCGGAAAAAGATAGAGATCAAAGGTCAAAGAGCAGAGGTCAGAGGTTAGAGGTCAGTTAGAGTTACTTGCTTTTAACTAACCTCTAACCTCTAACCTCTGACCTCTATTACAAGCGAGCGAACGTGCGCAGCACGGCATCCGTGTCTGTGAGATCGTGGAGCAGCGCATCGGGGTTGTGTGTTTGCAATTCGTGTGCGGCGTAGGTGCGGCCGGTGGCGACGGCGACGGCGCGGGCGCCGAAGTGGCGTGCGCAGGCGATGTCGTTGGGCGTGTCGCCGATGACGATGAACTGCGCGGGCGCGAGTTGCGCGCCGAGGTGTCGGTTGATGCGCGCGGCGGCGAGCGCGGGCAGTTCGCGCCGGTCGTGCGCGTCTTCGCCATAAGCGCCGGGCAAGCGAAAGAAGTCCGCGAGACCGACGGCGCGCAGTTTTAGATAGGCTGCGGCCTCGACGTTGCCGGTCAGCAGCGTCGAGCGATAACGCGGCTGCGCCGCGACGGCCGTTAACACTTCGCGTGCGCCCGCGAGCGGCAGATAAGGCGGCGTGGCGACGTTGGTGATGCGCTCAAGTTCCGTTACGTAATGCGCGCAGATGTCTGCGCGGCGCGCGAGAATCTGTTCGGGCGTGAAACCTTCGTCGCGCAACGCCTCGGCGGCGATCTGCAAATCGGTCATGCCCGACACGGTCAACTCGCGCAGCCGCCCGCACGTGCCGAACACGCGCTCAAGCGCCGGCCCCGTGTAGTCCAGAAACACGCCCCGCCGCGCCGAACGCACCAACGTGCCGTCCACATCCCACAGCAACACGCGCAAGTCAAAGGATGAAGGATGAGGGTTGAAGGATGAAGTTAGAGCGGTAGGCTCCAGTTCTTCTTGTTGTTCGTCATTCATGCCGCGCTGCTCGTCCTTCTCATCCTTTATCCTTCATTCGACGACGGCCAGCACATCGCCCGCGTTGACTGTCGCGCCCGGCGCGGCGTGCAACTCGATGACCGTGCCTGCCTTCGGCGACTTCAACTCGTTCTGCATCTTCATCGCTTCAACGACGAGCAGCGCGTCGCCCACTTCAACCTGCGCGCCCACTGCGACCAGCACACGCACAACTTTGCCCGGCATCGCCGCGACAATGCCTGCGCGTCCGCTTGCCTGCGTGTCCGCCGCCTGCGCGTGGCGCAAACGCTTCGGATCGCTCAACGTAAGCTGAAATAGTGCCTGCCCGATCTGCACTTTGACTGCGCCGTCGGGCGCGGTTGCCGCGCTGACGCGGCATTCATAGATGCGCCCACCGGATTGCAACAGAAACACGCTCGGCTCCACCTCATGCGCTGCAAGCTCATAGCGGCGGCCGTCGACTGTCGCAATGACACGTGCCTCATCGCGCTGTAGCGCCAGCGCATGCTCCATGCCTTCACATTCTGCGGTCAATTTCATACTTCGTTTACGGCGACAGCTTTAGTTGAATAGGTCGCGTGCGCGTTGCTGCGCGCGGCGACCTGCGCCGCGCCACTGGCTGAGTTGTTGTTGCTGCGACGTGCTGTCAGTCATTGACGTTTGCGCCCTCTGCGTGTGCGCGAGCGCGGCGGCGATGAGCGCCATGTCGCGCGTGGGCTCGTCAGTCTCGTCCTCGTCTGTTGCCTGCGCGGCGGCGCGGCGCTCGTTGAAGCGGGCGATGAAACTCGTGTCCAACCGGCCTGCGATGAACTCTGCGTCGCGCACGACGGCGCGAAAGAAGGGCAGCGTCGTCTTGATGCCGCCGACCTCGTACTCGTTGAGCGCACGGCGCAAACGGTCAATCGCTTCCGCGCGCGTGCGCCCCCAGACCGCGAGCTTCGAGAGCAACGGGTCGTAGTAGATCGAGACCTCCGCGCCTGCATAGACGCCGCCATCGTCGCGCACGCCCGGCCCTTGCGGCCGGCGCAAAGCGGTGATGCGCCCCGGCGAGGGCATGAAGTTATTGTCCGGGTCTTCGGCATAGACGCGACACTCGATGGCGTGCCCGTGCCATGCGACCTCCGCTTGCGTGAACGAGAGCGGCGCGCCCGCCGCCACAGTGATCTGCTCGCGCACGAGGTCTATACCGGTGACCAGCTCCGTCACCGGATGCTCGACTTGCAAGCGCGTGTTCATTTCGAGAAAGTAAAATTCGCACGTCACGTCCGAGACTAAGAACTCAACTGTGCCCGCGCCCACATAGTCGGCCGCTCGCGCGATCTTGAGCGCCGCCGCGCCCATCGCCGCGCGCAAGAGCGGATCGGCTAGCGGCGATGGGCACTCTTCGATCACCTTTTGATGCCGGCGCTGGATCGAGCACTCGCGCTCGCCGAGGTGTACGTAATTACCCTGACTATCAGCGAAGATTTGTATCTCGATGTGGCGCGGGCGTTCAACCACCTTTTCGAGATAGACCGCCGCGTCGCCGAATGCGGCCGCTGCTTCCGCCTGCGCGGTCTCGAACGCGGCGGCGAGGTCATGCTCATGCGCGACGAGACGCATGCCTTTGCCGCCACCGCCCGCTGTCGCCTTGAGCATCACGGGATAGCCCAATTGCGTCGCCGTCGCATGTGCTTCGTCAAGTGATTGCAAAGGCTCGGTTGTGCCCGGGACGACGGGCGCACCCGCCGCCAACGCCGCGCGCCGCGCGTTCGTCTTCGACCCCATCAACTCCATCGCTGCGGGCGACGGCCCGATGAACGTCAACCCAGCGTCCGCGACAGCGCGGGCAAAGTCAGCGTTCTCCGCGAGAAAGCCGTAACCGGGATGGATCGCTTCCGCGCCGGCTGTACGTGCGGCGGCGATGATGCGCTCAATGTGCAGATAGCTCTCGCTCGACGGCGCAGGCCCCAGCAGATAAGCCTCGTCGGCCAAACGCACGTGCAGCGCTGCCGCGTCTGCTTCGGAGTAGACTGCGACCGGCACGATGTTCAACTCACGACACGCGCGGATGATCCGCACCGCGATCTCGCCGCGATTTGCGATCAGTATTTTGCGAAACATAAAGGCAGAGGTCAGAGGTTAGAGGTGAGAGGTCAGAAAAGTCAAACAGTAGTAACGTGCCGTAAGCAGCACGATGAGTCATAGGCAGAAGTTAGCAGAGACAAATACTGACCTCTAATCTCTGACCTCTAAACGACGACCGAGTTGGCGGGTTGATGCGGATCGAAGCGAACGGTGATGCGTGCGCCGGGCGCGTAGGCGATGGCGCGTGTGCGTTGTGTGTCGTCGAGCGTTTGCGAAGACTCGTATTCGACGCTGTTGATTTCGTAATTGTAGAAGATGTGTGTGATCGCGCCTTGCTCGTCGGTGCCGATGTCGAAGACCGTGCCTTCGGCGATGCGGCCCGTGCGCAGCACGCGCGCACGACGCGCGGCCTCCGGATCGTCGTGCTTGCGGCGGAAAAGTCCTAGAAGACCCATGACCGTGCGCGGGAGGCTAAGGCGTGTTGCGGCCGTTGCCGCTCTGGTTGGTGCGCATGGCTGAAGTCGGCAGCACGGTAGGCACGATGACGCCATCGCGCAAAGTGATGTCGTCGGCCGTGCCAAGCTTTTTGTCCGCGCCCGGCAAGATGAGTTTGTAGCTGGTGAACGACAGACCTTCGTCCGGCGTGTCGTCAATGTTGGGGCGCAGCGCAGCGTTACGCACACGCAGGGCTGTGCCGCGTCGCGCGCCGGCCTTCCCGCGCGTGGAGGGCAAAGATGCGATGTCGGATACAGGCTCATACGAGCCGACTTTGATCAATGCCGCTACCCGTGCAACCGAGCCGTCAGCGTCGGGCAGTTTCGCGAGATCGTCCACGTTCACCAGCACCGTGCCCTGCTTGTTTTGATATTGGAGCAGCACGCTGCGCACTTCGTAGACGATGGCGTTTTGCTCGGCCTGCGCGGCAAGCGCACGCTGACGCAGACGCTCCGGCACGGTCACGCCGATCAGCACGGTAATAGCGAGCGCGACGGAGGCGGAGAGCGCCAGACCCGTGCGGGCCAGACGCAGCCCGGCGAAGCGGGCCGGCTCGCGGCGCACGGTGGCCAGCACGCGCAGTGAAGGCCACAACGCGAGCAGTGCGAGCGGCAACACGAGCAATTTCAAGCGCCACGCGGCCGTCTCGGCGGCGGCGGCGACGTTCCAGAAAGCGAGCGAGAATGATTGGCGTTCAAGCAGCGCGGCGACAATGCCGACGAGCAGCACGACGACGAGCAGCGCGCCCGTCGCGCCGACCGCGAGCGCGCGGCCGTAGAAAGGCAATTCATGTGCGGGGCGGGCGAGCGGCGGGCCGACCGCGTGCGCGCCGCACGCCGCGCAGTCCACCAATGATTGCGCGCCGGCTAGTTTCGCGCCGCAACAGGGACAGATAGTCAAAGTGTGATACCTCACTGCTGGCATAACGTCGCGCGCCTGTGCGCGGTTCATTAACTTTAATTGCGGACGAGAACCTTATTTCAATGCGATGGCGTGACGCCGCTCACTACCTTCGGTGCGTTGCGCCGGTCGCCCGCCTCGCTTTGGCCCGCATCGTTCACGTGCGCGACTTTAGATGCCTGTGCTGCGGCATTTGTCGCCGTGTCCGCGCGCCAAACTTCACGCCACGTGTGATACATACGGTGCGCGAACGTCCAATATGAGCCGACCGCGAGAATCCAGAGTACGGCGGGCATGCGGTTGGCGAAAAAATTCTGCGAACCGGGGTGCGTCGAGAGGCCGCCGATAACCAGCAGCACCACGCGCTCGGGCCGGCGCAGGAAACCAACGTCGCACTTCGGGATCAAACTCTCGGCCCGCGCGCTCGCGTAAGAGACCATGACCGAACCCATCATGGCCGCGCCCGCGAGAAAGACGTTCAAGGTTGAATGAAACTCCGTGTCGCGCGCGTAGAACACCATCAGTCCGACGAAAACGACCATGTCGGAGAGGCGGTCGAGCGACGAGTCGAGGAAGCCGCCAAAGCGCGTGACGCGCCCCGACAGGCGCGCTACTTGCCCGTCGAGCATGTCGAACAGGTTGGCGACGATGAGCACGATGCCGGCCCAGAAGAAGTGGCCGAGACCGAAGAGCGAGCCGGCCAGCACGTTGATTGCAACGCCGATGACGGTCAGCACGTTCGGGTTGATCCCGCCGTGCGCCAACCAGCGCACCATCGCGCTGATGATGCGTTGCGCGCCGCGCCCGATACTCGCCCCAAACAATTCTGCTCAGCCTTTCTTCCGCGATAAGAACGACGGATCGGAAGCATACATCAGCCCGTCACATTGACAGAGCATCATAGGGACGCCGGCAAAGAGTGTCAAGAAAAGCGATGGAGCGGAAGGGATGAATGAGCAGCGATGAAGTTGTGCGGCCTGGTGAATAAGCGGCGGTGTGGGTGTCCGCGTTGCGTTTCATACGCTACCCTTATTCTCGTCGTGCCAGGTGGTGAGACGGCGGATTTCAAACTTGCGTGCGCCGCCGGGCGTGACGACCTTGATTTCGTCGCCCTCTTCGTGGCCCATCAGACTGCGGCCGATGGGCGAGGTGGTGGAGATGAAACCTTTGGCGGGATCGCTCTCTTCCGGCGTGACGAGCCGATAGGTTACTTCCTCGTCGCGCGCGTCGTCGTAGAGCAAGAGTGTCGAGCCGTAAGCCGCTTTGCCGTGCGGCACTTTGGACGGATCAATCGAGGCGATCTCGCTGATGCGCTGGCGCAGATCGCGGACGCGCGCTTGGACGAACTGCTGGCGCGCGAGGGCCGCGTGGTACTCGGCGTTCTCGCGCAGGTCGCCGAACTCTTTGGCGCGCTTGATCTCGCGCGGCAAGTATACGCGTAACTCCGTTTCGAGTTCTTCTAACTCGACTTTCAATCGCTCTTTAACGTCTTGTACCACGTTCGTTCCGCTCCAGAGTTTATGTGCCAGCACGCGCCGCAAGGCTTAGCGTGTTATTTGATTGCATGGCAGTGTAGTGCAGCGCGGGCCGGCTCAGCAAATCTCTTGCCCGTGATACTTCGCTTCGTCGGGTGCGCCGAAGGAGATGCCCACGTCGCGGGCGGTGCGAATCAACTGGCTGTCCGTGGGCACGGTCTTGAGGTTGGCGCACGCTTTCGAGATCGGGACGGTGATAATGTCGGCGGCATGAAGCGCAACCATCTGGCCGTGTTCGCCGCGCATCAGGGCGCGCACGGCGCACGAGCCGTAGTTGGTGGCCAACATGCGATCGAAGGCGTTCGGCATGCCGCCGCGTTGTAGGTGGCCGAGCACGACGCAGCGCGACTCTTTGCCGGTCAACTTTTCGATCTCTTCGGCGACGCGATTGCCGATGCCGCCCAGTCGCGGCGCATGCTCGCGGTCGCCCGCCGCCTGATAGACCTCTGCGCCGCCCATCGTCGTCGCGCCCTCGGCCGCGACGACGATGCTGAACTGCGAGTCGCACACGTCGCGCTCGTGAATCTTGCGCGCGATAGCTTCCATCGTGAACGGGATTTCCGGGATCAGAATCACGTCCGCGCCGCCGGAGATGCCGGAGTGCAACGCGATCCAGCCCGTGTGCCGGCCCATCACTTCGAGTACCATCACGCGGTCGTGCGAAGCGGCGGTCGTGTGCAAGCGGTCGAGCGCTTCGGTGGCGATGTCGAGCGCGGTGATGAAGCCGAAGGTCAACTCGGTGCAACCGAGATCGTTGTCAATCGTCTTGGGCACGCCAACGACCGGCACGCCGCGCTTGTCGAACTCGAGGGCGATGCCGAGCGAGCCTTCGCCGCCGACGACGATGAGCGCGTCGATGCCAAGGCGCTGCAAGTTTGCAATCGCCTCGCAAAACGTTTCCTCCGGCGTGCTTGAGCCTTCAGCAGTGCGGACGACGAACTGCCCGCGATTGCGCGTGCCGAGGATCGTTCCGCCGCGCGGGAGGAGTCCGCGCACGTCCGTCGGCGTCAGCGCGCGTGTGTGCGTCGCGCCGAGCAAGCCCTCGAACCCGTCCTCGATGCCGACGACGAGCAGTCCGTACTCCGCCACAGCCGTCTTCACAACCGCGCGGATAACCGCGTTCAAGCCCGGCGCATCGCCGCCGCCTGTGATCAACCCGATGGTGCGAATCATTATTCGTGCATAGTAAAGCGTAAATCGCAAATCGTGAATAGAGAAAGGCGGTTCGTCTATTCACGCTTTACGATTCACGCTTTACGGTTATTAGTTTCTGACCCGTGGCGGCTCGTACCGCTCGCCGTACGCGGGATACTCGCGCGTGACGACTGCGCCGGGGCGTGTGTTCTCAAGCAACAATCCGAGCGCAGCGCGCAAGACTTGCTTCTGTAACTCGCGCATGCCGGGGCGGCCCAGACTGTTGCCGATCTTGAAGCCTTGCGGATAGAGCGCACGCGGCGGGCGCATCTGCGCGGAGACTTCCGGGCTGACCGTAATCAGCACCGTCGGAATACCGCGCATCTCAATTTCGCGTTGTACCGCAACGACCGTGCGGTGGCACACGCTCGGTCAACCGCCGGTTAAGACAACAGCGTCAGCGCGCCCGCCTTTATCGATCTCGTTGGCGATCTGCGGGGCGGTACCCTCGTACATCGCCTTGAGTTGCATCGTGTAGCCCATGTAGCCGATGTGCTTGCGTGCGCTGCCGCCGATGAAGCCTTCGGTGACAAGATCGCGCAGCGCGGCGATGGGGAAGACGACGTTGATGTCCGCGTCCGCGTCCGTGTGATCGTAGTGATGGTGCGTGACCATCAACTGCGCCGCGGCCACGTCGGGCGGCACAACGCGGTAACTGAGATCGCCCAACTCGTCCGCGATATTGAACGGCTCTTGGTCACGTAGATGCACGCCCGCCGCCGTCACGATGGCGATGTGGCTCTTCGCCAGAGCGCCGTCGAACGGCGTGAACGGTACGCATTTTCTAGCCAGTGTCATAGCATTAAACTCAAGGTTCAACGTTCAAGGTTGGTATCCTGTGTTCAGTGTTCATAGCTTGATGCTTC
Source organism: Pyrinomonadales bacterium (assembly GCA_038237345.1). Taxonomy (GTDB): domain Bacteria; phylum Acidobacteriota; class Blastocatellia; order Pyrinomonadales; family Pyrinomonadaceae; genus QHXQ01. Next base: position 8,419 of record JBBRYU010000101.1, read on the forward strand.
AAACCTTGAACCTTGAACCTTAAACTTTGAACCTATCTCACCCTCACAGCTTGCGCAGGACCTCGAAGAGGTCTTCGTTGTCCGGCTGATCCGCGATGTTGTGGATGTCTTTGTAAGCGAGCTTGCCATTCTTGTCCACGATGAACAAGGCGCGCTCGGAGATGCCGTCGGCGTCGCGGTAAGCGCCGTAGGCTCGTGCTACTTCGCCTTTGGGATGGAAGTCGCTGAGTAGATCGTAGGTCAAACCGCCGAGTGATTTGGCCCAAGCGGTGTTGCAGGGGACGCTGTCAACTGATATGCCCAGAACCTGAGCATCGTAGCCCTTGAAGCGTTCGAAGTCTGCTTCATAATCCGGTATCTGCGCGGTTCAGACGGGCGTCCATGCCAGCGGATAAAACGCCAGCACCACGTTCTGCTTGCCCCGGAAGTCCGAGAGGCGCACCCGCTTGTCTTTTGTCAGGTGGCTCTTCAATTCGAAGTCCGGGGCCATATCGCCAACTTCAGGCATCTTGCCTTGCCCTCCTTCACTAAGCGGAATTATGTTGCGGGAAACCGCGTTTAGACTACAGATAAACGCGGCCCGTTACAAGTCGCGCGTAACCGCGTCGCCCGCTTGAATCGAACGCTGTTTTTAAGTGACACTGACAGCCATGACACAATCCATCGTCACTATTACGCGCCGTGGGGCAGCGCGCGCACGCGCCGGCCACCTCTGGATTTATCGCAGCGACGTGAGCAACACGGGCGACGCGCAGGGCGGCGCGGTGGTCACCGTGCGCGACGAGCGCGGGCGCTTCGTCGGACAGGCGTGCTACAGCGACCGCTCGGAAATAGTTTTACGTCTGCTGACCTTACGCGCCGAGCCGATTGAGCGCGCGTGGTGGCAAGCGCGGCTGCGCGAGGCAATCGCGCGCCGCGCGGGGCTGGCGCACGAAGCGGATGCCTACCGGCTCATCTATGCGGAGGGCGATCTGTTGCCATCGCTCATCGTGGACGCTTACGCGGACGTGCTCGTCTTGCAGACGCTTTCGCAGGGGACGGAAGCGATCAAGCAACTGCTCGTCGAGTTGCTCGTCGCAGAGTTGCAGCCGCGCGCTATCATCGAGCGCAACGACGTGCGCGTGCGCCGGCTCGAAGGGTTAGAGTTGCGCACGGGTGTGCTATACGGCGACGCGCCCGCGGAGATGGAGATCGTGCAACATGGCGTGCGCTTCTCCGCCGCGCCGCTCGCAGGGCAGAAGACGGGCGCGTTCCTCGACCAACGCGAGAATCACGTCGCCGCCGGTCACGTCGCCCGCGGGCGGGCGCTCGACTGCTTCACCTTCAACGGCGCGTTCGCGCTCAACATGGCGCGCAACTGCGACAGTGTCATCGGCTACGACATCTCCGGTGAAGCTGTCGCCGCCGCACGCCGCAACGCTGAATTGAACAATGCGACGAACGTCGAGTTTCGTGAGGCGAACGTCTTCGACGCGTTGCGCGAATTGCAAGAGGCGGGCGCACAGTTCGACACCATCGTGCTCGACCCGCCTGCGTTCGCCAAGAATCGCGCGAGTGTCGCGGCGGCCGCGCGCGGCTACAAAGAGATCAACCTGCGCGCGTTGAAACTGCTCGCGCCGGGGGGCGTGCTCGTCACCTGCACCTGCTCGTATCACATGAGCGAAGGGATGTTCCAAGAGATGCTCGCTGCCGCCGCAGCCGACGCGCAGCGCCGCGTGCAACTTGTCGAGAAGAGAATGCAAGCGCGCGATCATCCCGTGCTCGTCGGCGTGCCCGAAACGCTCTACTTGAAATGCCTGATCGCGCGCGTCGTTGATTGAGCGCTATGCTAAACTGCGCGGCCTAATTGATCTTGCAATTGAGTGTGGCGCGCCAATAGTTAAAACATAGAGGACACACAGAGAGCACAGAGTTGCTTGATCTCAAATCTCAAGTCTGAGATCGCTTTTCTCTGTGCCCGCTGTGTGTCCTCTGTATCCTCTGTGTTGAAATCGCAACTTGGTTAGAAATAACTGGGAATTAATCGAGCGCGAACCTCCGCATATGCTCCTGCTAACTTGAATGTCCGACTCAACCGAACCATTGCGCGTTGATACATCAACTGAACCGACTGCTTCGCTCTGGCAAGCGGTGCGCGCGGCCGTGCGCGGCTCGTCCCGGCATGATTACACGACGGGGCCCGTCGGGCGCGCTGTCATTCTGCTGGCCGTGCCGATGGTGTTGGAGATGCTGATGGAGAGCGTCTTCGCCGTGTGCGATGTGTTCTTCGTCGCGCGGCTCGGCGCGGACGCCGTCGCCACGGTCGGCCTCACCGAGTCCCTGTTGACCATTATCTATACGGTCGCCATCGGTTTGAGCATCGGGGCGACGGCGATGGTCGCGCGGCGTGTCGGCGAACAGGACGCGGAAGGCGCGGCGCGGGCGGCCGTGCAAGTGATCGCGCTCGGCCTCGTCGTCTCGCTCGTGCTCGGCACGGCCGGCATACTGCTTGCGCCGCGCCTGCTCGCGTTGATGGGCGCGTCGCCGGGCGTGCTGAGTCACGTCAACTACACGCGCGTGATGCTCGGCGGCAACGCTTCGGTCTTGTTGTTATTTCTTATCAACGCGGTCTTTCGCGGCGCGGGCGATGCGGCGATTGCGATGCGCGTCCTCTGGTTGGCAAACGCCATCAACATCCTGCTCGGCCCGTGTCTCATCTTCGGCCTTGGCCCGTTCCCCAAGTTGGGCGTGACGGGCGCGGCCATTGCGACCACCATCGGGCGCGGCACAGGCGCGCTGTTTGCTCTCTCGCGACTCTTGCGACCCGGCGGGCGCATCAATGTCGCGCGCCGCCACTTACAACTTGAACCGACGATCATCACGCGACTCGTGCGGCTCTCCGGCGCGGGCACGCTGCAAGTGTTCATCGGCACGGCGAGTTGGATCGGCCTCGTCCGTGTGATCTCGACCTTCGGCAGCGACGCGCTCGCGGGCTACACCATCGGCATACGCGTCATCCTGTTCGCGCTCCTGCCGTCGTGGGGCATGTCGAATGCGGCGGCGACGATGGTCGGGCAGGCGCTCGGCGCACGCAAACCAGAACGTGCCGAGCGCGCGGTCTGGCGTGCGGCGTTCTATAACGTCTGCTTTCTCGGCGCAATCGGCTTAATCTTCGTCGTCTGCGCCGGCCCGATTGCGCGCCTGTTCACGCGCGAGCCGGCCGTGCTCTATTACGCCACCAACTGTCTGCGCATCGTCGCGAGCGGCTTCCTCTTCTACGCCTACGGCATGGTGCTGACACAATCGTTCAACGGCGCGGGCGACACGTGGACGCCGACCTACATCAACCTCTTCATCTTCTGGCTCTGGGAGATTCCGCTCGCCTACGTGCTGGCTTTCCACACCAGTCTCGGCCCGCGCGGCGTCTTCCTCGCCATCACGGCCGCCTTCTCCACCCTCGCCGTCGTCAGCGCGCTCCTGTTCCGGCGCGGCAAGTGGAAAGCGAAGGTGGTCTGAGCGCCACGCGCCGCAGGTCTATGTAAGCCCGCCGGGTTGCCATTATCGTGCCTACTGCGGAGTTATGCCGCAGTTCTGCCGTATAATAATAGTTCGGCTGCTTCGCTTGGCAAAAGTAAAGAGATGTAAAGAAGTAAGCAATGACACGCAAACGTACTAAGGTCGGGAAGAAGGTTTTAGAGCAACTTAGACAGGAAGCGGGCGGCAAATGTGCGAACCCTGGCTGCTCGACGCATCGCACCCACATTCACCATATCCGTGAGTGGCATGTATATAGAACACATGATGCAAAACACATGATAGCTGTTTGCCCCACGTGCCATGATGATATTCATCATGGGGCTATTACTTTGTTGGATGAAACGATCTACAGGTGGAAAGAGATGGTTCGATTGGGCGATGAAATAAGGGGGCAACTTTACATAGAGCCGGGCGGATTTACGAAACTATTGGCTGGAACTATAGCCATAGCTGCACCATTAAACATAGCAGTCTTCCACTTATCCGATAACAATTATCTCAGGTTCGATATTAAGGAGGACAACCTTCTATTCCTCAATTTGCGTATGTATTCCTATAAAAGAAAGGAAGTCCTTCGCATAACTTACAATCATCTGCGTCTCGATATAAATCCTTTAGTAGAGTACAAAGAGGTAAGAGGCTATATTCAAATTACTGTGCCAGCAACTCAAGATTACGTTCCTGACTGGGTAATTGACAAGATGCTTTTGGTTAACCCCTTATTTGTCGTGAATGGCAAAGCTATTGTGCTTTCTTTAGAAGTTGTGCGGCCAGGCGTGGTTAGAATTCAAGGCGTATGGGCCGATCCTGAGAAAGCTGTGGTCATCACAAAAGACGCTTTATCCTTTCTCCGCCCCTCACTGAATCAGCCTTTATCGTTTGTAGGTGACGGGGAGGGTTCAATTCTATCCTCGGATGTACAACCTATTAATGAGATGTCATCGCTTTTCGGATTCGCATGAAACTTGAAGATAGCATCAAAACAGAAATTGAGTTATTGATGAGATCATAAGATAAGCAGTGCTCGGGTTACCTCGTTAGCACCGCCGAATAACTCATTCAACATGACGCCTCGATAGCTTCTCTTTCATTGTTAAATTGTTCGGTTGATGAGTCCGGTGAGTGGTTGCGTGGGCCGTACGTGGCGGTTAGTCGTTGTAGTAGACGGATTCAAACTTGATTGGCTAGCCGAAGCCATGCCGGCCTTGGATGTGCGCGGGGCATTGGCATTCATGATCGTCGGGGTGCGGGCAGGCGCGGGCGCGGGCGTAGGATTCCTGCCACGCTTGCGGGTCGGCCGTGAAAGTTTCGATGCGGAAGTCGTCGCTGAAGAAGGTGTCGGTCAGCACGGCGTAATAGGTCGCGCCGCAATGTTTGCAGCGCAGCCATTCGTCGTAAACCTGCTCGCGCGGATCGTCCCAGTCGGTCTTCAGCTTGGCCACTATAGTCGTTTGCCGATGAGTGTAACCGAGCCAAGCAAGGCCACGGTGCTGGGGGGGGGGGGGGGGGGGGGCGGCCGGCGCGGCGGGGGGGGGGGGGGGGGCGGGGCCCCCCCGCCCCCCCCCCGACAAGGGCGGGGGCGGAGAGTCGATGGAGCACAGAAAGGATGTATAGGGTGAGGTCGGGGAGTGGGGGGGGGGGGGGGGGTGAG
>JBBRYU010000102.1:0-13581 GCA_038237345.1 Pyrinomonadales bacterium
CGAGTTTCCCGCCGATGGTTTGTTGTCGGAAGAGTCTGTGGACACGGTGCGCCGTCTGGCTTGTGCGCGTGTGTGGATGGTCGATCCGCTCGACGGCACGAAGGGCTTCATCGCGGGCAATGGCGACTTCGCCGTACAGATCGGTCTCGCCGTTGCGGGCGCGGCCACGCTCGGCGTCGTCTATCTGCCGGACACGGATGTGCTCTACTACGCGGCGCACGGGCACGGCGCGTGGGTTGCACGCCCGGAGTTAGCCACGGTGCAGTTGCGTGTCTCGGCACAAACCGAGTTGGCGCGCATGCGTCTGGCCGTGAGTCGCAACCATCGCAGCCCGAAGATGGATGCAGTTGTGCGCGCGTGCGGCTTGCGGGAACAGATCGCGCGCGGCTCGGTCGGGATCAAGATCGGGCTGATCGTCGAGCAGCAATGCGATCTCTACATACACCTCTCGCCGCGCACGAAGCAGTGGGACACGTGCGCGCCCGCAGCGATCTTGCACGAAGCAGGCGGGCGTTTGACCGACCTCTGGGGGCAACCCTATCGCTACAATACGGAAGACGTGCAGAACCGTAACGGTCTCGTCGCGACGAACGGCGCGGCGCACGCCAACGTCATCGCGCACCTCGCGCCGTTGCTCGCGGAATTTGGCCGCGCGCAGGTCTGAGGGAAAAGCTGTCAGTGGTCGGTGGGCAGTGGTCAGCTAGCCGTCGTGCTGCCGACGTGTGTTGCCTGCTGAAGATGAGAATGGCAACTAACGCAATGAAGCACAACTGACCACGGACAACAGGCAACGGCCGATCTATTCATGAGCATTCGCGCCAAACTGCTGCTCGTCTTCATCGTGCTCGGCATCGTGCCGATGCTGCTGCTGAGCGGCGGCTACTATCGCAGCGGCGTGCGGGCGGTCGAGCAACTACTGCGCGCAGATGTTACGCACCGCACGGCCCAAATGAACGGCGACCTGACCGCCGTGCTAGCCGACCGCGAAGCTGATCTGACGGAACTAGCGCGTTCCGCCACACTGCGCGCTTACCTGCGTGCGCCGCAAACTCAGCTTGCGGCGCAGTCTGCCGGGCCGCCTACCTCGCAACGTGCTGCGTCGGCCGCCGATGTGTCTGCCGCGCTCGTCGCTTTCATGCGCAGCTATCCGGGTTGTTACACGTCGCTTACGCTCATCGGCGCGGAAGAGCGACCACTCGCGCGTGTCGAATCGCCGCTCGGCGCGAGGACGGATTTGCGGATAGTAACCGGCGACGCGCTGCCCGCGAGCATGGCGACGGACGAGCGCGGCCGGGCGGCGAGCGTGTACGGGCCCGTGCGCAGCCCCGTCACGCACACAGCATTCGGCGTGGGCTTGCGCTACACCGTGCGCGTCCACGCGGGCGACGGGGAGGAGAAGGTGCCGCTCGGCGCAGTCGTCGCCGACTTAAAACTCGACCCGTTGTTCAGTCAATTTGAGGCCAGATCGGCGAGTCAGGGCGACGGGGGGCAGCGTGCGCGGTCTGAGCCGCAGCGCATCGTCGTCGTCTTGGATCACGACGGATTGCTCGTGCATCACACGAACCGCGCGCTCAACTATCAACCGGCGGCGAGCGCGATGCCGGGCTTTGCCGGTATCGCGCGGGCGATGATGACAGGCCGCAACGGCGTAGAGTTCTTCACAGCGAACGATGGGCAACGTTGGTTGACGGCTTATCAGCCGGTCGCGGGCCTCGATCTGTCGGTCGCCGTCGCAGGCAACGAGACGGCGGCGGACGCGGGGCTGCAAATGTTCGGCACGGCCGGGCTTGTACTGACCGTACTGACCGCGCTCGCCGTGTGCATAGTTATGACCATCGTCGTCGAAGGCACGGCGCGGCGCATCAATCGCGTCGCGGAAGCGGCGGCCGAGATCGCCGCCGGCAATCTCGAACAACGCATCAACGTGCAATCAACCGACGAGACGCGTCTGCTGGCCGACAGCTTCAACCTGATGAGCGACCGGCTGCGCGAGCACATCGCGCGCGAGGCGGAGTCGAAACAGTTTCAATCGTTCCTGCGTCTCTCTGCGATGCTCACGCACGATCTCAAGAACTCGATCACGGGCCTCTCTATGCTCGTCAACAACATGGAGCGGCACATGGATCGCGCGGAGTTTCGCGCGGACGCGATCAGCAGTCTGCGCGCGGCGACCGACAAACTGCGCGCCCTCGTCGCGCGCCTGAACGAACCGGCGCGCACCTTGAGCGGCGAGTATCGCCACGCGATCCGCCCCGTCGATCTCGTGCCCCTCATCAAGCGCGTCCTCGCCACGACGGCTGAACCGGCGGCGGCGATTCATCACCTCGAAACGCATTTGCCGGAGAGTCTCGTTGCGCCGGTGGATGCCGAACGCATCGAGCGCGTGGTGGAAAATCTCATTCTCAACGCGCTCGAAGCATTGGGTGCGCGGAGCGGGCGCTTGACGGTTGAAGCGGGCGCAGTTGACGAGTGGCACGTCTTCATCAGCGTGCGCGATACGGGCGCGGGCATGACCGAAGAGTTTATCCGCACGCGCCTGTTCCGCCCGTTCGCCACGACGAAAGAGCGGGGCATCGGCCTCGGTCTTTATACGTGCCGCGAGATCATCGCGGCGCACGGCGGCCGGCTCGAAGTGGAATCAGAGCTTCGTGCTGGCACGTGTTTCCGCGCCGTGCTACCATCCACGCCGGTCACGCGGAGGAGTCAGACTTCGGCGGTAAGGTCGCAGCAGACGACCGACGCGAAGGCGATGCGCTCCGTTGACCAAGCCCCGCAGTAGTTTTCAACAGTACACGCAATGGACGATGCGATTGTGCCGCCTGATGTGCGGTAGGGCTTCTGCCTTTCCGGGTCGCAAGTTTTTATAGAAAGCGAAATAAGGCTGCGCCTTGTCCGAGTCAAGGCACAGCCGCGGAATGATTACGCTAGAGTTTTCGATGAGTGACGCAACGCAGGACAAAGCGACGGTGCTGATCGTGGACGACGACCGCGTACTGCGGCGACAACTCTACTGGGCACTGGAAACCGAGCATCATGTGCTGGAAGCGGAGACGCGCGCAGAGGCCGCCGCGCAACTGCATACGGGGCGTGTTGACGTGGTGCTATGCGACTTGCACCTACCGCCCGATCTGGAAGGCATTACGGAAGGTCTCGCGGTGATCAAAGCCGCGCACACGGTGCGGCCGGCCGTGCCCGTCATTGTCATCACCGGCAGCGATAAGCGACAGGTCGCGCTCGAAGCGATCCGCTATGGCGCGTATGGTTTTTTCGAGAAGCCGTTCAACGAGGCGGAGGTCGGGCACATCGTCCGGCAGGCGGCGCGCGTGCGGCGACTCGAACAGGAGAATCTGACGCTGCGTTCGGGTCTCGGAGCGCGGCGCGGCATCGCGCGTGTGCTGGGCGCAGCGCCCACACTCGAACGTGTTTTGAAGCAGGCCCGCGCCGTCGCCGACACGTCCGCGACTGTGCTGATCACGGGCGAGAACGGCACGGGCAAAGAGGTGCTGGCCCGCGCGATCCACGACGAGAGCGCACGCGCCGAACAGCCGTTCATCGCCGTCAGTTGCGCGGCCTTGCCGGAGACGTTGATCGAGTCGGAACTGTTCGGCCATGAGCGCGGCGCGTTCACCAACGCGACGCAGGCGAAGAAGGGCCGCTTCGAGTTGGCCGACGGCGGCACGCTCTTCCTCGACGAGATCGGCGAGTTGAGCGCGGCCGTGCAGGTCAAACTTTTGCGCGTTTTGCAAGAGCGCGCTTTCGAGCGACTCGGCAGCACGAAGACGATCAGCGTGGACATACGGCTTATCGCCGCTAGCAACCGCGACTTGGACGCGGAGGTCGCCGCCGGCCGCTTCCGGCAAGATTTGTTCTACCGGCTCAACGTCGTGCCGCTCGTCTTGCCGCCTTTGCGCGAGCGGCGCGACGACATCCCGCTCCTCGCCGCCCACTTCGCCGCCAAAGCGGCCGAGAAGCACGGTCGGGCACAACCCGAAATTCCCACCGCACTGCACGAAGCCTTGCAAGAGTACGGCTGGCCCGGCAACGTGCGCGAGCTTGAGAACGTGATCGAGCGATTGGTCGTCCTCACGTCGGGGCCGCGACTAAGCACGGAGCATCTGCCGGAAAAGATGCAACGCGCCGTGCTGCCCGAAACAGATGCGACCACTGCCGCCGACACCACGCTCGAAGGCGCAGTCACACACTTGCGTTGTCGTCTGCTCCAGAGCGCACTGCAACAAGAAGGCGGCAACAAGGCCGCCGCCGCCAAGCGCCTCGGCATCAGCCGCTCCTATCTACATCGCCTCCTCAGCGAACTCGACGTCCAAGAAAAATGAAAATCTGTCAGTCGTCAGTTGCTCGTAGTTAGTGATCAGTTGAGTAAACTGATCTTTGGCGCGTTGGTGATAGAGCGAAATCGCTAACAACTAACCACGCACGACGGCCGAATCTCTGTCCACAAATGTAGACAGCCGCGCCGCCGTTGTCGCCGGAAGTTGACACTGCAACTGTTGGCGGCCGGCTACGATGTGCGATTTACGCGCCAATCGCATCGCGCATGAGTGCGGCACAGACTGGCACGATGGTTGCGATTGATTAAGCGCGCGAGCAAGACACGGACAAGGCGGCGGGCCACAAACGAGGCGGGCGCGAGTGAAGAGGGAAGCAGCGGCGATGAAACCGAAAGTATTGGTGATTGACGACGACGCCGCGATCCGGCAGCAACTTTACTGGTCTCTGTGCGATGACTACGACGTGTCAACGGCCGAGGATTTGCCGACGGCGCTCCGGCGCGCCACCGTCTACGAGCCGCACGTCTCGCTGCTCGACCTGCACCTGCCGCCCGTGCCCGGCACGACACAGACGGGTCTGCGCATACTCGAATACATCAAGGCGCATTGCCCGGCCGTAAAAGTGTTCGTCGTCAGTTCTGAGGATAGCGCGGAGACGCAAGCGGCCTGTTTCGCCGGTGGCGCGGACGGTTTCCTGAGCAAGCCGCTCGACATGGAGCAGTTGCATGCGACCCTGCGCCACACGACGCTCGCGCACCAGCTTGAGACGGTATGACCGGCATGCTTTTCAATGTAGCGGTACTTGGATCATGGACACACGGGCAATTGATTTAACGCCGCCGGACGAGACAGACGATTTAACGCCGGCCCAAATACGCGGCGTGTTGTTTGAACTGGCGCGCAGGCGGATTGACGAGCGGACAGCCCGCCCCGCCATCGCCGCGCTGAATCGGATTATGCGCGACTCGACCCGCCTCTCTCTCCCCCACGGGGTCGAGCGCCGCATCTTGCACTGACGCGCCGGCCACCCCCACTACCGGCGTAGCAGCGCAAGCTGCCAAGGTTCTTTGACAGTTCTCAACTTCGGCTCTCGCCCCCCTTATCGAGAGTCCGTGAACGCCGCGCCATACGGTTACCCTTCTACCGGCGCGTGGCGTGCAAGCCCCCGTCGCCCAAACAGACTCACGCCCAGAGTCGCGGGGGCTTCTTTTTTTCCACAGGTCAGAGGCTAGCGATTAGAGGTCAGTAAGAAAAATTTCTTTCACTGATCTCTAGCCTCTGACCTCTGACCTCTTGTCCGTTCTGTCGTATAATGCACTCATCAATTAGAGCGCGCCGGCCGGTTAATCAGTGCGGCGCATGGATCGTTTGAGTGCCGATATGAAGTTCCTGCACATCGCGGACGTACACTTGGGCTGTCGCCGCTACAACTTGGACGAGCGCGTAAAGGATTTCGCCCGTGCGTGGCTCGACGTAATCCAGACCTACGCCATCCCACACAAAGTTGATTTCGTGCTCATCGCAGGCGACTTTTTCAACGCGCGCAAGGTTGAGCCGGAAGCGATGAATCACGCCATCGCCGGTCTCGCGCTATTGCGCGAGGCAGACATCCCCGTCGTCGCCATCGAAGGCAATCACGATCAAAAAGATGCCGTCTCTGACTATAGCTGGATGCGCTCGCTCTCGCGTTGGGACTACCTGAAGCTCTTAGAGCCGACGCACGACGAAGCCGGCCATCTCGCGCTCACGCCGTGGGACGAGGAAGCGCGCACCGGTTCTTACATAGACATCGCGGGCGCGCGTATCTTCGGCACGCACTGGTATGGCACGAGCGCGAATGCCGCTGTCCCGCAACTGGTCGAAGCGTTGCGCCGCGCCCACGGCACGGGTCTCTTCAATATCCTCCTGCTACACACAGACGTGGAGGGGCAACTGAATCGGCCGAACATCCCCGCGCTCTCCATTGAGCGGATGAAGGAGCTGCGCACGCTCGTGGATTACATCGCGCTCGGGCACACGCACAAGCGTTTCGAGATCGACGGCTGGGCCTTCAATCCCGGCTCGCTCGAAGCCGTCTCGATTGACGAATACAAAGAGGAGCGCGGCGTCTATCTCGTCGCAGTTGACGACGCGCATAGCGTCCACGCCGAGCATTTGCGCGACTACACGCAGCGTCCATTTCAGCGGCTGAGTTACGACGTGTCCGGCGTGGTAGACGCGGAAGCGATACACGAAGGCGTCATGGAAGTCGTCCGGCGCGAAGCGCGGCCGCACGATGCTGCGGACGATACACCTGCGCCGATCATCGAGCTTAACCTGCGCGGACATCTCGGTTTTAAGAACTCGCTGCTCGACATCCCGCGCATGCGCGAAGAAGCGAAACAACTGACGGGCGCGCTGCACGTGCTGGTGACAAACCGTAGCGTGCCGGTCGAGTACGCGGTCGCCGCCGGTCTCGAAGCCGATGCCTCGCGGCAGGTACGCGAGCGGCGCATCGTCGAAGACTTGATCGCGCGCGACAATCGCTATCGCGCCCGCGCGCACGAGATGGCGGCAATCGTCTTGCAGGCCAAACAACTCGCGCTCAGTGATGAATCACCCGAAAAGATTCTCGACCTGATCGAACAGACGCTCGCGCCACCGGTCGATGAAACGACCGGCGAGCAGTTCGCCATGGCGGAAGAAACCGAACACGAGCTGCCGGTCACGGCCACCGCCCGCCATGCGTTGGAACGCAACGCAGCGACATAAGAGGGCAGAGGTTAGAGGTCAGTGCTTTTGACTTCACTAACCTCTGACCTCTGACCTCTCTCTATGACTGAAGCCTTCGACAAAGTGCGCGACGTGCGCGAATTGCCGCTGTTCCCGTTGCCGCTCGTGCTGTTTCCGGGTGTGCCGCTGCCGCTGCACATCTTCGAGCCGCGTTACCAGCGGCTGCTCGCGGACGCACGCGCGACGAACAATCTGTTCGGACTGCCGCACTTCGATCCCGATAGCGCCGCGACGGATCGGCCACCGATTGGCCATGTCGGCTGCGTCGCGGAGATCGTCGAGGTGCAGCCGTTGCCGGACGGCCGCTCGAACGTCTTGACGGTCGGGCTGCTGCGTTATCGTCTGGATGGTTACGTGGACACGGACGAGCCTTATCTCATCGGGCGCATCACGCCGTTCGAGGACGAAGCAGAGGACGAGCAGTTACTCGCCACGCAGGCCGCGCACGTCGCTGATCTCTTTACGCGCATCGCCCGCGCCGTGCGCGCCATCAACGACGACCGCACGGGCCTGCCCGACTTGCCCGGCACAGACCCCGAACGGCTTTCCTTCCTCGTCGCCGCCGCGATGGAATTGGATATTGAGGTCAAACAGGAGTTGCTCGAAACACGTTTCGCCGCCGAGCGACTCGCGCGCCTCAGCGAGATGCTCGGGCAGGTGGTCGGCAACTACGAAGAGCGCGCCCGCGCCCACACGGTCGCGCGCGGAAACGGCCACGCCGGCAAACACATCAACCTCGACGAATGACCGACCAACGCGACGAAGCACGACGCCCACGCACACCAACCGACGCACCCGCAGGCGCAGCGATCAACGTCCGCCTCCTCTTCTTCGGCGCGGCGCGCGACGCGACCGGCTGCGGTGAAGCGGAGATCGAAGTGCCTACGCCCGCCACCGCCGCTTCCGTCCGCGCCGCAGTCCTCGCACGCCATCCCGACCTGCGCCGCTTCGGGCGCTCATTGCTCATTGCCGTCAACGAAGAGTACGCCGGGCCGTCCGCGCCCGTCCGCGCGGGCGACGAGATCGCCATCTTCCCGCCCGTCAGCGGCGGCAGCGCGGAAGTGTCGAGCGACGAGCGCGAGGCCGCAGATTTCTTCGAACTGACGACCGAACCGATTGACGTGGGCGCGGTGGCGCGGCGTATCGTCCCTGCGCGCTGTGGCGCGACCGTCACGCTCGACGGCTACGTGCGCGAGTGGACGAAAGGGCGACGCACGCTCTATCTCGTCTACGAAGCCTACGCCCCGATGGCGCTCGCCGAGTTGCGCCGCTTAGGTGAACGCGCACACGAGCAGTTCGACATCGCGCACATCGGCATCGTCCACCGCACCGGGCGGCTTGAGATCGGCGCGACCTCCGTCGTCATCAGTGTCAGCGCGCCGCACCGTCGTGCCGCGTTCGCCGCCTGCGAGTGGGCGATCAAAGAACTCAAGCGCACCGTGCCGATCTGGAAGAAAGAATTCTACGAGGACGGTGAAGTCTGGGTCGAAGGCGAAGGCGCGCCCGTAGAGTTGCCGGGCGCGTGAGGCGGGGTTGCTACTGCAACTGTCCGAAAGATATTGCACTAGCGAGTCCTTTAAAACTCACTTTTGCTGATTTATGTATCGGTATATGTGTTGCTATTGAAATGGCTATGAATAAACAATATGCTTACCGAAAATCCAATTGGTGCTTGGGTATATTTCTCCTGCTTATGATGGGGTCTTATGCAAATGGTTTTGCTCAAGAGCCAAGGCTTAAGACTGACAGTGAGATTCGCGCTCTCATAAAGAAGTCTCGTTCCAAAGACCCTAAAGTATCTGAAGAAGCTAATCAGGTATTATCTAAACTTGACGCCAAATCTATTCCTGCCCTTACCAGAATGTTGAAAAAAGGAAAGCCTTGTGAGCGAACCGGAGTTGCTAATTTGATAATTGATCTTGATAAAAATAATAAGGATGTCGTTCCCGTACTGATTGATCTTGCGACAGGTGGAAACATACTCTCTTTGTTCAATCTTCAAGAAGAAATGATGTGCCGGCGTGGAGCAGCTTTTCTATTAGCGTTTTCTACTGATGGAATTCGCGCGCTGACTAAGATGTTAAAAGACGGAGATTTATTTGAGCGGCAAAGCGCCATTTTTGCTTTCGATGAATTAACGGAAACAGCTAATTATCCGGACGGCAGTTTGCAAGCGATGAAAGAAGCAATTCCTATTATTGCTGAATCAGGGAAATCGAAGGATGAAGTAATGCAAAATATGTCTAACGAAGTGTTATGGCAGATTGTCAGGCATAGTCCTAAAGAATTAACTGAAATCGCCAAAAGGTATGTTAATGAAAACCAACAGCCCACGCCCCGCGCGAAACAGGAACGCTACCTGCATCCTCCAACTCAGCAGGCACACATCAACCAACAACCCGACCGAAGGTTTGTGCGCAAGGGAGCAATTTGCCGGCACGACGGTTCATCTTTTGTAACTACTGGTTCAAAGATTGAACGACCGAGAACATTCGCTGAACGCACCGTTTAATCTCTATATTACCGCGTTCAATCTTTGAACTGGCCGGTTCATTCTTTAAACCGGCAGTTCAATCTTTGAACGGGCGGGCGTGTAAGATGAACGCCGCTGCTTATCTTTTGAACGCGCGGGGCACGTTTCTTGGGCGGGCATATTCCCGCGCAATAGTTTGCAGACCGGGTGGCGGCGTGGAGATCAGGTAGCATGATGGCAGAAATTCTCTGAACGGGTAGGAGGGATAAATGATCCGACGACGAAGACCCTTGGCCAGCCTTGCTCTCATCTGGCTGCTACTGGCCGCAGTCCCGTTACGTGCGCAGACGCCCGCGGCTGTTCCGCCTGATCAGTTACAGCAGATCGAAACGGTCATCAAGCAGGTGATGGCGCGGGATAATGTGCCGGGGTTGTCGGTGGCGCTCGTGACCGACGGGCAAGTCCGTTGGGCCAACGGCTACGGGTTGGCCGACGTGGAGAACAACGTGCCGGCCAAGGCCGGCACGGTCTATCGGCTCGCGTCGCTCTCCAAGCCGATCACGGCGACGGCGGCGATGCAGTTGTTCGAGCGCGGTAAATTAGACTTAGATGCGCCGGTGCAAAAGTATTGCCCCGCCTTTCCGCAGAAGCAGTGGCCCGTGACCGCGCGCCAGTTGCTCGGTCATCTCGGCGGTGTCCGCCACTACCACGCGAATGGCGACGACACGGAGATCACACGTCATTACACGAGTGTCGTAGCCGCGCTCGACGTGTTCAAAGATGATCCCTTGCTGCACGAGCCGGGCACGAAATATCTCTACTCCAGTTACGGTTTTACGTTGCTCGGTTGCGTCATCGAAGGCGCGAGCGGGCTGAAGTATGCAGACTACGTGCGCGCGAATATTTTCCAACCGGCGAGCATGGAGCAGATGCGCGTGGACGATCTGTTCACTATCATCCCCAATCGCGCGCAGGGCTATCAAAAGAGCGCGAGCGGCGAGTTGCGCAACTCGGGCTTGCTCGACACCAGCTACAAGATTCCCGCGGGCGGATTGGCCGCCACGGTCGAAGACCTCGCGCGCTTTGCCGTCGCGCTGCAAAAGGGCGCGCTCGTTAAACCGGAGACGCTGACGCTGATGTGGACGCGCCAGAAGACACGCGACGGCAAGGAGACCAGTTACGGTCTGGGCTGGGGCGTTGCCGCGCAACAGGGGCGGCAGATCATCGCGCATTCGGGCGCACAGCAGCGCGTCTCGACGTTGCTCTACATGATACCGGAGCGGCATTACGCCGTCGTCGTGATGGCGAACCTAGAGGACGCGGCCGCCAGCTTGTCCGAGATCGCGCGCGACCTCACCGCTATCGTCTTCGGCGAAAAATACGAGCCGCCCGTCGCCCCCAAAGAGATCACGCTTGACGCCAAAACGCTGGATGCTTACGTCGGGCAGTATCAACTGACACCGAGTCTAATCTTCACCCTCACTAACGACGGCGGGCATTTAATGGCGCAGACGGCCGGCCAACCGAAAATAGAGTTGTTCCCCGAATCGCCTACCGTTTTCTTCGTGAAGCTCGCCAACGCGCGCGTCACGTTCAGCAAAGACGCGCAGGGGCAGGTGACAGGCTTGGTGCTCGAGCAAGCCGGGCAGAAGATCAGCGCTACGAAGATCAAATAAAAATCCCGCGCACGTCGCGACGTGCGCGGGATTTTTCGTTTGCCTCTCGGCCGGCTTGCTACTCTGGCAACGCGCCGGCGATCTCCACCTCCACTGCCGAGTCGAGCAGCGACGCGCTCGTCACCATGTCGCCGTCCTCGGTCTTGATCAGGCGCACGCCCGACGCCGAGCGGCCGGTCTTGCGGATGTAGCTCGCCTCGATGCGGATCAGCTTGCCGTGTTGCGTGATGATCATGATCTCCGAATCGTCCTCGACGGCGAAGACCGCGACGACCTTGCCGGTCTTGGCTGTGGTCTTCATGTTGATGACGCCGCGCCCGCCGCGCGTTTGCAGGCGGTAGTCGGAAATCTTCGTCTGCTTACCGTAGCCCTGCTCAGAGACCGAGAGCATGCGCTCGTTGTCTTCGGCGGAGACGGCGCAGACCGCGACGACGTAATCGGTCTTGCGCAGCGCGATGCCGCGCACGCCGCGCGCCGCGCGCCCCATGCCGCGCACGTCTGTCTCATCGAAGCGAATGGCGATGCCGTCGTGCGTGGCGATCAGGATGCGCTTCGTGCCGTCGGTCAAAATCACGTCGAGCAGTTCGTCGCCCTCGTCCACGTTGACGGCGTTGATGCCGTTTGAGCGGATGTTCTGAAAATCGGCGAGCGAAGTCTTTTTGATCACGCCGTGCCGCGTGACCATCATGACGTAACGCCCTTCAGCGAACTCGCGCACGGGCACGACGCCCGCGATCTTGCGCGTGGTCGGGACGTTGATCAGGTTGACGAACGCCTTGCCGCGCGCAGAGGGGAGCGCGTCCGGTAGCTCATGCACCTTCAACTTGAAGACCTGCCCGTCGTCGGTGAAGACCATCAAGTAGGAATGGGTTGAAGCGATGAATAGATGCTCGACGTAGTCGTCGTGCTTCCCGGTCGAAGCGCCGGAGCGGCCCTTGCCGCCGCGCCCCTGTCGTTGATAGGTGGTCACGGGCGTGCGTTTGACGTAGCCGTTCTTCGTCACCGTGATGGCCACATCCTCGTCGGCGATCATGTCTTCGATAGACAGTTCGACGCCCTCGTCAATAATCTGCGTGCGCCGCTCGTCGGCAAAATTCTTGCGCGCCTCTTCCAGTTCCTGAATGATGACGCGGCGCAATGATTGCTCGTTGCCCAGAATCTCTTCCAACTCCGCGATCAGTTTGATGATCCCTTCGTACTCGTCGAGAATCTTCTGGCGTTCGAGCGCGGACAAGCGCCGCAGTTGCAAGTCGAGAATGGCTTGCGCCTGCGCGTCGGAAAGCTCCAGCTTCTTAATGACCTTTTGCAGTGTCGCGATGAAGCCGGCGAGCGTCTGGTCGGCGGGCGTGCCCTTCCACCGCGTGACCGAAGTCATCGTAACCGTGTTGCCCGTCAGCCACGTGCGCGCTTCGTCCACCGAGCCGGCGTTGCGGATCGTCGGGATGATGTAGTCGAGCGCGTCAATCGCTTTGTTCAAGCCTTCTAAGATATGCGCGCGGGCGCGGGCCTTGCGCAAGTCGTACTCGGTGCGGCGGCGCACCACCTCGCGGCGAAATTCGATGAACGCCTCAAGCATCTGCTTGAGCGTCAGCACGCGCGGCTGCCCGTTGACGATAGCGAGATTGATGACGCCGAAGCTGGACTGCATCGGCGTCAGCTTGTAGAGCTTGTTCAGCACGATCTGCGGCACGGCGTCGCGCTTGAGTTCGACGACGACGCGCATGCCGTTGCGATCTGATTCGTCACGCAGGTCAGCGATGCCGTCAAGCTTCTTCTCGTTGACAAGCTCGGCGATGCGCTCGATCAAGCGCGCCTTGTTCACCTGATACGGAATCTCAGTGATGATGATCGCGTCGCGCTCGGTTTGGCCGCGCCCGATGCGGTCAATGCCGGCGCGGGCGCGCATCTGGATGATGCCGCGCCCCGTCGTGTACGCGAGCCGGATGCCTTCGCGCCCGTAGATGAAGCCGCCGGTAGGGAAGTCCGGGCCGGGCACGATCTTCAATAGTTCTTCGTCTCTGGTGTTGGGCTTGCGGATGAGCGTGATAGTGGCGTCCACGATCTCGCCGAGATTGTGCGGCGGGATGTTGGTGGCCATGCCGACGGCGATGCCGCCCGAACCGTTGAGTAACAAATTCGGCACGCGCGTGGGCAACACCGACGGCTCGCTCAGGCTCTCGTCGTAGTTCGGATTAAAATCAACCGTCTCTTTTTCGATGTCCGCCAGAATCTCGGTCGTCAGGCGGGCCATGCGCGCCTCGGTGTAACGCATGGCGGCGGCGGCATCGCCATCAACGCTGCCGAAGTTGCCCTGCCCGTCAACCAACGGGTAGCGCATCGAAAAATTCTGCGCCATACGCACGATGGTGTC
>JBBRYU010000103.1:0-13573 GCA_038237345.1 Pyrinomonadales bacterium
GTCATCAAGCGCAGCGAACGTGCGGCGCAAGAGGCGCAGGAAACTGCTGCCGAGCAGACCGCAAAGAAGTCTGCCCAAGAGACCGCGCACGACATGGTTACGACCGTGACCGGCTGGGTCGCGGAGTTTCAACAGAAGCGGCGCGCCGAGACGCGACAGGCGCTCAAGACGCTTTTCTCCGACGTGACGCCGCAGCCGGGCAAGGCATAAATTTCCGACAGTAGTAACCAAGCGCATGCGCCTGCTCGATGAAATTCATCGGGCAGGCGCATTGCTTTCTTAAAACTATTGACACGCGCAAGACACGCGCGTAGCATCGCGTCATCCGTTACCCGACTTCATCAAGAGACGCATATGCTTATGAAATCAGCCCTAAAGAAGCAGACGCCGCCGGGCAGCCCGCGGCGCGTCTTCGATGCGATCCGCAAACCCGTCGCTCCGCCGGGCCACCCGCTCACGCAGGCCAAGCCGGAAGAACGCGCGCACCCCGCCGAGCGCAAGGCGAAGCACAAACGGCCCGTCCGCACAGATGAAGACTGAGCCGCCGTTGCCGGACAACGAAAGCGCGCGTGCCTTCCTCGCACATGCGCGCTTTCTATTAGCGCAGGACTATCTGCCGCGCATCGAACGCTGTCTCGCCGCACTCACCGAGGCGGATGTGTGGTGGCGCGCCAATCCCGCTTCGAACAGCATCGGCAATCTACTCCTGCATCTCGCGGGCAATGCGCGCCAGTGGATCATCTGCGGCGTCGGCGGCGCGCCGGACGTGCGCGAGCGCGACCGTGAGTTCGCTCTGACTGATGACGACCGACCAAGCGCGGTTGATGCGCTGGCACGTCTGCGCGCGACGCTCGCGGAAGTTGACGACGTGCTCGCGCGCATCGATTCGCCCGCCTTACTGGAGTCGCGCACAATTCAAGGGCGCGCGGGCGTGGCCGTGCTCGAAGCTGTCTTCCACGTGGTCGAACATTTCTCCATGCATACAGGGCAGATCATTCTCCTGACCAAACTGCGCACGGGCCGCGACCTCGCCTTCTACGATTTCTCCAGCGGCGCGCCGCGCACGCAGTGGGTTGAATAGTTTTGAGTTTTCAGCAATTGCTAACGAGCTTGTTACTGAACACTGAAAACCCAAAACTGCTCAAATTCCTCTTTTCAATCTGCGCGGTTAATGCTTAATATACAAACGTTCGTTAATTAATCTGTGATTGCCGGCGTGCGTGTCTCGCGCCGGCGTCGTCATAAGCCAAGCTGAGGAGGCGAGTCGGATGACTTACACTGTGGCCGAACCCTGCGTTAACTGTCGCTATACGGACTGCGCGCTGGTCTGTCCGGTCGAGGCGTTTCACCTGGACGATACGATGTTGGTGATCAATCCCGAAACTTGTATTGATTGTGATGCCTGTGTGCCGGAGTGTCCGGTCGAAGCGATCTTCCCGGAAGATAAAGTGCCGGAGGAGTGGACGCACTGGACGGCCATCAATGCCGAGAAGTCGCTGTCGGGTCTGCCCACCATCAGCGAGAAACTCGACCCGTTATGCTAACGGACGCTAACGTAGCGAACTTATGCGCGCGCAAACTTCGTCCGCTCCGGCTGAAGCTTGCGCCGCGCTTTTATCAGAACGAGTAGGGGCGGGCGTCTCGTATGGCGGAACGCGCGATGAAACAGCGCCGCAAGCGTTGGTTGAGCGGCCTCGCGCTGGCGTTGGGCACGCTGGGCGCGGGGCTGTGGCTGCGGCGCGACAAGCCGGGCCGGAGGCAGATGACGAAAGAACAACCGGACAATTATCGCCGCGCCACCGAGCGTGATCGCTGGGCGCGGCCCGGCATGTTCGTCACGTTTCGCGCCGAGATCATGCCGTCGCGCGACCGCACTGAGCGCACCTTCCGGGTTGCTAAACTGCTGCCCAGTGGACGCGTGCAACTCGACGGCGTCGCGGGCGAGCACACCGAAAGCGAGTTTGAGCCATTGCGTTGAGTTATATCGGAAAGAAGATAGGCGAGGTGAAATCAGACAGGAGACCGCTTCGCGCTCGGAGCGGTCTTTCTTTTACCACTCGTACTCGCGTCCCGGTTCCATTGCGCTGAGGCGGGCGATGCCGAGGGCGTTGAGTTCTTCGATGAGGGCTTGGCGGTAGGATGGTTTGAGGTGGACGGCGAGCACATCTAAGTGGTTGTGCATGAGCTTGCGCAATTCGGCGGCGACGCCTGTGGGCGTGAGGTGGCCGGACACTTCGGCGAGTTTCGCCATCGAATTGGGGAACGAGGCTTCGATGAACAACGCCGCGACGTTCGGTTTGCGGTTGAGTAGTTGCCAGAACTCTTCGGTCGCAGCCGTGTCTGATGTGAAGCCGACTGTGCGTTGCCCGTCTGAGATGACCAGCCCGACGGTCGGGACGATGTGATTGACGGCGGCGGCGACAACCTTCAGGTGCGCAACGGTGAACTCCTCGCCCGGCCGGAACGGCACATATTCCATCACCGGACACGTGCCGTTGTTCAATTCGGAGAAGCGCGGATAGACCGTCCAGTTGAACACGTCGCGTTGCAGCAGCCCGATCACCTCTTCGGTGGCATGCACGTGGATCGGCTCTTTTAAGAGCGCGAACATGTCGTCAATAAAGATCGGCAGCGTCGCCATGTGATCCATGTGCGGGTGTGTGATGATGATGTCGCGCACGGTCTGGCGTTGTGCATCGCTGACGGCGAGGGCGATGGAGCCGGCATCAACCGCGACGCGGTCGTCTATGAGGAAGCACGTCAGGCGCTGTTCGAGGGAGGCGCGCCCGTCGCTATCGAATGTGCTGGGGAGTAGTTGGATTTTCACCGGAACATCATCCCTGAGATTATCATCGATATACGCGCACACGCGCGCGGGCGGATGTGAAATATTGCCCGATCAGCGCGGCACGTTCATCTGCGCGCCCAATTCGTAGAGCGCGCGGCGATAAAACTCCTCGCGCACGCGCGCCGCTTCGTCCTGCGCCGCCAAGCCGCGCGCGACGCGTGCGCGATGAAAAGCCAGCTCGCTCGCTGTGTTGTTGTAGCGCGTGCGCACGCGCCACAAGGTCAGCCCGCCCACGCGCCACGCCTGCCAAGACGCGCCCATGCGCCCGCGCACGCTGCACAGGCACTCATACTCTTGCGGCGTAAAGAACCCCTGATGCAAGTCACATAATAGATGCTCGCGCACGAGCCGGCCCTCGCGCTTGAGCGCGTAGTAAATCGTCACCAGCACAGCAATGAAGACGGGCACCATGATGAAGAAGTACACGGCGAAGTAGAGCAGTCCGTTGATCGAGGCTGACAGATTCCACAGCCCGTGCAAAGACATGGCGACGAACAGTCCGGCCAATGGCGCGAAAATTTTTACCGCGCGTTTGTCCGACTGACTCGCCAGCCCCAGCCCGATACCGGTCATGGAAGTAAAGAGCGGGTGCGAATACGGCGCAAGCGCGCCGCGCAGCATGACGATCAGCGCGACGTTGCCTTCGCGCGCTGCGCCGCCGTAATACTGTATGTTCTCGGTCATCGCAAAGCCAAGCCCAACCATCGCGGCATACACGATGCCGTCAATCACGCCGTCGAACTCGTCGCGCTTCCAGAAGAAGAGACCGAAGATGACGAGCGCCTTCGAGGTCTCTTCCACGATGGGCGCGGAGACGACGGACGCGAACAACTCGCCCACGTTATCGCCCAACAGCGCGCCGACGATGCCGCCGCCCAGCGTGTTTAGCACGAACGCAATGAAGATGGCCACGAGCGCGCCCCAGAAGAAGGCGGTGGCCAGTGTCCACGGCGGCTCCGGCTCGAAGCGGTCGATCCAGAGCGCGAGCGCGACGTAGATGGGCACGGGCAGCGTCGCCAGCACGAAACCGATGAGCAACGGCACGAAGCCTGTGCCTAAGCCGATGAGCAGCAGCGTCAGCAATCCGAGCAGCAGCGCGACGAGGATGCCCGCGACGACGAGCATCGTGCGCAGCACGCTCTTGTGCGGCGTGGCCGTCGGCGCGAAAGCGTTCTGAGCCGGGAGGCTGAAGTTGTCCATGTTCACTGTGCGCCCGCGCGGACGGATGCGCTGCCCGTCAGGCGCTCACTAACGCAGCAGTATGAGCGCAAGGATGACGAGTAACAGCAAGACCACAACGGCGATAAGCAGGAGCGCCGTAGTGTTCCGACTCTTGGGTGGCGCGATGGCCGCCGCCGGCGTGGCTGCGGGTGTGGTGTGCGCCGCTGCTTGTGCCGGAGTGGCGACTGCGGGCTGCGGCGGCATCGCGGGTGGCGGCGTGGCAGGCGGCGGCATTGCAGGCGGCGGCGTGGCGACGGGCGGCGTGGCGACGGGCGGCGTGTGCGCGGCTCCAGTCGCCGCCGCCGGCGGCTTGCTCGGCCACTTCGATGGCGGCATGATAACGGTCGCGCTAAAATCTGGTTGCACTGCGGCGGGCCGCTCAGCCGCTTGCGATGTCATTGATCCGCCACAGTCCTGACAGAACGCTTTCTGCTCGGCCACCGTCGCGCCACATTGGCTACATGTCGCCATAAAATGTCTCCACACCAATTGAATATTGAGTGCTTAAACGCTACTTGATGATTACTTGACGAGGACGAGCTGTGGCGCGTTGGAGTACGATAGCACCTTAACCCGCCTGCAAGCGCGCCCAAGTATAAACGCAATCCGACCGCTCTGCTAGCAAAAAAGCAAGGATGAGGGATGAGGGATGAGGGATGAAGGCAGACTGATGCCGGTTGAGCGATCACTTTTTCATCCTTCATCCTTCATTCCTTACCTCTATTGTTGTTGACAGCGCGTCGCGAAATGTTGAGTATTAGTGTCGTCTCGTTCCGGTAGCTGTTCGCATTAAGCAGTCGGACGCACGCGGGCACGACCCGCGGCGCTGGAGAAACATTTGCCCACCGATTCCTCTGATTACGCTTACACGCGCAACGCGCGCTTACCGCCGGGCGGCGCTGGCGTGCGCCCGAAGCGCCCGCCGCGCCCGCGCATGCCCTCGACCTTCGGCTACATATTCGTCGCGTTTGTCGGGGCGGGCGCGCTGTTCGTGGCGCTGTGGTGGCTATTGGCATCGAGTGGCGATGAAGCCCCACTGCTGCCGGCGGCACTGGCGGCGAGTGTTGTGCTGCTCGTGGCGATGGGCGCACGTGAGATCGTGATGCGGCGCGCGTGGGGGCGTTATACGCACGAGTTGGAGTTGCGCATGGGCGCGGGCGAGCCGCTGAAATTGCAGCCCACAGGGCCTGCGGGCGGCAAACTCAAAGTGCAGGCGACCGGCGCATCATTCCGCGCGTTGCAGCAACGGCTGGCGCGGGCGGACGAGATCGGCGCGCAGCAGCCCGAAGCGCATCTCGAAGCATATCGCTTGTGCGAGCAATATCTGGCTAACTCGGAGGAGGCGATCCGCGCGCCGCGCGTTGCGCCGGACGTGCGCGCAGCCTTACGCGCCGGACAGGAGCGCGTGCGCGAGTTGCAACGCCAACACCTGCTCGCGTGGACGCGCGGCGAGGTGCAGCGGCTGACGCACGAAGCCCAACGCCGCGCCAGCCCCTCGGCCCGCATCGAGACGGCGATGCTTGCGGTTGATGTGATCGACGACTCGTTAAAGGTCTACCCCGATGAGCCGGCGTTGCGCGACTCCGCGCTCGCCGTGCGCAACTTCATCGCCTCGATCAAAGTCGCGCACTGGGTTGAACTGGCCGAGCGCGCGGCATTTCGTGGGCGCTACACGCGCGCCATCGCGCGCTACCGCGACGCGCTCTTTTATCTCTCGCGCGCCGAGATGGGCGAAGACGCGCGCGCCGAGGCCGCCAGTCGCATCAATCGCGAGATCGAATTGCTGCGTGCGCGTGTTGCGCTCACCGGGCCGGAGAAAACAAGCGCGGGCGCGCGGCGGCGCAAAAACACCGACGGCGCGGGCTGAGCAGGCTAATTGGTCTTTGCCGATTTCTATGCGACAATTAGCCTTCGGCGTACACAGGAAGCGGTGTTCGCCGCGCACATTGTATGCGCTCATTCATTACGCGCAGGCAGCCATTCCGCATGTTGCGCACATCTACAGAGACTCCGGCCGATGTGCCGCGCAAGTTTCACCCGACGATGAAAACGGAACGCCAAGAGTTGAGGATGTATTTATGAAAGCCGTAAAGATTTTCTGCGCACTTGCGCTGCTTACCACGCTCGTCACTCTGCCGCTTCAGGCGCAACAGCCGACCGGGCCACAGTCGTTCGGCCCCGCCGCAAGCAACGCACCGACCGGATCGGACGCCGTCAATACCGGCGGTGGCAGCAAGGATTATGCCCTCGGCCCCGGCGACGTGATCGAGTTGCGCGTCTTCGGCGAGGCGCAGTTCGACGGCACTTACGATGTGGACAGCGAGGGCAAAGTCACGATCCCGTTTATCGAAAAGCCGCTCGATGTGCGCTGCCGGCACATCGCGGAGGTGCGTAAGGAAGTCATCACGGCGCTCGCGAAGTTTCTGCGCAGTCCGCAGGTCTACATGCGCCTCAAGGAGCAGCACAGCCGGCCGGCGGCGGTCGTGTATGGCGCGGTGCGTATGCCGCTCCAATTTCAGATGCACCGGCGGGCGCGCCTGCTTGAGCTAATCTCAAATACCGGCGGCATGACCGACCAGAATAACGGTACGATCCAGATCACGCACAGGGAAACGGCCGTCTGCCCCGAACCGGACGAGATAACGGAAGCGCAGACCGGTGTGCAGGGCATGGACGCGTCCGGTCTTGTGCCCTTCTCGACTTACAGGGTCAGCGATCTCAAACTCGGCAAGCCTGAAGCCAATCCGTTTATCCGGCCGGGCGATATCGTTTACGTCGCGGAGGCGTCGCCCATTTACATAACCGGCGCGGTCGTCTCGCCGCAAGGGCTATACCTGCGCGAGCACATGTCGCTGACGACGGCGCTGGCGATGGTCGGCGGCTTGCGGAAGGAGGCCAAGACCAGTCAGGTGTTGATCCACCGGCAAAAGCCCGATGGCTCCGGGCGCGACCTCATCACCGCCGACTACCGGAAGATTCAGAAGAAACAGCAGGCAGATATTGAGCTGCAACCCTACGATGTGATTGAGGTGGGGGAGAAGGGGCTTAGTATCACCGACGTGATCCTCGGTTTTGCCAAGACCGGCGTAACCTCCGCCGTGCAAAGCGGCGGCGTGCGGATACTCTACTAGCGCGTCAGCTTGGTTGCGCTGAAGCTCGCGGACGGGCGGTTGATCGCTACTATGATCAACCGCCCGTCTCGTGTCTGGCAGCGTGCCCGCGCCATTTCGGCGGCAGTCCGGCTGTGTGCTACAGTAACGCTTCGCCGGCACACGTATTGGCTCATCATTTAAGTTTACAGGAGAGTGAGAATTTCATGGCTCGAAGAAATGCTCCGGCGGCGGAGGCACGCAAGCGGCGGCGCCTGCTGACGCTCTTGTGGAGCGCATTGACCGCCGCCATCGTCATCTTCTTAATCTACAAAGAACAGATCGCGTTGCTCTATATCCTCGCGACCGTCAGCGTCACGGCCTTGCTCGTGATCGTCGCCCTCGCTGACCTGCACGGCGTGCGGCGCACGCTTGAGCCGCCGCTCGACGATGCGGCCGCCCTCGCCGACGGCACGAGCGCCCGCGTGCTCAACACAGCGCCAGCACGCGCCGCCAGACGCCGCTAAGTCTGCGCGCTTGTTTGAAAATGTAACCAACTTACAACGGTAATATCGTAGCCAACAGCGCCGGCGCTTTCGCGTTGGTGTGCGAATGCGGAAATGGCGGCGAAAATGCTATTTAAAGTTTGTACTTGAACGGCGAGCATGGTTGTTGTTACATTACTTAAGGGCCCCTCTGACCGGCGGGCCTTGGTTTTCAATCCTTGACCAACAACGCCGGTCGCGAGCGCATCAAACCATTTCCCCCCTCATAGGAATTAACTGTTTCAAGCGCAAGATAATAAAAGGGAACTCATGAGCAGAATCATTACCACGCTGTTGCTGGCGGTCAGCCTGTTGAGCGCGGCCGTGCCGGCGCAGTCATACACTAATCAGTACACGTCCACCAACATCGTCATACGCTGGCCGACCAACACCATCGTAATTGCTTTCTCAGATTCGCTGTCGAGTCCGGGCGGCAACATCAAGCCCGGCACTGACGTAGTGAACACGGTGCGGCGGGCGCTGCAACGCTGGGCGCTCGCGGCCAACATCACGTTCGTCGAAACCTCCTCGCCGCAACCGAACGTCGGCCAAGATGGCGTGAATTTGATCACCATCGCCGACACGTCGGCGAACAGGGCCGTCTTTGCAAACAGCGGCGAGAATCAGGCCCGCGCACGCGTCTCCTTCAACCCGGCCACCGGCCTCATCACCGAGGCCGACATAGTGCTGAACCCGACGACGGGTGGCAGCAACGGCTATGGCTTCTCGACCGATGCCACCAACGACACCTTCGATCTGGAAGCAACCTTTACCCACGAGCTCGGCCATCTGCTCGGGCTCAATCACTCCAGCGTCATCGGTGCGACGATGCAGCCGCGCATCGGCCGCAACTTCGCCCAGTCGGGCATCAACGCGCCCGCCATCACAGCGCGCACCCTCGAGGACGACGACTTGGCCGCCATCCGCGCGCTCTACGGGCAGCGCACAACGCAGCCGGTCGGCACTTTGCGCGGGCAGGTGAATTACGGCGCGGGCGCACACGTCTGGGCGGAGAATCAATTCAGCGGGCGCATCTATGGCAGCGCCGTCACGAAGTCCGACGGCTCATACGAGATACAGCAACTCACGCCGGGGCAGTATCGCGTCGGCTGCGAATTTCTGGATGAGCCGGTCGCGGCCGCCGAGATCGCCCCGAACAGCGGCCCCTACACCGGCATCGGCGGGCAACCGCCCTTCGTCACGGTTGAGAGTCAGGCAGTGGTCAGCGCGGGCACAGTCGCCACGCTGAACTTCAACGTCAACACCGGCACAGCGCCGACATTGCGCCCGGCCGTGTTTGGCGTCAACGGCCTGCTGATCGCTTCGCCCACGCAGATCGAGGCCGGCAAAACCTATCGCCTCTACGTCGGCGGCTTCGGCTTGGACACAGTCGGCGCGGCGGGCTTCAACTTCAACACGCCGTTCATCACCATTGACCGCGCGAGCTTTCAGGTCGAGAACAACGCGGCGTTCGGCGTGCCTTACCCGATTGTCAGTTTCCAGATCAATGTCACGGCCACGGGCAAATTCGGCGACTATAGTCTGCGCTTGCAACGGCCGGACACGGGCGAGTTAAGCTACTTGGCCGGCGCGCTGGCGCTTGATCCCTACCCGCAGTTCGTCGAACTGAATCCGATTTTTCTCAGCGACTTCTTCGTCACGCAGCAGTATTTGGACTTCCTGTTTCGCCAGCCTGATCCGGGCGGCAAAAACGCTTGGCTCAATGTGCTGGGTGGTTGCCCGGACGTGAACAACACCGATCCGAACAGCCCGTCGGCGCGCTGCGACCGCATCAACGTCTCGTCCTCCTTCTTCGGCTCGCCGGAGTTCCGCGAGAAGGGCTTCTTCGTCTATCGCTTCTACAAGCTGGCGTTTAACCGCTTGCCGACTTATGACGAAGTCACGGCGGACATGGCGACGATCATCGGCCCGTCGGCCGGCGAAGTCTTCCAACAGCGCGCCGCCTTCGCCAACAATTTCACGCAGCGCCCGCTGTTCGCCAGCCTCTACGGCAATCTGTCGAACACCGAGTTCGTGAACACGTTGATGAACCGCTACAACCTGCAAACGATCGCGACGCCTGATCCGGCCAACCCCGACGGCACGACGAAGGTCACACGCGCCCGCGCCGATCTGATCGCGGCGCTGAATGCGCAGACGCTCACGCGAGCGCAGGTCTTACGCGCCATCGCCGACTCGGATGAGGTTTTCCTGATCGAGTTTAATCAGGCGTTCGTCTTCATGCAGTACCTCGGCTATCTCAAGCGCGACCCTGATCCGCCGGGCTATCAATCGTGGCTCGTCTATCTGGACACGCACCCGGGCGACTTCCGCACGATGGTCAACGGCTTTATGAACTCGCCGGAGTACCGCTCGCGCTTCGGGCAACCGTAAGACGCATAAGCGTGGGCACGGAAAACAAAAAGCGGACTGAGTTAATCATTAACTCAGTCCGCTTTTTTATGTCGTCAGCGTTTGCGTCGCGGTCTCGCCGACGACATAGCCGGTGAGCACTTAATCAGTCAGGAAGATCCCGTCGCACAAGACGATGCCGTCCGTCAGGAAGATGCCGTCCGTCAGGAAGATGCCGTCCGTGATGATGATGCCGTCGGTTAAGAAGATACCGTCCGTTAGGAAGATACCGTCGCCGCGCAGCCTTGCGTCTGTCAGCACGATGCCATCGGTCAGCACGATCCCGTCGGTCAGGAAGATGCCGTCCGTCAGCACGATGCCGTCACATAAGACGATGCCATCCGAGAGGACGATCCCGTCAGTCAGGAAGATGCCTGCGCCGAGCGGGCGACCATCGGAGAGGACGATCCCATCCGTCAGGAAGATGCCGTCCGTGAGGAAGATGCCATCGCCGCGCAACATCGCGTCGGTCAGGACGATCCCATCCGTCAGGAAGATGCCGTCGGCCAGCACCAGGCGACCGCCATGCACGACCGAGTCGCTCAGCACGATGCCGTTGGCGGTCGTATGATCGGCAAGCACGATCCCGTCGGTTAAGAAGATACCGTCCGTCAGGAAGATGCCGTCCGAGAGGACGATGCCGTCGCCGAGCACGATGCCGTCGCTCAGCACAATGCCGTCGCTCAACACGATGCCGTCCGAGAGGACGATGCCGTTCGTCAGTATCGGATGGTTGTTGAAGATGACGCCGTTGGCATAGAGCACGCGCCCGGTCTGCTGGATGGTCTCGCCGCCGATTCGCACGGAGCCGCTGACCGAAGCCAGCGTGTCGCTGGGCCGGAATACTTGGTCGCCCGCGTGCAGTTGGTTAGCATTGGGCACGTACGCTTGCGCGATGCGGACGGCGCTCACGGCGTTCAGCATGCCCGCGCCCTGTGCGAACAGGCTGCGCGCCTTGTTGTTGCCGAACTGCGCGAGCGGCAGCGCCTGCGCCGTGCGTAAGAGCGCGGCCTTGACCAAGGCCGGCGTCAGCGACTTGTTGGCGTCGAGCATCAACGCGACCGTGCCGGCGATGACGGGCGTGGAGAAGGATGTGCCCGAATAGGTGAAGTAAGAGTTGGGGCGCGCATTGGCGTGGACGGATTGCGCGATGCGGTTAGGCGCTTCAGTCGCCAGCGAAGTGTTCGGCTCTTGCGACATGGCAGCGACGATGCGGCGACCGGGCGCGAGCAGGTCGGGCTTGGCCAAGTGGTCGAACTGCGTCGGCCCCTTGGAAGACCATTCGGCGACGGTGTCGTCTGAACGCTGCACTGTGCCGTTCGAGTCGGTCGCGCCGACGGTGATGACGAACGGGCTGTTGCCGGGGCTGCCGATGCTGCCGTACACCGGGCGATGATCCGCTGTGCGGCCCAGATTGCCCGCGCTGGCGACGACCACGATGCCGGCGTTGACCGCACGCGCCACCGCCTGACAGAGCGGGTCGAGACGATGCGACTCGCGCACCGGCGCGCCGAGGCTCATGTTGAGCACGCGTATGTCGTAGCGGGCGCGATTCACGATGGCCCAGTTGACGGCGCGCATGACGCTGCTCGTCGTGCCCGCGCCGTGCTCGTCGAGCGCACGCAGGTCAACGAGGTTCGCATCGGGCGCGACGCCCGCGAAGTTGGCTCCGTAGCCGTCTGACGCTGCGCCGTTGCCGGCCGCGACGCTCGCGACGCCCGTGCCGTGCCCGTCCGGGTCGCCCGCCATCGGGTGGTCGGTGAAGTCAACGCGCGCGAGGATGCGCGACTTGTTATGGTTCTTTTGAAAGTCGGGGTGGCTGGCGCTGATGCCGCTATCAATGATAGCGATGGTCACGCCCTTGCCGCTGTAGTTGGGCAGGCCGGCGCGACCGGCCTGCACCTGCGCGACGCCGGTCGTCTCGCGCGTCAACGCCATCTCGCCGCGCACGGGCCGGTCGGGGGTGATGTAAGTGACATCGTTGCGCGTCGCGAGCGCGGCTAACTGCGCTGCGGGCACGTTGGCGACGACCGCATCGAGTGTCTCGTAGGCTTGCAACTTGACGCCGCCCAGCGATGCGATGGCGCTGTCCTGCGCGGTCGAGGGGCGGCCATTCGTCTGTATGATGACGCGCACAAGGCCGCCGGTCTGTCCGGGCGCGCTGCTGCTCGTGGAGCCTGCACTCAGCAGTTCCGGGGCGAGCTTCCTGTTATGGGTTGTGTTGGTTTGGGTGGTTCGCGCTTTCGCTGCCGCCGGCGGAGTCATGGGGACGAGAGAGACGAGCAACAAGCAGATAACGTTGAAACAAGCAAAGGTGCGACGCAACATTGGTGGATCCCTTCTTTCATTTGTGCCCCCCTTTTGCCTGCCCAAGGCGCGAGTGAATTGCGGGAGCACTTAGGTTGATAATTCCAAATAACTAACATGACTGAGACCGCTGACAGGATATGCTCGACGCGGTGAGGCTCACCGGCACTAGGCCTTCGAGTTAGGCCGCGTTACTCTTCCGGCCTTAACCTGTCAACGATCTTGCCCATCACTATGACAACCGCCGTGCCACACGGAAGGGAAACCGCATACCACCTCTAAGTGAATAAATAATAAGACTTGCCCGCGCCCCTAGGATCAAACACAGTCCCGCCCGCAAGAGCATGAAATTGGATACGCGATATACAATTCCGCCGCGCAAAGCAATGTTCAGCGTATTTCTCCGTGTAATGCTGCGATATTGGTGAAATCAGGAAAGTGTTTATCAGCTATACAGTGGTTAGCTGGTATGCGAGGTTTGGGCTTTGCCTAAAAACCCTTAAAGTTTAAGCAGTATTTGGGCAGGGTGTGGAGTTATTGGGCAAGTTACCAAGTGGCGGGCTTGTGCAGCGTACCATGTTTGTCTGTGAGTGTTGGTGCGAACTGGCTGGCGGCTAATGCGCCTTGTCGGATACGTTTGTAGAAGGAAGCGTGTTGCACAAGCTCGCGGCTTTGCTTTCGATGCGGGTTAAGGATGCCAACTTGAGAATTAAGTTCTTGCGTCACCATGCGAATGGGTTCAACCAGATCGGAATCGTTGCTTATCAAGACCGCAATATCATAGTCGCCCTTATAGCCGTCGTTAATTAAGTGTGCGGCTATATTCACATCCGAACCTTTTTCTTCCGTCTTAACAACCCGCACATAGGTAGGCGTAAGGGGATTCTGCCCCGCCATCATCATTGAGGTTTCGTTTGTGAGAAAATGCCCAAAGATAATAGACAGGTTCGGTAGCGTTCTTAGTGCCCGTAAGTAAATCTCTTGTCTGGCTGGTTGATCAGGGTCGTGAGGGCGGGCTTGCACTCTAGCTGTAAAATATTTGATTTGATGGATCGTGTGGTGCGGCAACATCAGTTGGCACAATTTAGCAAAATTTAACCACTTATACGGAGTGTGCCTTACTGCCCCGTAATAGAAGTTAAAGCCGTCAA
>JBBRYU010000104.1:0-13534 GCA_038237345.1 Pyrinomonadales bacterium
CCTCACCGCGCCGGAGAATTTCGACACCGTGCTAACGGCCGTCAAAGGCGCAGGTATCGAACCACAACTCGCCGAAGTCGAGATGGTGCCCAACATCTACATCAAGCTCACCGGCAACGACGCGCGCCAAATGCTCAAACTCATGGAAGCCCTCGAAGACCACGACGACGTACAGAAAGTCTCCGCCAACTTCGACATAGACGAAGCCGAGATGGCCACGGCGTAACAGTAGAGGTTAGAGGTTAGAGGTCAGTAAGAACTGTTCTCACTAATCTCAGACCTCAGACCTCAGACCTCAGACCTCAGACCTGATGCGTGTACTGGGCATTGATCCGGGTAGCGAGAAGACGGGCTGGGGCGTCGTCGAGGGCGATGCGCGGCGGTATGGGGTGGTGGCGTTCGGGGTGGTGCGGGCGGCGGCGCGCGAGCGGTTCGCGGCGCGGTTGTTGAAAATCAGTGAGGGCGTCGAGGCGGCGTTGACGCAGTTTCGCCCGGACGTGTGCGCGATTGAGGATGCATTCTTCGCGGTCAACGTGAAGACGGCGTTGAAACTCGGACAGGTGCGCGGCGTCATTTTGCTTGCGGCTGAGCGCGCGGGTGTGGAGATCGCGGAGTATGCGCCGCGCCTCGTGAAAGCGACGGTGGTCGGCTATGGCGCGGCCGAGAAACATCAGGTGCAAGAGATGGTGCGCGTCCTGCTGCGGCTTAAAGCGACGCCGCAACCGCACGACGCGGCCGACGCGCTCGCCCTCGCCATCTGTCATCTGCACCACGCGGGCCTCGCCGGCCGCATAGCGCAAGCCACATCGCCCGCGCGCCGCAAACTCGATGCGCTGCTCGCCACGAGTCCGCGTCGCCGCGCCCCGCGCTGAGCGCGTGGCCCGAAGTTCTGAAGTTGAAGTTCAGACGCTTAAATACCCTCGCTTACCTCACTCTTGCGTAGGAGGACACACTCACATGTTCGCGCACCGTTCGCACGTCGCACAACAAATCGACAAATTGACATTAATCATGCTCGCATGCGTGTGTGCGCTTGCCGTGCCCGCGCGGGCCAACAAGCGCCGTGCGCCGGCCGGTGGCCAAAGGGCTATCGTCGTGGACGAACGACTGGCGGCACTTAGAAGCGAGCCGGCGTTGAGCGCGCCGCTCGTACAGCGACTGGGGCGCGGGCGCGTCGTGGCCGTCCTCGGCGCGGCGCGCACGAGCGACGGGGTGAGCTTCTATCGCGTCGCCGTCACACGCCGCACGCGCGGCTGGTTGCAAGCCGATAGCCTCGTCACGCCCATGCGTGCGCGCGATGACGAGCGGTTGCTGCGGCTCATCCAAGTCTCGGACGATTTCGAGCGCATCGCACGGGCGCGCATCTTCCTCGACGAGTTTCCGCGCTCACCCTTGCGTCCATCCGTGCTGCTGCTCTTGGGGGCGGAAGCTGAAGCAGCGGCGGCCCAACTCTCGCGCGAGGCCGCGCGCCGGTTGCCAGAGACGAAACTCCCGGCGGACGGCGCGCCGCTCCATAGTTATTTCCTCAACTACAACGGGCTTGACCGCTACAGTCGCAACGGGGTCGGGTTCGTGTTCAATACGACAACGAAACGGTTTCACTACAACGGCGCGGGCTGGCGCGAGATTCTGCGGCGTTACCCGCACAGTGCCGCCGCCGTGCCTGCACGCCAGCGCCTCGAACAACTCGCTGCCGCCGCCGCGCGCTAAGCGCACGCGCGCGGCGGCGCGACCTTTCTACTCTTGGGTGTCAGTCAGGTTTACCGAAGCGCAGACGGTACTCCAGCGAGTTCACAAGGCCGTTGACCATCGTGCGGAAGTCCATCGGGTTTGCGTTCAAATAGTTCAGCCAATTCGTATAGCCCGGCTCTTCCGGCTCGCGCCATCGCTGGCGCTGGTAGCGGGTCATTTACAGGTGCACTTGAGTAACTGACGCGGCCGGCGGGCCGGACTCATATCGGCATGGTGGCTCATCTGCGGTCCCGCATGTCTGTCCTCATCCGTACAGAGTGGGCTGCGCGGTGTGTGCGGGGCGAAAATGAGTATTGCAAATTGGGGCGGGCGCGGTTAGATTGTTGTTGGTGCATTCAAACATGTAGGACAAGGTGGAGGTCTCCCCAAGCCAGAGCGGGTGCTCCTCCTCCATGACATAATT
This sequence comes from Pyrinomonadales bacterium, assembly GCA_038237345.1. Taxonomy (GTDB): domain Bacteria; phylum Acidobacteriota; class Blastocatellia; order Pyrinomonadales; family Pyrinomonadaceae; genus QHXQ01. Next base: position 2,156 of record JBBRYU010000104.1, read on the forward strand.
GCGCTGGAGGTAGAGACGAAAGTGCCAACCGGAACATGCCCAGAATGTGAAGCCGATGTGCATGTAGACGCGGACGCCGATAAGGGCGACCTCGTATCGTGTACAGAATGCGGGACTGACCTTGAGATCGTTGGTCTCGACCCCATGGAACTCGACATCGTCGAGGATGATGATGATTTAGACGATGACGACGAAGAGGAATTTTAAAGGCAGTGACAAGCGACGAGCGACGAGTGCTGAGCAAAGTAGTTCTTAATTAGTCACTCGTCACTTGGCACTGCTTTTGTATCCCGGGCGGCTCTGGCGCACGGTGAGGCCGGCGGCGGCTTCGATACGAATGGAATGGAAGCGGCCGTCTTGTCGTTTCTCTGCGGGCGGATAGAAGGCGAGGACGTAGGCAGACGTGACCTCTTCGGCGAGCGCGTGGAAGAGCGGTTCGTAATCTTTGGCGGTTGCGTAGACGTTAGTGCCGCCGGTCTGTTCCACCAGTCCACTCACGTCAAGTAGGGTCGGCAGCGGCGCGTGCGCGGTCTCGGTCGAAGCGAGCAAGCGCGAGAAGGAGGGCAGCGTCACCGTATAGATGCTCACGTCGGCCGCGTTGGCGCGCTCGATGACCGTGCGCGGCGCGACCGTGTCGCCGGCAGGGAAGCCGTCGGTGACGACCACGACCGCGCGCTTCAGCAACTGCCGTTCGCGCGTGCGTGGCGCTTCCCGCACGAGTAAACGAATCGCGTCGTCCACCGCGTCGTAAGTGTGCGTTGACAGTCCGTTCTCTTCGCGTCTCAGTCGTGCGAGCGCGTGCTCGAGTTTGTGCTGATCGCCCGTAAAGTTCTGCAATACGTGGACGCGCATGCCGAAGGTCGTTACCGCGAAGACGGATGAGCGATCCGCGAGCCGCGCGGAGAACGCGCTCACCGCGCTGCCCAGCCGCGCCATCTCATCGCCCCTCATGCTGCCCGACACGTCGAGCATGAAGACAACCGCGACCGGGCGCTTGACGCCGCCGCGCCGTTCGACGTTAAAGAAAGCGAGCGGACGCTCCACGCCATCATCGTACAACTTGAAATCCTGCGCTTGCAGATTGCGCACGGGGCGGCCCGCCGCGTCCGTCACGGTCGCGTCCAGTAACACGAGGTCTGTGTCCACGCGATAGATTTCGTCTTTGTCTTCGGGCAGCACGTCAGACGGGAGGGCGCGGCGCGGACGCTGTGCTTCGAGTTGTCGGGGCGGCGATTGCGCCTGCGGGTAGCAGAGCGGCGGGGCGGTTGTCAGGAGCGCGACGCACAACCATAGCCGCAGGGCGTTTGCGCTGAAGGGGCGCGGCGTGGGGGCGTGCATCGACATCAGTGTAAGCAAAAACGAATTGCAGTCCGGCGCAGATGGGCATGTCCGTTGCGCACGCTGAACTGCGGGTGTTTTATCAAACGGTGATACGCGCACGCCGGTTGCAGTTTTCTAACCGGTGTGCGCCGACCATTATACGAAACCGACACCATGTCGCGCCAGAAGCGTAATGTCAGGCAACAGTCGGCCGCACGTTCCACAGCAACAGAATATATGGCGAGTTGGGTTGGCCCACGGGGCCGTGAACTCGCGCCGTGTCTGCGTGTATAATACCTGCTGTTGATAAAGATTTTCGTCTCCCTCCGGTTTGGCCCATGAAGCAAGCGAACGAAATGACCAGAAGCAAAATTGTCTGCGCCTTATTACTGGCGCTGTCGTTAGCGAGTGTGTGCCCCGGGCAGACCACTAAGCCCGGCGGCGTAAAGGGCAAGGTGCGGGTTGATAGCAGCACGACGCCCGAAGGCGTGAATGTCAGTGTGCGGCAAGGCGAGCGCGAAGTGGCGCATGCCGAGACGGATCGCAACGGCCGTTTCGAGCTCGCAAACATCGCGCCCGGCCGCTACGCGCTGGTCTTTCGCAAACTGGGGCTACGCACGGCCGAGATCAAGGACTATGAGATCAGCGCGGGGCGCGTGCGCTCGCTCGGCGACCGCGTCGTCATGCCCATTGACGAGGGCGCGCTGGCCCTGCTGAAAGGCAGCGTCTTTAACGCGGCGGGGCACAGTTTGGGCGGCGCGCAGGTGGAACTCGCGCGCATCATGCCCGACGGCGCGGCGCAGAAGATCGATGGGCGCGTCACCAATGATATAGGCGAGTTCGCATTCCGACTGTTGCCCACGGCCGCGCGCTACCGGCTGACGGCTAAGTTCGGTAATCTCGCGCCCGCCGTCAAAGAAATCGACATCGAAGGCCCGTCTGTCTATCGCGTCGGTTTATCATTGGGCGCTGACGCGCCCTGACGTGCTTTAAGCACACTCGCGTACTCCCCAAACGTCGTGAACGATGAGACCCAAACTGACGGAGCCACGCGCCACGGGTTTGTGACCGCGCGCCAACTCGCCGTCTTCCTACAAGTGAGCGAGACAACCGTGCGTCGCCTGGCGCGCGCAGGGCGCATTCCCGCCGTCCGGCTCACCTCGCGCCTCGTTCGTTTTCACCTGCCCGCCGTACTCGAAGCGCTCGACGTTCGCGCCAACAAAGCAAGCAGACGCAAACTCGCAACACCGCCCGCGCCCGATGACGCGCAACTCTCGTTCGATGATCTGATCTGAAATTGGGTCGCTTAGAGCGTCAGGGTTAGCAGGGCAGTGAATGATGGCGGCGCGGCGTTAGGCGGTTAGCCCGTCCGGCCGTGCGGGCAATTCCTGTTCCGGCATAGCATTGGTCGCGGCATTGCGCAGCAAATCTTTAATCAACTGTTCCAGTAAATCATAATTGATCGGCTTGGCCGCGTATTCGTTACAGTCGGCGGCGAGCGCGCCGGCCCGTTGCTGTGCCGGATCGTAGGCTGAGAGCGCGACGACCGGTACGCGCCGTAGGTGCGACAATTTGTGCTGGCGTAGCTTGCACACGACGGCAAGCCCGTTGAGTTGCGGCATACGCAAGTCCAGCAAGATGAGATCGGGGCGCTCGCGCTCGGCCACCTCCATTGCCTCCTGCCCGTTCGCGGCAAGCACCACGCGATAGCCACGCAACTCCAACAGTAACTTCATCACGAGCCGGTTATCGTCGTCGTCTTCAGCGACCATGATAGTCGGCACTGCACCGTAGGTTTGATGCATCGGTAACCTCCGTTGCGGCGGTTCACGTTTGTCGCCGCGCAAAACTGCGTAGGCAACTCGGACGGGAAATAGTAAGCAAAGAAGTCAGGAAAGATTAGCGCTAAATTTGTCGGCGCGACTGATCAGTTGCATGTGCGCCACTACCATGCTAGGTTCGTGAGCAGATTTATAATGCTCGGCGCAGTATCAAGTCTGTACGCTGCTGTATGCTCAATTACCTGCCCGTGTCTATATCTCTACCTAAATAAATTTTCCCGTGGGTTGTTTAGCGAGATAAACAATTGCTTTCAGTGTAACGTCGCCCAAGCCCGATTAGAGCGGCCGGCGGCCCATTAAAAAACACAACAGGTGAAGCTTTCGACGTTCGACATTCATACAATCATTCCCATCTCTGGAAAGAGGTTTTGCCCCGCTATATGCCGCCAGTTAAAGCGCAAGGCTTAATTTCTCTGGCTTTAGTTAGCCGGCGCGCAAGGAGTAAGCGGCGTGCGTGTGCAGGCACAACGTTTGCTCAGCATGCACGGTGCAAATGCGCTGAGAATCAAATTAGGCTCCTCATCTTAGGACTTCGGTTGCTTCTGCTCATTTTTGTTTTGTTTGTGATTAACACACGCTGGTGCGGAGCGCGAAGTTAGAGGTTTGATTGGCGAGATGATTGGACGAAGAGAGAGTTGACTTCAAGGAGAGGGATATGACAAGGCCAGAACGTATTAGTGAACGACCGGCGGGCGGCAACGGCCGCGCCGCGCAACAACTCGCACATAGCGATGTTAAGGGCGAACTGAAGAACGTGGTCACGCTGCCGGCGCGCACGCGCAAGACGCGTACGACTTTGACGGAACAATTACAAGCCGCGTGCGAATTCGATGCCGACCTGATCGTGCTTTCACATCTCCGCTGGGATTTCGTCTATCAACGTCCGCAGCATCTATTAAGCCGTTGCGCGCAGCAGCGTCGGGTCTTCTTCATTGAAGAGCCGATCTATGGACAGGGGCCGATGCGGCTGGATGTTAGCCAGCGTGAGGATGGTCTGTATGTCGTCGTCCCGCACTTACCCGAAGGCTTGGCGACGGAGGGCGCGGTCGAAGCGATCCAGCAAGCACTAATTGAACGCTTGTTCGCGGAGCAGCAGATCTCGGACTACGTACTCTGGTACTACACGCCGATGGCGTTGGGCTGGACGCGCCACCTGAAGCCGCGCGCCATCGTCTATGATTGCATGGATGAACTCTCGGCCTTCAAACATGCGCCGCGCGCTTTGCGCGAGCGCGAGGCGGAGTTATTCAGCCGCGCCGATCTGGTCTTCACCGGCGGGCAGAGTTTGTACGAAGCGAAGCGCACGCAGCATGCGAACGTCTATGCGTTTCCGAGCAGCATTGATCATGCGCACTTTGCGCAAGCGCGCGAGTTGATGTCCGAGCCAGCCGATCAGGCTGGCATCCCGCATCCGCGCCTCGGTTTCTTCGGTGTGCTGGACGAACGGCTCGACATAGAGTTGCTAGATGGCATCGCCGCCGCGCGCCCCGACTGGCAGATCGTCATGATTGGCCCCATCGTCAAGATCGACGAAGCCGATCTACCGCACCGCCCGAATATCCATTACCTTGGCGGCAAGTCGTACAAGGAACTGCCCGCGTACATCGCCGGTTGGGACGTGGCCGCGCTCCTGTTCGCGCGCAACGAGCACACGCGCTTCATCAGCCCGACCAAGACACCTGAATATCTGGCCGCCGGCAAGCCCGTCGTCTCGACCTCGATCCGCGACGTAGTGCGCCCCTACGGCGAGATGAAATTGGTGCGTATCGCCGACACGGCCGATGAATTCGTCCGCGCGGCGACCGAACTTGGTATGGACGAGCAAGTTGAGCGCAGCGAATGGCTCGCGCGCGTGGATGCGTTTCTGGCGCATAATTCTTGGGATAAGACCTGGCGACAGATGGAAGAGCTAATCGGCGAGGTCGTCGCTGCGCGGCAGCCTGCACGCGTGGCTGCACACAGCGCGAGCGCGCTGCTGCAACGAGCAGGTGCGTTGCGCCCGGCCACGCTCAACGCTTATTCTGCGGCCGATTAAGAAGGTGTGAGGGCGGTGCGGATGTTCGATTATTTGATTGTCGGCGCGGGCTACGCCGGGAGTGTGTTGGCGGAGCGGCTCGCGCGCGACGCGAACAAGAAGGTGCTAATCGTTGAGCGCCGGCCGCACATCGCCGGTAACGCCTACGACCACTACAACGATGCGGGCGTGCTCGTGCATAAGTACGGGCCGCACATCTTTCACACCAACTCGCGCGACGTGTTCGACTACCTGTCGCGGTTCACCGAGTGGCGCGCTTATCAGCATCGCGTGCTGGCGAGCGTGGACGGGCAGTTGCTGCCGATCCCGATCAACCTCGACACGATCAATCGTTATTACGGCGTCAATCTCACTTCGTTTGAGGTCGAAGATTTTCTGGCCAAGCTGGCGGAGCCGCGCGAACAGATTCGCACGAGCGAAGATGTCGTTGTCAGTCGCGTCGGGCGCGAGTTGTACGAGAAGTTCTTTCGCAACTACACGCGCAAGCAGTGGGGACTTGATCCGTCGGAGTTGGATGCATCGGTGACGGCGCGTGTGCCGATCAGAACGAACCGCGATGATCGCTACTTCACGGATACGTATCAGGCGATGCCGCTGCACGGCTACACGCGCATGTTCGAGAACATGCTCGCTCATCCAAACATACACGTGCTGCTCAACACGGACTATCGCGACGTGGAGCGCATCATCCCTTACCGCGAGATGATCTACACGGGGCCGGTGGACGAGTATTTCGATTTGCGCTTCGGCAAACTGCCGTATCGCTCGCTTGAGTTCAAACACGAGACGCACGACACACAGGTCTATCAGAGCGCGCCGGTCGTGAACTACCCGAACGATTATTTGTATACGCGCATCACGGAGTTCAAATATCTGACTGGGCAAGAGCACAAGCGGACGAGCATTGTCTACGAGTTTCCGCGCGCTGAGGGTGATCCTTATTACCCCGTGCCGCGTCCGGAGAACGCAGAGTTGTACGCGAAGTATAAAGAGCTGGCGGACAAGACGCCGGGCGTGTGGTTCGTCGGCCGGTTGGCGACGTACAAGTATTACAATCAGGATCAGGTGGTGGCGCAGGCGTTGACGACTTATAAGAAGATCATCGGCGCGAACGGCAAGGAGCAGATTTAGCGCGTGCCGTGCGGCTGGGAGCGCAGGCATCTTGCCTGCCATGAGCGCGCCAGCGCGAACAAAAGATGCGCTTAATGATCAAGCTTGAATGTTTATGAAGCCGTTGAGCATGCGTATCGCATGCTTGGCAGGCAGGATGCCCGCGCTCCCGGCGGGCAGCGACATGTAGACGTGTTCAGCAGTTTCTTTCTCGCCGGCTTCGAGTCGGCCGCAGGTTACAACGCGCACTGCGAATGGTTTGACCAGATCGCGGCGACCGAGCACGATCAGCGCGCGGACGAGGATTATCGCCTGCTCGCCGAGGCGGGCTTTCGTGCCGCGCGCGAAGCCGTGCGCTGGCCCGTGGTGGACGTGCGCGGGCGCTACGATTTCTCGTCTGTCGTGCCGTTCATCAACGCCGCGCGCCGGCACAACATCGAACTCATCTACGATCTCTTTCACTTCGGCTACCCGCCGGACATTGATCTCTTCTCCGCCGATTTCCCGGCCCGCTTCGCCGACTACGCTTACGCCGCGACGCGCTTTCTCACCGCGCACACCGATGGCCCGCTCTACCTCACACCCGTCAACGAGCCTTCGTATTTCGCGTGGGCGGCGGGCGAGGCCGGTCTGTTCGCGCCGCACGTGCATGGGCGTGGGTGGGAGTTGAAGGTCTGTCTGATCCGTGGCGCGGTACAGGCCATCAATGCGATTCGCGCGGCTTGCGCGGACGCGCGCATCGTCAATGTTGATTCGCTGTGCCGCGTAGTCGCACCGCTTGAGCGACCGGACTTGCAGCCTGAGGCGGACGAGTTTAACGACGGCGCGGTTATGCAAGGCTGGGACATGCTCGCTGGTCGGCTGTTGCCGGAACTCGGCGGCAGCCCGCGTCATCTGGGCATCGTCGGCATCAATTATTATTGGACGAATCAATGGGAATTGCATCGTGCGGGCTTGCCGCTTGAGGACAATGATCCGCGCCGTTGGCCTTTGCGCAAGTTGGTGCGCGCGGTGTGGGAGCGTTACGGCTGCGCGGACATTTTGATCACGGAGACGAGTCACGTGGGGGACATGCGCCCGGTGTGGTTGCAGGAGTTGACGAACGAAGCCGAAGCATTGCTGCACGAAGGCGTACCTCTGCGCGGCGTCTGTCTGTATCCCGTTCTCGGCATGCCCGAATGGCATAGCCGGCACGAGTGGACGCAGATGGGGCTGTGGGACTTACTGCCCGCAGCCGACGGCCTGCATCGTGTGCCGCACGCGCCGACGCACGCGGCCTTTAGTGCAGCACAAAGGCAACTTGAATCGTTGCACGCGGACGTTAATCGCCGACTGGTGCATGTCGCCGCCGTCGCCGCTTAACGCGGCACGCTGTTTGTCTAATCTCGTGCGGGCGTAAAAATAACGAGTCGTTTTCGGACAAGCGCTGGGCTATTGGTGCGCGTCATATCCGAAACTTTGGGCAGGCAACTCGCAAGGAGAAATATCATGGCGGTAAATGACACGACACTGACACAAGCAATGATTGACCGGGGCGAAGCGCCAGCCGCAGGGATTGGCGGGACGAACGTCGGCGAGACGGAGCGTTGGGCCTCGATGATTGGCGGCGGCGCGCTCGCGCTCTACGGGTTGACGCGCGGCACGCTCGGCGGCGTGACGCTCGCACTCTTCGGCGGCGCGTTGCTCTATCGCGGCGTGAGCGGCCATTGCAATCTCTATGAAGCTGTCGGCTTCAACACTGCGGATCGTGCAAGCACGAATCCGAACGTGAGCGTGCGCGGCGGGCACGGCATCAAGGTCGAAAAGAGCGTGACCATCAATAAGTCGCCTGCCGAGTTGTATCGCTTCTGGCGCAACTTCGAGAATCTGCCGCGCTTCATGAGTCACGTTGAAGAGGTGCGCGTGAGCGACCCGCAACGCTCGCACTGGGTCGTGAAAGGGCCGGCGGGCACGTCGGTTGAGTGGGATGCGGAAGTTTATAACGAGCAGGAGAACGAGTTTATCGCGTGGCGCTCGCTGGCGGGCGCGGACGTGGATAACGCCGGCTCGGTTCATTTCAAACCTACAGCGAATGGCCGCGGGACGGAAGTGCGCGTCGTGCTGAAATACGATCCGCCGGCGGGCATTGTCGGAGCGACCGTCGCCAGTCTGTTTGGCGAAAACCCCGAACAACAGATCGCAGAAGACTTGGGTCGCTTCAAGCAAATGATGGAGGCGGGCGAAGTGCCGACAACCACGGGGCAGCCTTCGGGGCGCAGCGCGGCATCGGGGAAATGAGAAGAAGGTAGGCTGTAGGCAGTAGGCGGCTAATACTTGTTGCGACTAGGCAAGGAGCGAATCGTAATGACAGACAAGGAGCGCGAGCAGGAGGGGCGCGTCGGGCACGACAGCACGACGATGCCCGGCGGCGAAAAAGAGTTGACCGGTGATCCCGGCCGCACGCCCGGCGCGGCCGAGGGTGACCGCCGCACGGTTGAAGAAGATTTGCGGCAAAAGGGACAGGATTAGGCCGGTCAATTGGTAAGAGCAGCACGGGACGGGGCGCGGCATTGCACATTGTCGCGCCCCATTATTATTTTCGCTGGAAGAAATTTCGGCTTTTCTCAACTGCCAGCCGTCTAAAAGGTCGTTTGGGCCGCCTTCGATTCGTTGACCGGGCAGTCCGCGCACTACACGCTTAGTCAGTTTTTCCAAGGGGTAATTCGTTCAGACAGAGGTGGCCGGAGGGGAGTTCCACTCTTCCGCTTCGCTTCGCGGGGGCGCGCATGGGAAATTACTTGGCTTTGCGACGCGGTATGCTATATTCGATGTACCCCGGGTCGGAGAGCAAGTGGTCTTCATCTCACCTCGGATGCCCCAAATTAAAAATTTTGCGTCGCCTCATCTCGGCCATTAGACGGACGCCGCGCTTTATCAGCGTCGGCGGGGATTGAAAACACGATGGAAACTACAGCTTCTTCCCGTGCGCACCTATTGCGGTTCTGGCCGGTCTGCGCTGTTCTACTGTTGTGCGGCACGCTCAGCACTGCCGTAGCGCAGACCCGCGAGCCAGTGATCATCACCGACGCGGCCAGCACGCGCGCCGTCGCGCTCGAATCGCTGTCGCGCCTGCGCGATCCGTTCCCGGTCAACACGGTCTCGTTCGTGGCCGGCGCGGACACGCGCACGCGCGTCCTCCTCTTCGTCCTCAATCTCGACCTCTTGCCCGGCGAACGCGCGAACGCCCTGACCGCCGACGGCGAGGACAGCACGCACCGCTTCTACAAGTTCAAAGTTGAGGACGTGCGCTCCGTGCCCGGCTTCGAGGGGATGCAGCAGGTCATCATTCGCCTGAGCGACGACATCGGCGACGTGGGCGACATCCTCTTGCGCTTGAGCCTGCACGGCGTGGCCAGCAAGCGCGTGCGCATCAGCGTCGGGCACACCGGCGGCAGCATCGCGGACGACGCCGGCTCCGCGCCGAGTCCCGCGCCCGCCGTGCCGCCTGCGCCGACGCCGACGCCGACGCCGAACCCTTACACCGGTTCCGCGAGCGACGCCGACACCGTCCGCTTTCTTGAGCAAGCGACTTGGGGGCCGACGCCCGCTGAAGTCGCGCGCGTTAAAGCGATAGGCTTCAACGCCTATCTTAACGAGCAGTTCAACCTGCCGATCAGCGGCTACCCGAACATACCGCTCGTGCCGGGCGATAACAACGTCGGCTGCCCGACCGGCTCGCCTGCTACGTGTAACCGCGACAACTATCAGACCTATCCCTTGCAGCGCAGGTTCTTCACGAATGCCATGTATGGGCAGGATCAGGTGCGCCAGCGCGTCGCGTTCGCGCTGCACAAGATCATCGTCGTCTCTGGGCGCGACATCAACATTCCCAGCTACCTGACTCCCTACTTGCAGACGTTCGACAACAACGCCTTCGGCAACTTCCGCCAGTTGCTCACCGACGTGACGCTCAATCCCGCGATGGGCGAATACCTCGATATGCGCGGCAACTCGAAGACGCAGCCGAACGAGAACTATGCCCGCGAGATTCTGCAACTTTTCTCCGTCGGTCTTGATCAGTTGAACCCGGACGGCACGCCCATCCTCGATGCGCAAGGGAATCGCATCCCCACTTACGATCAGACGACGATCACCAACTTCGCCCGCGTCTTCACCGGCTGGAACTTGGCCCCACTCAATCCGCCGCAGACGGGCGTGTTCAACTACATCAGTCCGATGGTGGTCGCCAACGAGAACAATCACGATAAGAACCCGAAGGTGCTGCTGCAATATAACGGCGCGATCTCGGGCCTGCCTGCGAACCAGACTTCCGCGCAGGATTTGAGCGCGGCGCTCGACAACATCTTCAACCATCCGAACGTCGGGCCGTTCATCAGCAAACAACTCATCCAGCAGTTGGTGACGAGCAATCCCAGTCCCGCTTACGTGGCGCGCGTGGCCGCCGTCTTCAATAACAACGGGCAAGGCGTGCGCGGAGACTTGAAAGCGGTTGTGCGCGCCATCTTGCTCGACCCCGAAGCGCGTGGCGATGCGAAGACCGACCCGAACTATGGTCATCTGCGCGAGCCTGTGCAACTGATCGCGAACATGCTGCGCGCTTACGATGCGAAGTCGTTCGACCGCACACAGAACAGCGACGGCTATCTCGCGCCGAACGCGCTTACGCTCGATCAGGACGTGCTGCGGCCGCCTACGGTCTTCAGCTACTTCCCGGCCGACTACAACGTGCCGGGCACTAATCTGACGGGGCCGGAGTTCGGCATCCTGTCGGCGACAACCAGCTTGCGCCGCGCGAACTTCATCAGCACGCTCCTCTACGTCGGCATCACGGTCAACGGCAACGCGCCGAACGGCACGAAGATCGACGTGGCGGCGTTGCAGGCGCTCGCCGGCAATCCGCAGCAACTCGTTGACGCGCTCAACGCGCAGTTGATGCACGGCACGATGTCGGCGGCAATGAACGCCTCCATCGTGCAAGCGCTCACGTCGATCACCGACCCGCTCAAGCGCACGCGCATGGCGATCTATCTTGTCGCGACCTCGTCGCAGTATCAGGTGGAGAGGTAAACATTC
>JBBRYU010000105.1:0-13458 GCA_038237345.1 Pyrinomonadales bacterium
AGACGGGTGCGGGCGAAGTCCTCTCCGGCGACATCGAGCATGACGGCGACGTGGACATTCTCGATCCGAACGTCTACCTCGCCACCGTCAGCGAAGGCGGCTCGCTGAACGTCGAGATGCGTTTGAAGCGCGGGCGCGGCTACACGCCGGCGGATCGCAACTTCGACGAAGACCTGTCGCTCGGCTACATCCCGATTGACTCGGTGCATACGCCCGTCAAGAAGGTTAACTATACGGTCGAAGCGGCGCGGCTGGGGCAGAACACCGAGTTCGACAAGTTGACGATTGAAGTGTGGACGGACGGCTCGGTCAAACCGGACGACGCCATCGGTCTGGCCGCGAAGTTGATCAAGGATCACATGACGATCTTTATCAACTTCGAGGAAGACACGGACGAGGCCGCCTACGTCGGCATTGAGCGGCAGCCGTTGCCGCGCAACGATCTGTTGGATCGTTCGGTGGACGAGCTTGAATTGTCTGTGCGCTCCTACAATTGCCTGAAGAACGCGAACATCCGCACCATCCGCGATCTCGTACAACGGAGCGAGCGCGAGATGCTGGCGACAAAGAACTTCGGCAAGAAGTCGCTGAACGAGATCAAGGACATCCTGCACGGCATGGGCCTCGATTTCGGCATGGAGTTCGACGAGCAGGGCAATCCGATCCCCGGCACGGGCGGCGGCGACATAGACTTGAGCGAGTACGCGGACGACGAAGAAGAATAGCGATTAGCTGTTAGCTTTAATTACAGACCAGAGCTAATCGCTAATAGCTGACCAAAGGTTTAAATTTCATGCGACATCTGAAAGCACATCGCAAGCTGGGGCGCACGTCGGAGCATCGTATGTCGATGCTGCGTAATCTGGCGACCTCGCTGATTAACGCGCGCAACGAGCAGATCGTGACCACGTTGCCGAAGGCGAAAGAACTGCGCCCGTTCGTCGAGCGTGTCATCACGCTCTCGCGCCGCGCGCAGCATCTGACGGGGGACGACACGGCCGCGCAGTCAGTCCACCTGCGCCGCCAAGCCGCCGCTTTCTTCCACGCAGGCAATCAAGGGCATGCGGTCTTGACGGGTCGGCGCAATCAGCCACAAGCACCGCGCACGGCCGGCGTCGCCGCCGTCAAGCGTCTGTTCGATGAACTGGGCGAGCGTTATAAGGATCGCGCGGGCGGCTATACGCGCATCATCAAATTGGGCCGCCGCGATGGCGACAACGCCGAGTTGGCCATCATCGAGTTGGTGGACAATCCGCGCGAGCGCGAAGCGGCCACGCAAGCGACGAAGCGCGCGAAGTCAGCGGGCGCGGGCAAGCAGAAGAGCGCGCGGGCTTCCAAGTCGGGCGAGGCCGCAGGCGGCCGGCGCGGCGGGCGCAAAGCTGACCGCACGTTTGAGAAGGAAGAGACGACCGAGGCGCGTGGGCGCGGGCGTGTCACTGAACCGAAGGATGCGGACAAGGCATCGCAGGGTGGCCGGCGCGCGAAGAAAACCGAATCCACGGCCGCCGAGCAAGAGTCTGATTAGTCGTAAGCAGCACTGAGCCGGTGCGCGGCGCCTGTGAGCGTTTTGCGCGCGCCGGTTCGTCATGTTTAGCCCCGCAGCCCCCGCCACGGAGACTGAAGAAACCGGGCCGGGGGTCTTGCTTTTGTGGCCAGATGTTAGGACGGCGATGCGAGTCTATAAACTGATCCGTGCGGAGGCGCGAGAACAGATGAGCAATCAAGACAGACCAGAGACGACGGCAACGGCCAGCGCGCCCGCGCGCGACCCTAAACCGCAACCGGCACAGCCGCGTGTGGGCAACGCAAGCGAGAGTGGCGGTTCGACAGAGAGCGCGGGCGGCAGCGCAAACGCACAAGGTCGCGGCCCACGTCATACGCGACGGCGGCATCGCAGTAGTGGCGGTGGCGGCGAGGGACGTGAGTTGCAGCCGCGACAGTTGGAGCGTGAGTTGAATCTGGACGAACTGCGCGAACTATCCGAGTTGATGATCGAACAGGGCTTCACCGAATTTGAGATTGAGCGCGAAGGCTTCCATCTGCGCATCAGTCGGCAAGCAGCGTTGCTGCCGCCAGCGCACACGAGTGCGCAGCCGTTCGTGCCGCCGACAATCACGCCGGTTGCGCCGCCACCAACTACGACAGGCAGCACGCCCACATCGGCAACGCCTGCATCTGCCGGGGCGGAATCCACCACGAGCGCGGCGAACGCGGACGAAGAGTTGCACAAGATCACTTCGCCCATCGTCGGCACGTTCTATCGTTCGCCGTCGCCGACTGCCGAGTCGTTCGTCCGCGTCGGCAGCCACGTCGAGCCGGACACAGTCGTCTGCATCATCGAGGCGATGAAGCTGATGAACGAGATACAGGCTGAGGTCAGCGGCACGGTCGAAAAGATTTACGTCGAGAACGGCCAGCCCGTCGAGTACGGGCAGGCATTGTTTGGAATCAAAAAATGAAATAGCCGTTAGCGATTAGCTTTTAGCTCGTTGCTTGAAGCTAACAGCTAACAGCTAACAGCTAATAGCTAACAATGCCTATAGCTCCGCGCAAGTTTAGAAAAATCCTGATCGCGAATCGCGGCGAGATCGCGTGTCGCATCATCTGGGCGTGCAAGGAGATGGGTATTCGCACCGTGACGGTGCATAGCGAGGCGGATAGAGATTCGCTGCACGTGCGCTTCGCTGACGAATCGATCTGCATCGGGCCTGCGCCCTCGGCGCAAAGTTATTTGAACATCCCGGCCGTCATCAGCGCGGCTGAGATCGCAAACGTGGACGCGATTCATCCGGGCTATGGTTTTCTCGCGGAGTCGCCGCAGTTCGCGGAGATTTGCGAGGCGTGCAACATCAAGTTCATCGGCCCGCGCTCGTCAGTCATCAAGTTGATGGGCGACAAGGTGGAAGCACGGCGCGCGATGAAAGCGGCGGGCGTGCCCATCCTGCCCGGCAGTCCCGACCCGCTTGAAACTGAAGAAGAGGCGCTGCAACTCGCGCGCGAGATCGGTTTCCCCGTCATTATCAAGGCGGCGGCGGGCGGCGGCGGGCGCGGCATGCGTATCGTGCGTAGCGAAGCGGCCCTAGGGCCGGCGCTGGAGACTGCTTCGCGTGAAGCGCAGGCGGCGTTCAGAAACGGCGACGTGTACATCGAGCGTTACATCGAACGCCCGCGCCACATCGAGATTCAGGTGATGGCCGACGAGTTCGGCCACTGCGTTCACTTGGGCGAGCGCGACTGTTCAATTCAGCGACGACATCAAAAACTTTTAGAAGAAGCGCTATCGCCAGTGATGACACCGGAGTTGCGTGCGCAGATGGGCACGGTCGCGGTCGAGGCGTGCAAGCGGGTCGGTTACTCGAACGCGGGCACAATTGAGTTTTTGCTGGACGAGGACGGGCGGTTCTACTTCATGGAGATGAACACGCGCGTGCAGGTCGAGCATCCGGTGACGGAATTGGTCACGCTGGCGGACATCGTGCGCAATCAGATTCGCGTGGCTGAGGGCGAGGAGTTGGCCTACGAACAGAAGGACGTGATCTTCGCGGGGCACGCCATCGAGTGTCGCATCAACGCCGAAGACCCGGAGACGTTCGCGCCGTCGCCCGGTTTGATCACGGCCTTCAATATTCCGGGCGGCCCCGGCGTGCGCATCGACACGGCCGTCTATCCCGGCTACTTTGTGCCGCCCTATTATGATTCGATGATCGCCAAGTTGATCGTCCACGCGCGCACGCGCGAGTTGGCGATTGCGCGCATGCGCCGCGCGCTCGAAGCGATGGTGGTCGAAGGCATCAAGACGACTGTGCCGCTGCACATGAAGATCATGGACGATCCGGATTTTCAGGCCGGCAACTACACGACGAAGTTCATGGAGCGGTTTCTGGCACACCACAGTGGGGCGAAGGGACGCGCCGCAAAGGCCGAGTAGCAGGCAATAGTCTCCGGCGCTAAACATCTCCGTTAAAACGGCTAAGCTCGTTTGACGCTGTGCGGAGCGGCCCTTATAATTTACGACTTTCCCGCAGGGGATTTTCGCGTCTGAGGAGAGTAGTCATGGCTTATGCAATCATACGCACAGGCGGCAAGCAATTTCGCGTCGAAGAAGGCGCGAGCGTGCGCTTGCCCGCGCTCCACAATGAAGCCGGCGAGACGGTCGAATTTGAAGTCCTCGCGGTTGGCGGGGGGGATGGCGGGCCGCGCGTCGGCGCGCCGATTGTCGAAGGCGCGCGGGTCGCGGGCACAATCATCGATCATGGCCGCGACGACAAGATCATCGTGTTTAAGAAGAAGCGGCGCAAGCAGTACAAGCGCAAACAGGGCCACCGGCAGGGCTACACGACGGTGAAAATCGATTCAATCGGGTAGATTTAAACATTGCTTCATTTGTTCATTGATTCAATGAAACAATGGAGCAATCATTGAGGTTTCGTCATGGCACATAAAAAAGGCGTAGGTTCTTCGCGCAATGGGCGCGACTCGAATTCGCAGCGGTTGGGCTTGAAGAAATTCGGCGGCGAGCGCGTGCTGGGCGGGAACATTCTCGCGCGGCAGCGCGGCACGAAATGGAAGCCGGGTAAGAACGTCGGGCGCGGCAAGGACGACACGTTGTTTGCGCTCATCACCGGCGTCGTGAAGTTCGAGGACAAGGGCCGGCAGGGCAAGTACATCAGTGTCTATCCGGAAGCGGCCGCGCAGGAGGCAGCGCCAGCAGTTGCCGCATAAGTTGTGGACTAGAAGCCCGTATGAGTTTTGACCGCGACGCCCGCGCTTGCCCCAAACGAGGCCATGCGATGGGCGTCGCTTCGATTTTGTTTGATTGATTCGTTGTGTTTCTTGATCGCGTCAAAATACGTGTGCGGGGCGGGCATGGCGGCAACGGCGTGACCGCCTTCCGGCGCGAGAAGTTCGTGCCGCGCGGCGGCCCGTCGGGCGGCGAGGGCGGCAAGGGCGGCGACGTGTGGCTCATCGCCGATGATTCGCTCAACACGCTGCTGCATCTGCGCTACAACCCGGAGCATACGGCCGACCGCGGCCGGCACGGCGAAGGCTCGAACAGGTCTGGGCGCGAAGGCGGAGACACAGAGGTGCGTGTGCCCGTGGGCACGCAGGTCTTTGATCCGGCGACGGGCGAGCAGTTGGCTGATCTGACTGCGGACGCGCAGCGTTGGCTGGCAGCGAAGGGCGGGCGCGGCGGCTTCGGCAACTCGCACTTCGCCACTTCGACCAATCGCGCGCCGCGCTATCATCAGGAAGGCAGTCCCGGCGATGAGTACGAATTGCAACTTGAGTTGAAGTTGATCGCTGACGTGGCGTTAGTTGGTTTTCCCAACGCGGGTAAGTCTACGCTCATCTCAACCGTCTCAGCCGCGAAACCGAAGATCGCCGACTATCCGTTTACGACGCTTGAGCCGCACTTGGGCGTGGTCGATCTCGGCGACTATCGCACGTTCGTCATCGCGGACATCCCCGGTTTGATCGAAGGCGCGCACGAAGGCGCGGGGCTGGGTGATCGTTTCCTGCGCCACGTCGAGCGGACGAAATTGCTCTTGCATCTCGTCGATCTCTCATCGCTGGAAGAGCGCGATCCGGTTGAGGATTACGAGAAGATTAACCACGAGTTGCGCGCCTACGATGCGCGCCTAGCCGAGCGACCGCAGATCGTCGTTGGCACGAAGATTGACGCGCTCGACGAGCCGGAGCGGTTGGCGCGCCTGCGCGAGCGGGCCGAACGCGACGGGCATCAGTTCTATGCGATCTCTGCTGTTGCCAACCGGGGCGTGCGCGAACTTGTGCAAGCTACGGCGCGTGCGCTCGACGCATTGGCGTATGATGAGACGGCGCAGGCAGAGAGCGTGGACGAGATGCAACCGTACAGCGTCGGACAGGCAAACTGATTGTCGTTTGCGCTCGCGCTTGCGAGTAAATTGTCGGTACGGTCGAGGCACGCGCACGTCATGAAGCAGCGGCGGGTAGGTCTGTACGGTGGGACGTTCGATCCGGTGCATGGCGGGCACATCGCGGTCGCGCGATCGTTGCTGGAATTGTTCGCGCTCGATGAAGTTCTTTTCATCCCGGCCTACGTTGCGCCGCACAAGCGCATGGGCGCACGCCGGCCCACATCGCCCCTACATCGCTACGCTATGCTTACGCTGGCGACGCAGGACGAGTTGCGCCTGAAGATTTCGACCATCGAATTGGACGCGCCGGAGCGGCCGTACACGGTTGAGACGCTGGCGCGTTTGCGTACTGAGTTAGGCGCGCGCGCGCGACTATATTTCGTGATGGGCGCGGACTCTTGGGCCGACATCACTTCGTGGCGCGAATGGGAGCGGCTGCTCACGTTGACCGATCAGATCGTGATGACGCGCCCCGGTTACGCGCTCGCGACGACGCACGTAACCGCCGATGTGCGCTGCCGCGTCGTTGACCTGCGTGGGCAAACGGGCGTTGAAGTGACGGCCGCGCTCGCGCTGGCAGATGAGCCGCACATCTATTTCACCGACGCGGTGTTCGCGGAAGTGTCGGCAACGGCGATCAGACAAGTCGCCCGCGCGGCTGCGGCGGAGACCGATACGAGTTGGGCTGTGCCGCCTTCGGTCGCGGACTACATTAAGAAATACAGGATTTACAAGGACACGCATGACAGTGAACGAGACAACGCCGAAAGGCACACGGCGCACGCAGATGAATAAGGCGCGCGTCGAGGTGGAACAGGTCAAACAGTCCGCACCTGTGCCGGCGAGCGCGGCCCGCGCGCTCACGCCGAGCATCAAGACAGCGTTGCACGCCGCGAGCGATAAGAAGGCGGTTGCGCCCGTCGTGCTTGACCTGAGCAGCATCGGCGGCTTCACCGATTTCTTTCTGATCACGAACGGCACGAATCAGCGACAGGTGCAGGCTATCGCCGACGAGATTGTGCAGCGTCTGAAGCAGGCGGGAGAGCGGCCGGCGCGCATCGAGGGTTATAAGACGGCCGAATGGGTGTTGCTCGATTACGGCGATTTCATCGTCCACATCTTTGAAGACAAAGCGCGGCGTTTTTACGATCTCGAGCGTTTGTGGCGCGACGCGGCGCGCATTGAGTTGCCGCCAGAGTTGCGCGGCGAGGCCGACAGTTCTTTGAGACAAGAATCGTGAGCGAGTTGGTCGCGCAATCCCCGGCGATGCGCGAGGCGGTGCGACTCGCGGGCCGCGTCGCACAGACGGATGCCAACGTGCTCGTCACGGGCGAGTCCGGCGCGGGCAAGGACGCGCTCGCGCTCTTCATCCACCGGCAGTCGCGCCGCGCCGCCGCCGCTTACGTCAAGATTGACTGTGCGGCGCTGCCGAGCGAGTTGCTGGAAGCCGAGTTGTTCGGCTACGAGCGCGGCGCGTTCACCGGCGCGACGCAGGCGAAGCCGGGCCGGCTTGAAGCGGCGCACAAGGGCACGCTCGTGCTGGACGAGATCGCGCATCTTTCGACCGATGCGCAGGCGAAACTCTTGCGCGTGATCGAGCGGCGCGAGTTTGAACGGCTCGGCGGGCGGCGCACAGTGCGCGTGGACGCGCGGCTCATCGCGCTGACGAATGTTGATTTGGACGACGCCGTGCGGCGCAAAGCATTTCGGGCCGATCTCTTCTACCGCTTGAACGTCGTGCGCATACACGTGCCGCCGCTCAGAGAGCGACCGGAAGACTTGGGCGCGCTGGCGCGGCAGTTTTTAAGAACCTACGCGGCAAAGCATGGGCGACGGGCGCGACAACTGGGCGCGGGCGCGCTCGAATTGCTTGAAAGCTATGAATGGCCCGGCAACGTTCGCGAGTTAGCGCACGTCTTAGAACGGGCCGTGATCGTGGGCGAAGGCGAGCGTGTCGAGGCGAGCGCGCTGCCGGAGTCGGTGCGCGTCGCTGCCGCGTTGCATCTGCGTCGTGCGCGCCGGCCGACGTTGGCGGAGCTTGAAGCCGAGTATATCGCCGAGACGTTGGCGGCGACGCGCGGCAATAAATCGGCGGCGGCCCGCGCGTTGGGCATCAGCCGCAAGAACCTCTACGAGAAGATCGCGCGTTACCGGTTGGAGGTTTGAGCGATGCGGCTGCGGCTCGTCTGGATCGGCAAGACGCGCAACGAGCATATACGCGCGCTCGTGGACGATTATTTGGGCCGGCTCGCGCGCTTTACGCGCTGCGAAGTGATGGAGTTGCGTGAGAGCGCAAACAAGGACGAGCGGGCGGTGCTGGCGGAAGAGAGCAAGCGGATCGCCGACGCGCTACGACCGGATGTGTTGACAGTGCTACTCGATGTCGCAGGGCGCGAATGGAGTTCGCCGGAGTTGGCGGCGGAAGTTGAACGCTGGCAGGTGCGCGGGTTGAAAGAGATCGCGTTTATCATCGGCGGTCATCTCGGCGTCGGGCCGGAATTGAAAGCGCGGGCGGACGTGCGCTGGTCTTTGTCGCGTTTGACGTTGACGCACGAATTAGCGCGGGTGCTCTTGGTCGAACAACTTTATCGCGCATATACGATCACGCGCGGGTTGCCGTATCAGAAGTGAACCGATGCAATCATGAGTAGAGAGTCATTAGCTGACCGCTCCCGCAGCGATCATATTGATAGGACAAGTAGGGCGAGAGGGCGAAGATGGATAAAAGAAAAACTAAAACTTACCGTGACCGTTTGCTGGCGCGGCGCGAGGGGCTGTTCCGGCAGGTGACGGAGGCGGAGATGTCGAGCCGCGAGCGCGACCTCGAAGCGACGCAAGACCCGGCGGACATGGCCGCGAACGCTTACACCAAAGAGTTGCTGATCTCTATGTCGGCGAACGACCGCAAACTGCTTGAACTGATTGACGAGGCGCTGGGGCGGATCGAAGCGGGCGAGTACGGCGAGTGCATTAACTGCGGCGAGTCGGTGCAGGAGAAGCGGCTCGAAGCCGTGCCGTGGGCGCGCTACTGTCTCAAGTGTCAGGATTTGCAGGAGCGTGGCCTGCTGAACGTGGACGAGGAATAACGTCTTAACCCGAAGTAATTGACCTGCGCGCTCTGCGCTGAATTTGCAACGGCCGGCGATCTCGAATGATTCGAGATCGCCGGCCGTTTTTCGTGTATGATCTCATGCGGAACGCAATCGCAATTAATATCAAGACCTCACCAGATGAAATTTGTGCGCCAACTTGATGCGCTATACGACGCGACGCTCGCACTCGTCTATCCGATGGCATGCGCGGCGTGCGCTGTGGCGCACGTCGAACGACGCGCGGATGCGCCGGCCTGTGCGACGTGCTGGCAGGCGGCGCGCATCTTCACGGGCGATGAGACCTGTTGCTGGAAGTGTGGCACGTTGGCGTTTGCGGAGGTGACGGGCGCGCAACGGGAGGGCGTGCGTTGCCGGCGCTGCGACGCAGAAGGCTTTACGGCGGCGCGGGCCGTCGGCGCATACGAAGGCGCGTTGCGCGCGGCGGTGCTCAGCTTGAAGCGTATGCCGCACGTCGGCGCGCGGCTGACCGATTTGCTGTGCGCCGCGCTAAGCCGCCCGCCCCTTGCAGACGCAACGCGTATCATACCCGTGCCGCTCCACGCGGCGCGCGAACGCGAGCGCGGTTTCAATCAGGCCGCGCTGCTCGCGCGTGCGCTAGCGCAACGGACAAACCTGCCGCTTGACGAATGGAGTCTCGTGCGCACAACGCACACCACACAGCACCGCGCCGGCATGGACGCCCACGCCCGGCGTGAGACGGTCGCAGCCGCTTTCCAAGTCATCCACCCGCGTCTTATCAGTGGCGAGTGCATCCTGCTTGTGGACGATGTGTTCACGACCGGCGCAACGGCTTCCGCCTGCGCCGAGACGCTCAAGGAAGCTGGCGCAAGCGAAGTGCTGGTGCTGACTGTGGCGCGGGCGTAAGGTTCAAAGTCTAATGTCCAAAGGCTAAAGTCTAAGATTGGCTTCAGGCATTAGACTTTAGATATTGGACTTTGGACATATCTGACCTCTAGCCTCCAACCTCTGACCTCTGTATGATATGTCTATGAGCGATCTCTATCCTCCGATTGAGGCCTACGATCAAGGCATGCTGCCCGTCTCAGCCGTGCATACCCTTTACTATGAACAGAGCGGCGAGCCCGCGGGCCAGCCCGTCGTCTTTCTGCACGGCGGCCCCGGCGGCGGCACTGTGCCGGACTACCGCCGCTTCTTCGATCCCACAGCCTATCGCATCGTGTTGTTTGATCAGCGCGGGTCGGGCAGGAGCACGCCGCACGCAAGTCTGGAAGAGAATACGACGTGGCATCTGGTCGCCGACATGGAGCGTCTGCGCGAGCATCTCGGAATTGAGCGTTGGCACGTGTTCGGCGGTTCATGGGGCAGTACCCTCGCGCTCGCTTATGCCGAGACGTATCCCGACCGTGTCCGCTCGCTCGTCTTGCGCGGCATCTTTCTGTGTCGTCCGCAGGAGATTAGCTGGTTCTATCAGGCGGGCGCGAGCGCGATCTTTCCCGACGTGTGGGAGCAATATCTGGCGGCAATCCCGGAAGCAGAGCGCGGCGATCTGCTGCGCGCGTATCATCGGCGTTTGACGAGTGAGGACGCGGCGACGCGGCTTGCAGCCGCCCGCGCGTGGAGCCTCTGGGAGGGCAGCACCTCGAAGCTCTTCCCCGATCCGACCTTCATCGAGCATTACGCCAAAGACGAGTTCGCACTTGCCTTCGCGCGCATCGAGTGTCACTACTTCGTTAACAACGCCTTCTTCGAGACCGACAACTGGTTGATCGAGCACGTCGACACGATCCGCCACATCCCGTGCGTCATCGTGCAGGGGCGCTACGACGTGGTCTGTCCGCTCATGAGCGCGTGGGAATTGCATCGCGCTTGGCCCGAAGCCGACTTCCAGATCATCGCCGACGCAGGCCACTCGGCGCTTGAACCCGGCATCCGCAGTGCGCTCGTCGCCGCCACCGACCGCTTCAAAAATAGTGACGAGTGACAAGTGGCGAGTGATAAGTTAAAGCCTTGTTTTGGCTCGTCGCTTGTCACTCGTCACTCGTCACTGTAGTATTTGTTAGTAAGATGACTGGACGTGTCTTAGTCTTAAATGCCTCTTTCGAGCCGATCAACGTGTGTAATGAGCGGCGCGCGGTGGTGTTGATCTTCAAAGGCGCGGCGCGCATGGAGGAGCACAACGGGCACATGCTCCATTCCGCGAAGGTGACGATGCACGCGCCCTCCGTCATTCGCCTGACCGAGTACATACACATCCCGTTCAAGCATCGCTCGCTCTCGCGCAAGAACATATTGCTGCGCGACCACTCGACCTGTCAGTATTGCGGTAAGCATCTGCCGCCGTCCGAGTTGACGCTCGATCACGTGTTCCCGCGTTCGCGGGGTGGCGAAAGTACGTGGGATAATCTGGTCGCGTGTTGTAAACGCTGCAATCATCGCAAGGGTAGTCGCACACCCGAAGAAGCGGGGATGCATCTTGTGCGCCGCCCGCGTGGTTTTTCGTTGCACGTCAATCGCCAGATCATGCGCTATCTGGGCCGCGCCGACGAGACGTGGCGCAAATATCTCTTCTTTGAATCGAGCAGCGAAGCCGCAGACTAACGCTTACGGCTGCCGGCTCAGGCAAGGTGAAGGTCTTCAAATGATGAATGGATCAATATTAGCTTTTGGCTTAGGCACACAGGAACTGGTCATCATCCTCTTGATCGTGTTCTTGCTGTTCGGCGCGAGCCGCCTGCCGCAACTGGCCAAGGCGCTGGGGCAGAGCAAGCGCGCATTCCGCGAAGGGATAGATGATGCGGAAGCGGAAGCGCAACGCAAGCAGTTGCACAAGGGCGAGGTCGCTGCGCCCGCGGCGGAGTTGGCCGCCGTTGACGACGAAGCATTGTTCGAGGAAGCGCGGCGCCGCGCCGCACGCCAGCGTGAAGCTGAGAAGTCTAACCCGCCCGCATAAAGTTTGCGCACAACACGAAGGCGGCGCGATCTATTCGCGCCGCCTTCGTGTGTCTACCTCCGGCGAGTACTCGCCGACAGGTTCAACTAAACCACTTTAAGGTACGGTCGGCGTTTCCGCGCCGGCCGGCACGAGCCATAACTCCATCCGCAAACCACCACCGGGCCGACCCTGCAAGGTCACGATGCGATTCGCATCCAAGCCGCGTGAATTGATCAGATAGAGTTTCGCGTTGCGGGCATGCGTCTGTGCCTCACCCGGCTTGCCGCCCACAGCGATGATATAACCTGACGCACGCGGATCGCTCTGCAACTCGGCCGCGAAGATATCGAGCCGGGCCTTTTCGTCATCGCGCGTCAGTGAGGGTAGCTCGTCGAATTTGCGCGGCATGATGCGTTCAGCCCGGATCGACGTCGCGCAGGAGGAGGCACAGTTCAACCCGCCATAGCCGTTCACGGTTAGACTGGCCCGCACCTCTTGTCCACCCAAGCCCGCTGTCGAGACAGTAATGGTGGGCGTGCCTTGCCCGCTCGTGATCGTGCCTGCCGTGACTGTCCACTGATAGACGGGGTGCGCGCCCAACGTGCCGCCGTTCACGTCGGCCGCGAAGGTGAGCGGCGTGCCCATCGTCACGGCATCGGGGCACGAGATCGAGATGTTCGGGCAAATCTCGCGGAGCGGCGGGCATGCGATAACGGCGACCGGCACGGTGGCGAAGGCCATGCAGCGCGCGTCGCCGGTGGTCACGTCAACCGATGCGATGTATGTGCCGGGTGCGACGCCCGTCAAATCCCAGACCGGATTCGCGCCGGCGCTATCAATGCGCCCGCCCGTCGTCTTCCACGTGTAGCGCAGCGGCAGTCCATCGGGCGAGCTTGCGTTGGCGGTCAGATGCACGCGCGCCGAGTTTTCGGCCTCGCGGGCGCAGAGCGTGACACTGGTGGTGTCTGAGGTAAGGTTAACCGTCGGCGGCCTGGGCGCGACCGTTGCGGTTTTACGCCGTTTCTGCGCGCCGGCGAGGCCGGTGAGCGACAGCAGGGCGAGGACGATCACGATAGCGCGCTTGCTTGAAAGCATCTTGTTTCTCCTAAGTTTTCAGGCCGCGCGAGCCGGCACACCGGGGGCACGAAAACATGCCAAGGCTGATCGAAGAAAACTCGTAATCGCCGCCGTCTTCCACATCCGCATCAGCGAAAGGCTCACTTTAACTGCCTTTCTGCCCGACGACGAGCGTTGCCTTGAGCGAGAGCGCGAATTCGCCCTCGTGCCGCTCGTCATCAACGATGCGTTCGACCTCCGCCAGCACGCGCTCATGTTCAGTCTCATCCGCCAACGGTGCGAGCCAGTTCTGCAAGAGAAAATTTTTGACGAGCGGCGCGCTCAAAAACCCCGCGCCCGAAGGGTAGGTGAATTCCTCTCTGTTCGTCCACGTCTGCACCTCGTCCAACCCCTCGCGCGTCGCCAACAGTTCCATGTCCGCGATGGTGGGCAACTCCGAGATGAGTTGCTCGACGAGTGGCGTCTCGTCGAGCAACCC
>JBBRYU010000106.1:0-13324 GCA_038237345.1 Pyrinomonadales bacterium
ATCATCAACCTGTTCAAGCCGTCTTCGACGAACTCGAACTCGGATCGCAACGACCGCATGAAGGCGCAAGTCGCCGGCGCGGAAGACCCCGCAGACAAGTGGCGCGTGCTCTGCGTCGAGGGCATGTGGTTCCAGGATTTGTTCAACTACGACTTCCGCCGCACTGAGATGTGCGTTATCCCGTACGGCACACAGGAAGGCGAGATCAGTTTCTGCGCCTACAACACGGGCGTCGGCTGGCGGCAGATCATCGAGAACATGCACAAGACGGCGAGCCTCGGCGAATGGTATGAGGAGCACGGTCGCCACGCGGTCTACGCCAAAGGCAAGCCCGTGCCCGGCATCCAGAAGGCGCGCACGCTCAGCCTGCCCATCGTGCAACAGATTCTCGCGGAGGACGCTGGTCAACTCCATCAGATCACGCCGTACCTCGTCGAAGAGGAAGAAGTAACCGCAGTTTCCTAAAGCAGAGTTGGGAGGGTGTGCGGTGTTCATGCGCCTAAACACCACCCCGCTTCGCGCACACCCGACCCGAAACGCAACCGAAGGTGCTGGCCGCCCGGCCAGCGTACCTTCAAAAGGTGGCAGACATTAATCCGTCTGTCGACCTCATCAACCCAACCACGCAGTAGAAAGGAATCCCTCAATGAAACTCCTCCAGTGTGGCAAAGCGCTTGCCGTATCGCTGACTTTCGTCTTACTTGCCCCCTCCATCTTGCCAGCG
Source organism: Pyrinomonadales bacterium (assembly GCA_038237345.1). GTDB lineage: Bacteria > Acidobacteriota > Blastocatellia > Pyrinomonadales > Pyrinomonadaceae > QHXQ01. The sequence continues at coordinate 725 of JBBRYU010000106.1, forward strand.
CTCGCCGCCGCGCCCGCGCCGCAGGCTTCCAAAGAAGTCGTATTGCCGGATGGCGCAGAGTTTGAGGTCGAGACGACCGAAGAAATCTCCAGCAAGACCGCGGCGGAAGGTGACCCGCTATCCTTTAAAGTCGTCGAAGACTTGAAGGTGAACGGGCAAACTGTCGTCACCGCTGGCACGCTCGTCAAAGGCGTCGTCTCAAACGCGAAGAAGGCTGGCATGATGGGCAGGGGCGGGCAACTTGGCATTCGCGTCGAGTCCACCACCACTGTGGATGGGCAGAAACTCAAACTGCGCTCCTCGAAAGGCAAGGAAGGCGACGATAAGACCGGCACGACCGTCGCACTCGTCATCCTGTTCGGCCCGCTCGGCTTCCTGAAGCACGGCAAGAATGCCAAGGTCAAATCGGGCACGCACATCAAGGTCTTCGCCGACGAGGAAAAGAAAGTTCAAGTGAAAACTTAGGTGCTGTCTAACGTAAAACCGGGGGCGTCAAGCAAGTGCCGCATTACCTGCTTGACGCCTTCGGGTTTTCGCACCAAGTCTCATACTTCCTGTATACGACGCAGATAAGACAACTCACTGCCTGTAGTGCGGTTGACAATCAGCCGCGTGCTTCGTAAATTCCTCTGACGCTTGGTGGGAGGTCGTCCAATGGTAGGACTCCAGACTCTGGATCTGGCTATCGGGGTTCGAGTCCCTGCCTCCCAGTCATTCAATAACAGACACTTACGGGCAGTCTTAATTTAGGGCTGCCCGTTTTGTGTGCCTATAGTTGGCCAGATACGGAGGTGTGAACCGTTCGTTTATGATAACCCATCTTAAGACGCAGGGGCTGAATCGCTAGAGTTGGCGCGTTGATGAACGTTGCACGGTATTTTGGGGAAGGGGCGCATGGATGAAGGAAACAACAGATAATCCGCGAGCGGCGATAGATACCATTGACGATGAACTGCTGCGACTGTTGAATAACCGGGCCGAGCTGGCCCTAAAAGTAGGCGCGGTCAAGCGGCAGGGTGATACATCGCTTTGCGACCATCATCGAGAGCGTGAGGTGCTGACGAGATTATGCCACCAGAATCCCGGCCCCTTAGACGAGCAGAATGTCACCAACATCTTTCAGCGCATCATTGACGAATGCTTACACGTTCAACTGCGCGCATTCCACTCGCCCGCAGCCGACGCCGGTGGCGCTGCTGTGCAGCTCACACACCTGGTAGGCGAAGCGCGGGTGGCGTTTCAAGGAGAGCGCGGGGCGTTCAGTGAAGCAGCCGCCATAGAGCTTTTAGGTGAAACCTGTAAACCCGTGCCACGCCCGACATTTGAAGATCTTTTTACGGCTATTGATGAAGGGGGCGCAGACTACATTCTGACTCCGCTTGAAAATAGCCTCATGGGATCGGTTCACCGTTGCTATGACCTGCTGCTGGAAAGCTCATTGAGTATTGTGGCTGAAATAATCTGGCCGATCTCACACTTCTTAATTGGCTGCCGGGGAGCATCACTTGAGACCATCGAAACTGTGGAATCGCATCCGGTGGCGCTGGCGCAGTGCGAGCGCTTCTTCGCCGCGCACCCGCATCTCAACCGGGTGGCGACGGACGACACCGCGGGCAGTGTGCGCCGCGTGGTCGAAAGCGGCGACACGGCGAAGGCGGCCATTGCCGGAAGGCGCGCGGCAGATATCTACGGAGGGGTGATACTGCGCGAGCAACTGGAAGACCATAGCGAGAACTACACCCGGTTCGCCCTCCTTGCCCCAACCCCGGACGCGTCAGATCGGGGCAATAAGATTTCCCTCGTGGTTAGATTGGCGCACCGGCCGGGAGCGCTGCACGACGCGCTCAGACCTTTCGTTCGGCGGGGCATTGATCTGCTGAGGATTGAGAGCCGGCCTATCAAAGGCCGCCCCTGGCAGTATAACTTCTACCTTGACCTCCAAGCCCCGACGAGTGAAAGTGAGTTGCGGGGCGCGCTCGATGAGATACGCGAGCGGGCAGAAGAGGTACGCTATCTAGGGCGCTACTCTTCGATAGACACTTCAAACAGCAACTAGACTGTAGCCCTGATTGGCCTGACGAATATGATTCTGATCCTTAAGCCCAGTATAGACACTGCAGGTGCCGAGTACGAGCAGTTGGTCAGCCATCTCTCTGGCCTTCAGAACATAGAGCTACGCATTCACCGGGAGCGCGGGGTCGAACAGACCTTGACTGAAATATATTTGATCGGTAACACGGCGGCGCTTTCGGTTGAAGACATGAAGAGCCTGCCCGGCGTCGATCACGTCGTGCGCGTGTCCGAAGAATATCGCATCCTCGGGCGGCACAAGGATGACCACCGCTCCAGCCACTTTGACTATCAAGGCGTGCGCTTCAGCCAGGATACTCTCCACGTGTTCGCCGGATTGTGCGCGGTGGACACGCCCGCAAACGTCGAAACGATGATGCGGGCTTTGCGTGATAACGGGCAAGTCTGCACCCGCATGGGCGCGTACAAACCGCGCACCAGCCCTTACTCTTTTCAGGGGCACGGCAAGAATTGCCTGCCGTACGTTTTTGAGCTCGCGGGAAAGTACGGTATCAAAATCATCGCGATGGAGGTGACGCACGAGTCGCACCTCCACGAGATCCGGGAGGCTTTAGAGGGCGCGGGCAACCCGACCGGGGTAATGTTGCAGATCGGCACGCGGAACACTCAGAACTTCGAACTGCTGAAGAGTGTCGGGCGGCAACAAGAGTTTCCGGTTCTTCTCAAGCGCGGTTTCGGTATCTCGCTGGATGAGTCTCTCCACGCTGCCGAATATCTCGCGAGTGAAGGTAATCGCAAGGTTGTGTTCGGGCTACGCGGGATGAAGACGAATATCGCCGCCCCGCATCGAAATTTCGTGGACTTCGCACACGTTCCAGTGGTGAAGCGGCTGACGCGCATGCCCGTCTGTATCGATCCGTCTCACTCCGTCGGCTCACGCAATCGGGGCCCCGAAGGCATCCTCGACATCATGCACGTCACGGCGCAGGGCGTGATTGCCGGGGCGAATATGATCCTCGTGGATTTCCATCCGGAACCAAGTAAGGCACTTATTGACGGACTCCAGGCACTGCTGCTTGATGAGCTCCCACAATTTCTGGAAGACGTACGCATAGCTCGTGAAGCTTATGAACAGCGCCTCTCTCGGTTTCAGCGTGCTTTGTCCAGTTAGTTTCCTTCTGTGCTGAGCCAGGTAGGGAGGTTAAGGCGGTGTGGCTGGTTCAGTGGTTGAAGTCGCGCTCGGAGCGCAATGAGTGCGGCGCGGGAGATGATCGTCGTAACCTTCGGCATGAATTATTTCTGCGCGCCGATGGCCGCGAGTGTTGTTTGATCTAATTCGTAAACTTCGACGGCGGGCGTCGCGCCGACGTTGCTGCGCGCGACGGGCGCGGTTGTGTGGCTGAGCAGGGCAAGGATAGCGTCGTTGCTGTGGTAGCGGCGACCGCGTGCGGCGATGACGAAGTCGCCCGCGCTGAGTTCGGCACGGGCCGCTTGCTCTGAGAGCGAGACGGAGACGAGATCGGGGCGGTGCGCTTGTTGTAGATAGTAGGCGGCGAGCGCGGGCGTCTCGTTGGCCACGTGCGCGCCTGCGCGTGCGCGGCGCGCGATCTCCGTCAACGCCTCGCGCAAGCCTGCGTCATAGAATTCGTCCTGTGGGAAGTAGCGGCCGGCGCGCGTGGGGCCGCCGCCGAAGAGATTCGTGTAGAGCCGGTAGTGTGGGGCAGTGCCCATTGTAGACCAGAGCGCGGCGAGCACGACGAGCGCGGACAGCGCAAGGGCCGCGTAACGCCGTGTCGCTTCATGGGCCGAGAGGCGCGCGAGTTGGCGTGCGCCGAACACGATGCCGAGGGCGGCGATGATATGGACGACGGGCAGCACGGGCGTGAAGTAGCGCGTGAACTTGCCGCCGGCGGGGACGAAGGGGAGGAAGCCGAGCAGCACCCAGAAGAAGAGGAAGTAGCGGCCGTCACCGAGACGACGGCGCAGCATGAGCGGTAAGCCGCTGAGAAAAGCAACGATGGTCAACGGCGGCAGTTTAACGGCGGCGAAGACGAAATAGAAGTACCACGGTACACCGCGCAGCCAGTTCATTAGTGTATGCGTGTAGAGTTGGCCCATGAACTCGTAGCTGTCGTGGCCAACCCGTTTATAGCTGGCGAAACTAAGCGCCGCGCGCCATGTGCCGGGCAGAAGGATGGGCAGGTTAAGCAGCACGAAACTGACGCCGATGATCGTGAAGAACAGCAGGTAGCGCGGCCGGCCCAGCCGCCAGCGCGTCGCCGGGATGTCCTGAAAGATGTTGTAGTAGGCGATGCTCGCCGCGAAATAACCGGGCATGTACTTTGAGGCGAACATCGCGCCGAATGAGATGGCCGTGGCCAAATAAAAGGGGCGCGGATCGCCCGTGCCTGCTTCCGCGACGCGCTGCGAGCGCAGCCAGAAGATGTTCGCCAGCAGAAAGAAGAAGAGTAGGAACGTGTCCTCTTTGGCCACGCGGTTGAAGCCGATGGCCGCCGCATCGCACGTCCACAATGCCGCCGCGATGAGCGCGACCTCGCCGCCGAACAACTCCGCCGTTAAGAGATAAAGCACGAGCGTGATAAGCGCGCCGCAGACGACACCGGGCAGACGCAACGCCGTCTCGACCGGCACAGACAGCCCTTGCCGCGTAGCGACGAACGACGTGCCGTTCCAATGTTCGGCGAGAACGATGCTCACGGTCTGCAACGCCTTCATCAAGAACGGATGCTCACCGTTGGCCGGCGTGAGACCGTTGGCACGATAGTCCGCAACCGCCGCGAGTTTGTTGAACTCGTCTTCGCTCAAACTCTCCGCGCTCAAGCCTGTCGCACGCAGACCGAAGCCCACGATGACGAGCGTCGCAAGCGCAAACACACGCCACTTGCGACCGAGCGCAAGCGCGGGGAACAGTTCCGGTCTTAACCCGGCGGTGACCGCCGGCGTGGCCGTAACGGGCAAACCTCAAGACCTCCTGCTACGCAGCAAAACTGAGTTGGGCACTGCCCTGCGTTGGCTCATGCGGCCGGGCGGTCGGCGTGGAAAGATAGTCGCCGCGCAGGACGAGTTTCAGCAACAGATGATGCAACGAAGGCGCAAGCTTAACGTGAACGGCGGCGGCCGGGCAACTCGAAATAATTCGCGGCAATATGACACTTGACAAAGTGCCTGCATGCTCGCACATAGGGGCGGCTGTGCGTGTCATACTCGCCACCGAGCAACGGCACGATGCTTGGATGATAGGGACAAGTTTGACCTTAGGCTGAGCCGGCGGCTCTTGTCGGCTCAATCACTTTACGCTCGCGCCAACGCACAACTTGACTTGCAATAGCGCGGAAAATCGGACATCATACGCTCAGTTTTGATCTCTGGCATGCTCCTCGATGGCCAATGCTCAATGGGTGCCGTCAATGAAGCAAACGCGCGGCCAGTCCGCGCCGCAGCCATACAGTTTGATAGCGGTCAAAGCGCGCGATTTAACTCAAGCCTTCTTCCAATTACACGGTTAGTTAGTTTGAAAGGAGTTCCATGGCAGCAGAAGTTCGGCAACCAGATCAAGCACCTCCGCCCCCGACCTCGTCGGCTCCGGCTTTTCGGATTGACGAGAAGCTCCATCAGATTCTCTACGTCCGCGATCAACCGCGGCCCGTTCTTGAGCCGACGACCGAGCCGGTGGTCTTGCCCGAGCCGCCATACCCGATTCATCCCGACCCGCAGCCGATGACGCATAAGCAGTATCAGACGCTTAACACCATCCGCACGTGGAAGACGTGGGGGTCGCCCTACTTCAAGTCGCTCTACTATCGCGGCCAGTTGCGCCCGCTCATCCCGTACCTGTTCACCGAATGGAAGTGCAACCTCGATTGCCACTATTGCTGGTCGTACAACAACAAGGTCAAGGGCATGACCGAAGAGGTGGGCAAACGCTCGATTGACTGGCTGCACTCCATCGGCTCGCGCGTGCTTGCGCTGATGGGCGGCGAGCCGCTCTTGCGCCCGAAGTTCATCCACAAGATCGTCTACTACAGCGCGAAGAAGGACATCTTCGTCTATCTGCCGACGAACGGGCGGCTGATGAAGCCCGAAGTGGTTGACCGCCTTGGCGACGCCGGCATCGCGACCGTCAATCTCGCGGTTGACTCCGTCAAAGATCGCAAAGAGTTGCCGAAGGCGCTTGAGCCGATCCGCTCGTATGTTGAATATCTCGTCAAGCGGCAGCATCACTACGGCTACACGGTGATGTTCAATATCAACATCACGCGCCTCAACATGGACGACGTGAAAGAGTTGACCGAGATCGCGCACGACATGGGCATCGCCACCGATTATCACATCAACGAGTCGCCCATGACCGAGCAGGATCACTTCAAACATCTAACCGAGAACGCCACCTACCTGACACCGGAAGACTGGCCCAAGGTTGACGACCTGCTCGACTATCTCGACGCCAAGCGGCACAACGACGGCTACAAGATGGTCAACCAGTCGAAACACATGCAGGAGATGAAGAAGCTGATGCGCGGCTCAGTGCCGCCGTGGGCTTGCCGCGCCGGGCAGAGTTCGCTCATTATCCGCACCGACGGCACGCTCGCGCCTTGCTTCCCGATGTACTCGGCGACGCACGACTGGGGCACGATTGAGAATCCGAAGTTCGACGTGCAGCAGTTGGACGCGATGAAACAGGAATGCTCGCAGCACTGTCTGTCCACCTGCAACTACATCCTCGCCTACTGCTACGACACGACGCGCGTGTTTAAGTGGGTGGCGAAGCAGGCGCTGCACGGCTTCCGCGGCTCGACCGACACGATTCAGTAAACAAAGGGCGCAACGAAGACGCGGCGCAGACTGCTAAAAGTCTGCGCCGCGTCGTGCCCGCACCCACCTCGCGCAACGTTGCTGTTGCGCCAACTCCGCCCTAACATTCACAGGTGAGGTCAGATGAAACCACCCTCACCCATGCCGCACGAGATCACGCGCTTGCTCGTCAAGTGGAGCGCGGGCGACCGCGCTGCGCTCGATCAACTATTCCCGCTCGTCTACGACGAGTTGCGGCGGCTCGCGCACCGGCCTATGCGGCGCGAACGGCCCGGCCATACGTTGCAGACCACCGCGCTCGTCAACGATGCCTACTTGCGCCGCGTCGAGCAGACGCACGTGCAATGGCAGAACCGCGCGCCCGTCCCACGCCGTCGCACGCTCAGACGTTAAGCAGGCAACGTGCTCAGCAAAACTCTCGCCGCGTCTATACGCCCCGAACGGCCTTCGCAGGGTGAAACTGCGGAACCTGCTATTCTCTCGCCGGGGGCCATGCTAGTCTGTTATTTCCGGGCACACGCCCCTATCAATATAAACTGTCGGACGGATCACGCTTGCAAGCCCGCGCCTGAGCTATTATTTAGTGATGAAGACGAAAAGGGTTTTACCGACCAGCCCACTCTCTGATCCGCGGGACGAGACTACCCATGAACTCTCAGCCGAACTCACGTCGGCACCTGCTGATGATGAAGACACACTCGATACTTCGGGCAGCAAGCACTTGATCCTTGTAGTGGATGACATGGTTGATAATCTTGTGGTGATTAGTCTGGGCTTGCAGCAGGAGGGCTATCGCGTGGTGACGGCGTCGAACGGCGCGGAAGCCGTCAGAGTCGCTTCGCTGTCTCAGCCTGATCTGATCTTAATGGATATTGGCATGCCCGAAATGGATGGGCTGGCGGCGACAAGTAAGATTCGGGAGAACGAGGCCCTGCGCGCTGTGCCGATTGTGGCTCTCACCGCTTTCAGCACCAGCGGGTTTCGCCGCGCGGCTTATGATGTCGGCTTCAATGGTTATTTGGTCAAGCCGATTGACTTCGACCGCTTGCACGAGTTGATCCGCAACTTGCTGCCGGCTAAATAAAGGCGGTAGGTTCAACCGCGCTCCTGCTCCGTCTGATCAATCACCTGCTGCACGAACAGATGCACGCCGTCGAGCGCGACACCGTGTTGTTCTTTCAGGCGCGTGAGCACGGCGGCCGATTCGCTGTCGAGGAAACTAAGCTCGCTCAGGTCGAGCGTGATGCGCACGGCGCGTTGCGCTTGCAGCCCGGCGCAGATGCGCGCGAGCAATTCGGCGTCCGCCAGCGTGAGCGAACCGGCGATGCGCAGAGTGGTACGTGCGCCGCCCTCTTCGTCGAATTGTGTGATCTGCGTGGGCATCTGTGTTCGTCTCCCCGCACGCTTGTTAAGCAGCGCGCCGGTCTGAGCTTGTTGATACGCAACGGCGGAAATAATTGTTGCGGGCAACGGCCGGGGCAGGATAATAACTGGCCGCAACATAGCCGGCCAAAACGTTGGTTGCATGACGCAAGGATATAGATACTTAAATTTCGTGCAAATTAGCGGTAGTGCGCTTCAGCACGAGCTAAACAGTCATTGACACGGTCGCTGGCTTTAACATAAAAGCACACCGGCCCTCGCACCGTTGCGGGTAGAAACAGGCCACCGCTTTCGCATCACCCTTCTAACCCCGAAAGTGAGGAGAATCTGTGCAACGCACTCTTCCGGTCGTCGCATTATTAACCGCGGCCATGCTCGTCGCCTCTCTCTGTCATACTACCCTTGCCAGAGCGCAAGAGGCACACCAGCATCAACCCGATCCGACAGAAAAGCTCGGGCGGGTCAACTTCACCGTCTCCTGTAGCCCCCAGGCCCAGAGGCAATTCAATCGCGCCGTGGCCTGGCTCCACTCTTTCGAATATGGCGCGGCTGAAAAGGTGTTCACCGAAGTGCCGGTCACTGACCCGCGCTGCGGCATGGGTTACTGGGGCATTGCGATGAGCAACTACCATCCCATCTGGGCGCCGCCGACCGCAGCAGAGTTGAAGAAGGGATCGAACGCCATTGAAAAGGCAAAAGCCGTCGGCGCACGGACTCAGCGCGAGCGAGATTACATCGCGGCAATAGAAGGTTTTTACAAAGACGCTGACAAGCGCGATCATCGGACGCGCACGCTCGCTTACAGTGAAGCGATGGCGCAGCTTTACCTACGCCATCCGTCCGACCGTGAAGCCGGTGTCTTCTATGCGCTGACGCTCATCGCGACGGGGATGATGGCGAATGACAAAAGCTATGCCAATGAAAAGCAGGCCGCGCGGATTTTGAATCGCGTGCTGGCGCTTGAGCCGCAGCATCCAGGCGTCGCGCACTACCTCATTCATGGCTACGACTACCCGGCGTTGGCGCATCTGGCGCTGCCCGCCGCGCGCAGCTATGCGAAGATCGCGCCCGCGTCGGCCCACGCACGGCACATGCCCTCACACATTTTCACGCGGCTGGGTTTGTGGCAAGAAGATATACGGTCAAACCTCGATGCCGAGGCGGCGGCGAAGGCTTATGCCGTCAGAAACCATATGCCCGGCGCATGGGATGAGCAGCTTCACGCGATGGACTATCTGGCTTATGCCTACCTGCAAGGCGCGCAGGACAAACAGGCGTGGGGCGTGCTCGATGAGTTGAACAAGATTCGGCAAGCCGAGCCGGAGAATTTCAAGGTGGCCTATGCCTTCACGGCTATCCCCGCACGCTATGCGCTCGAACGGCGACAATGGAGTGAAGCGGCCAAATTGCCATTGCATCCGGGTATTTTGGGGGCGTTTCCCTGGCAGCGCTTCCGCTGGGCCGAAGCCCACATTCACTTTGCGCGTGCCATTGGGGCGGCGCGCACCGGCGATACGGCTGCGGCACGTCAAGAGGTCGAGGAATTAGCCGCCATCCGGCAGGCGCTCGTTGAAGTCAAGGGCGATTACGATTGGGCCAAACAGGTTGACATCGAGCGTCAGGTCGCGGCCGCCTGGCTGGCGCACGCCGAAGGCAAGCATGAAGAATCGCTCCGGCTGATGCGCGCGGCGGCAGAGTTGGATGACGCCACTGAAAAACATCCCGTGACGCCAGGGGCAATTCTTCCCGCGCGCGAGCAACTCGGCGAGCTACTGCTGGCGCTGAAGCAGCCGCACGCGGCCTTGCAGGAGTTTGAGACTTCGCTTCGCAGCGCGCCCAATCGGTTTAATGGGCTTTATGGCGCGGCGCGTGCGGCCAAGCTCGCGGCAGATCAGAAGAGGGCGAAAACTTATTACACGAAGCTCGTTGCGCTGTGCCGCCAGGCTGATAGCATCAGGCCCGAGATCGCGGAGGCGAAAGCGTTCCTCGCAGGAGAAGAGGAGCGGCTGGCGCGCATGCGATAGCTCAGACAGTTCAGGGTGTAGTGGCGAACTGTTGACTGAGCGGCTTTCTTCTGCAAGCAAGCTCGCTTAATTTGCACGAAATTTAGGAGATAGCGGCCGGCTAACCGAAAAGAGACAGGAGACCGAGATATGGCGAAACTTACAGCGGCGCACGAGGCGCAGACGGATTTGCCGCGTCGTAGATTTCTGCACAACGGCGCGTTGGCGAGTGCGCTGGTCGCCATCAGCCCCGCGTTGGCACGCAGCGGCGCAGCGGTTGCGCCGGTCGTGAAGTCGTTCGAGTTAGAAGAAATGACGGTGGCCGAGTTGCGCGCAGGCATGCAGACGGGCAAATGGACTGCGCGCGAACTGGTCGGTAAATATCTGGCGCGCATCGAAGAGGTTGATCGGCGCGGCCCCGCCCTCAACTCGATCATCGAGCTTAACCCTGATGCCGAAGCAATCGCCGCTGCGCTCGACCAGGAGCGCAAACTGGGCCGCGTGCGCGGCCCCCTGCATGGCGTGCCGGTGCTGATTAAAGACAACATAGACACGCACGACCGGATGAAGACCACGGCCGGCTCGCTCGCCCTCGCGGACTCGACGCCGCTGCGCGATTCATTCGTCGCCGAACGCTTGCGCGCGGCGGGTGCGGTCATTCTCGGCAAGACGAATCTGAGCGAGTGGGCCAACTTTCGTTCGACGCATGCGACGAGCGGGTGGAGCGGACGCGGGCGGCAGACACACAATCCTTACGTGCTGGATCGCAACCCGTGCGGCTCAAGCTCCGGTTCGGGCGCGGCGGTCGCGGCGAATCTCTGCGCCGTCGCCATCGGCACGGAGACGGACGGCTCGGTCGTCTGTCCTTCGTCGGCTTGCTCGCTCGTCGGCATCAAGCCCACGCTCGGACTCGTCAGCCGCGTCGGCATCATTCCCATCGCGCACAGTCAGGACACGGCCGGGCCGATGGCGCGCACCGTCGCCGACGCCGCCGCGCTGCTCTCCGCGCTTGGCGGCTACGATTCGCGCGACGCAGTTACGGGGGCGAGTCGCGGCAAAGCGCAGGCTGACTATACGCAGTTTCTCGCCGCGGCCGGTTTACGCGGGGCGCGCATCGGCGTGGCGCGCAAGTTTTTCGGCTTCAATGATCAAGTGGATGCGTTGATGAACGAGGCCATCGCGGCGTTGAAGCGACAGGGCGCGACCATCGTCGATCCGGCCGACATCGCCACCACGGGCAAGTTCGACGATACGGAGATGGAAGTGTTGCTCTACGAGTTCAAAGCCGATCTCAACGCTTATCTCGCGGGGCGCGGCCCCGACAACCCTATGCGCACGCTCAAAGACATCATCGCTTTCAACCAGCAACATCGCGCCGAAGAGATGCCCTACTTCGGACAGGAGTTAATGATCCGCGCGCAAGCGAAGGGGCCGCTGACGAGCAAAGCATATCAACTCGCGCTCGCCAAGAATCATCGCCTGGCGCGCACCGAAGGCATTGACGCGACGCTCGGCAAGTTTCGTCTCGATGCACTGATCGCGCCGACGGGCGGCCCCGTCTGGCCGACCGATTTGCTCAACGGCGATCATTTCACCGGCGGTTACTCGACACCTTCAGCCGTCGCCGGCTATCCGCATATCACCGTGCCGGCCGGTTACGTTCACGGTCTCCCCGTCGGTCTCTCTTTCTTCAGCCGCGCATGGAGCGAGCCTATGCTGATCAAATACGCTTACGCCTACGAGCAGGCGACACGCTTGCGCCAGCCGCCGAAGTTTTTGCCAACTGTAGAATTTAAAGGATAAGGGCTGGAGAGCACCCACAAAGACACAAAAGGCCACGAAGAGCGGCCATGATTATCTTCGTGGCCTTTGGGCCTTTGTGGTCAATGCCTGCATAAAGCTAACGCCGACTACCTACAACGGCGCGCAATTGGCGCAGGCGCGCATCCAGTTCTTCGGGCGTGATAGCAGCGTATTTGGCGGGCAACAGGCGACGGCTGGAGGCTTCAAACACGGCGAGCAGTTCCATGTACTCAAGCAACTCGACATCGCGACTGGGGAAATAATCGGTCGCGGCGCGCAGGAAATGTGCGGCCGTGACAGGCGCGGCCGTGCCCGCTTCGCGCGCCGCATCATCGTTCGCCATCAGGATGACGGCTTCGATGTCCGCGTTGCTGTAACCGACGAGCTTCGTAGCAAAGCCATCGCGGATCGTTATCAGATCAACCTCCGTATCGATCTTATTTTTGCGCACAAGCGCACGGGCGACCAGTTCAACCTCTTCGGGCGTCTGCGCGTAGAGAAACGGAATTTTGCGGTCGAGGCGGCCGGCGCGCTTTAAGTCAACGTC
>JBBRYU010000107.1:0-13319 GCA_038237345.1 Pyrinomonadales bacterium
CGGTCGAGACATCCTTGTTGTAGTGCGACTGGATGAAGTCGTGCATCATGGCCATGAACTTCTGATCGCCGCCCGTGCGCGGGTCGAACATCATCATGCGGATCATGTGCAGGATGTACGCGCCCTTCGGGTAAACGAGAAATTGATAAGCGGCCCGCGTCTTGGCGTTGCTCAGGCGGAAGCCTTGCGTGACGGGGCCGATGGTGTAAGGCTTGATGCCCTTCGTGGCCGGCGTTGCTTCGGTGATGCGCTTGCGCTGCTCCTCCCAGAAGTCGATGAACTTGTCCTGCTCCTTGCGGATGAACTGCACGTAGAGCGAGGCGGAGAACTCGGCGAAGCCTTCGCTCATCCACTGATCGCGGTAGCTCGACCAACCGACGGTGTGCCCCCACCATTGATGCGCGATCTCGTGCGGCGCGACGTAGCGCCAGAAGTTGTCCGTGCCGCCCCGAATGCCGAACATCTGCACGCGCTGCGTCGTGTCGATGAACGCGGTGTAGGGCATGAAGACGAGCGTCGGCCACGCTTGGCCAAAGTTGCCGAACGGTTGCTGCGTCATGGCCAAGCGCGTGAACGCGGTCTTGCCGAAGTAAGCGTTATAGAGCCGCGTCGAGTTCTGCGCGTCGGAGATGGCTTGCCCCGCCATGCCCGTCGTCGAGATCGAGCCGAGCGTCGTGCCGGTCTTAACGCCGGCCGCCTCGGCCTGTTCGATCTCTACCTGCATCTGGCGCACTTCATTAGGCACTTCGGTGTTGGCGTAGAACTCTATGTTGAGGCCTGTGTCCTTGTCCGCCAACTCTTTCTTCTTGAAGCGGCCGAAGTTGAAGCCCGCGACGGCCAACTCCGTCGTGCCGCTCGACCACTTCGAGATTTTCACGTCGCCATCCAACGCCTCGGCCGCCGCGGTCGCGCCCGTGCCGACGAACGTGAGGTTCTTCGCATAACGGAAGGTCATGTCGAAGGTGGCACGGTCGCCGAAACTCGTGCCGGGGTTGTTCGGATACCACGTCGAGCGCGGCAGCAGGACGAAGTTGCCGCCGCCCGAATCGCGCAGCGCGCCGCCGCCTTGATATTGGATCGTCAGCTTAGTCGTCTGCCCTGCGCTCAAGCCCTGCGGCAGGATGACGGCGAAGTCTGAGTCTTCGTCCTTGTCCTCTTGGATGAACGCGAGCGCATGCCCCTGCTCGTCCTGCACGTTGCTGACGCGCAGTGTGCCGAACAGGTCGAAGGGCAGCACGCGCGTGCCGCCAATGAGCGCCCGCAGGGTTACTTGATCGGTCACGGTCAGCGTCGTGCCCGAAATCGCGCCGTCGAGCTGGTGGTGCGTGATGTCGTAGAGGCGTGTGTCCTGCGAACTGCTGGCCGTGCCGTTCTTGTACTCGTCAGCGAGATGGAACGAAGTCCACCAGCCACCATCCGTCTCGCCATAGCTGACGAGCATGACCTCTTCGGGCGCGAGTTGCCCGTTGCCCAGCGGGTCGAGCGAGAAGATCAGTTTATTGAACCGCTTGCCATTGATGAAGGCGGTGAAGAAGCCGGGGTGCTGCGGGTCGTACACGTCCACGAGCGTGCGCAACGCGATGTTACTGCGCAGTGTCTTGCGCAGGAGGGAAGCATTCTCGCGGTAGAGGTCGCGCGCCCGCGCGGCTTGCGCGCCGCCCGTGCCCATCGTCACGCCCGCAGCCTGTTTGACCTCGTCGAACGTCTTATCGGTGAAGCGCAGGACGAGTTGCGTAAACTGCTCGCTGAGCTTCGGCTCTTTGATGAAGATGGCGATGCTCTGTTTTTCGGCGGCAGTCGGCGGCGTCAACTCAACCGTGCCGTCGCCGATGAAGACCGCGCCCACGTTGCGCCCCTCGACCGGCGTGGCGAAGTACAACTCGCCACTGCGCATGGTGAAGGTGGCCGCGTCGCGCTGCAAGACGAGATTATTGACGGTGGCATAGGGGCCGCCGAACTCGCCCGGCTGGCGCAGCGATTGATAGACAGCATCGCCGCCGCCCATCATGGCTCTGCCTCCCGTGGCCGTCACGTTGACGCTGCCCGCATCAACCGCCGCGACTTCGAGCCGCACGTCCGCGCTCGCGGTCTTGTTCTCCGCGACCGTGACGTTGGCCGTCTGCGCGGCGGCAAAGCCTTTCGCCTCAACCGCCACGTTATAGCTGCCGGCGGGCACGGAGACGTGGTAACGGCCTTGCGCGTCGGTGACGGCGCTGAAGGTTTGCTTAGTGGCCGGGTCGGTCACGGTCACGTTGGCGCCGACGACGACCGCGCCTTTCGGGTCAGTGACCGTGCCGGCGAGCTCGCCGCCTGCGGCCGCGACTGCATGCGCCGCGCTGAGCGCACAGACTGCGAGCGCGAGCGCCAAGGGGAAGAATTTTCGAGGGAACATGTTTATTTCCTTTGTGGCTTAAAACGAGAGTGGCATCCGGCGGTCAAGCGAGGACACGAATGGACAAGCTGATCCGAGGAAATCACCCGCGCACCTAAACATTGGATGAGACGCGCGCCGGCGGCGGCAAATTCCGCGCGCATTTTCGCGGGTGCGACCCGGCAAGTCAAGTGAACATACAAAGGCTCGGGCGCACATAACAAAACGGGCAACCGCATGCTGTCGGTTGCCCGTTCCCTGCTTGTGCCGGCCCGGCCGGCCCTGTTAATTATGCTTGTGCGCCTTGCTCGCTTTGATCTCGCGTTCTGCTTGCCGCTCGGCGTCCTTCGCTGCGCGCGAACTCAAGCCCAAGTCTTGCAGCGTGCGCCCGATACTCTTGCCGGAATCGAGGCCCGCCAGAATTGCGTCCCGCGTAATGTTCGAGTGCGTCGCGCCCAGATGCGCGGCGATCCGCGTGGCGGCTACATACTGGCCGAACTTCAGTTCAGGATTGGTGACGAGCGCCGCGCGATAACCGGCGCGCAGATCGTTGGCCGTCGTGTGCAACTGCCCGGCCATCTCCGGGTGATCGCGCAACTCGTCGTCGCCGCGCCGCGCATGGTCGCGTTGCATGCGGGCGCGCTCCAACCCCGCATCCGAACGCCCGTTTGAATGTTCTGCGGCACGCCCTAAGCCGTCGTCTGAACGCCCGCCCGAACGATCCGATGCGGTGCCCAGACCGCGATCCACGCCGATACCTGTGGGCGCACCGCCGCCGCCCGCATTACCCCGGCCACCACCGCCGCCGACACCTGCGGGCGGCCCGCCGCCACGTCCGCGCCCCTGCGCTGCTGCGAACGACGGCAGGCTCAAGACCAAGGCCGCGGCCAGCGCGAGCCCTACGATTTTCAAGTAACTGCTTTTCATGTGCTTACCCTCCGAGTGCAATTTCCAGCTCATTGGTAACGCATACTCGCGTTACCAGTTTGATGTGTTCGTTAGCTATGAGTTGGCAAGGGACAAGGAGGAGAGTGGAAAGTATAACACGCGCACGCTAATCGCTTGGGCGAAAGAAGCTAAGGAGACGCCAGGCTCCCCCAAGCCCAACGCCCCCTAGCTTGTACCCTCGCAGTGAAGGAATGCTCTCTTGCCATCTCAAACTATAACTGTTTCAGTCGCGTATGGGGTTGCGCGCTCGTTGAAAGATGATTGCGATGCGATTGCGACCACGCGCGAGTTGAACCGCGCCTGCTGCATAAGCGATACTTGCCGCGCGGACGATGTTGACGAGCATATAAACTAGCGAGCGCATAAGCAGAGATGTTAATTGAGAACAAGAGCAGGACGAAGCTGCTGCGCCGGATGGGCGCAGCGATCAATGACTTCGGCATGATCGCGGACGGTGACCGCGTGATGGTCTGTCTGTCCGGCGGTAAGGACAGCTACACGCTGCTTGATCTGCTGCTCGACCTGCGCGAACGCGCCCCCGTCAAATTCGATCTGCTTGCCGTCAATCTCGATCAGAAGCAGCCGAACTTTCCGGCCGATGTGTTGCCTGCATATCTGGCGACGCGCGGCGTGCCCTTTCGCATCATCGAGCGCGACACCTATTCGGTTGTCAAACGGCTCGTGCCTGAAGGCAAGACTTATTGCTCGGTCTGCTCGCGGCTGCGGCGCGGCATTCTCTACAACACGGCGGTCGCGGAAGGCTGCACCAAGATCGCGCTTGGCCATCACGCCGACGACATCATCGCCACCTTTCTTTTGAATCTCTTCTACGTCGGCACGCTCAAAGCCATGCCGCCCGTCCTGCGCTCCGACGACGGGCGCAACACCGTCATCCGCCCGCTCGCCTATTGCCGCGAGACGGACATCGTCGCGTACGCCGCGCAGCAACAGTTTCCCCTCATCCCCTGCGACCTCTGCGGCACGCAACCGAACCTCAAACGCGCCCGCATCAAACGCCTGCTCACGGAGCTTGAACAAGAGATACCGCACATACGCAGTTCAATGCTCACCGCGCTCGGCAACGCCGTGCCTACGCACTTGCTTGATCCACAACTCTTCGACTTCAAACGCCTCGCGCCCACCGTCGCCGACCTCGCCGCCGAACTCGACGCCGCGCTCGGCCACGAAGTTATTACGAGCGAACCTACCCTCGTCTCCATCGCATCAGCCCCTTGAGGGACGTTAGCGTGTAGCCCACGGCGTCAACCTGGGGCTCAGGCATACCAAAAATCAAACAAGCCCCGACAGGGGCGAAAGAAATGTACTTTGACATCTCTTTCGCCCCTGTCGGGACTACGTTGGGCGTTGCGCGTGAGTGCGCTTACGGTCTCTTCCCGTGCCCGTGCCCGCCGCCATGGCCCATGCCGACACCCGCGTCACGGCCCACGCCGCGGCCGACGACATCGGTTATATCGCGCTCACGGCCGCGCCCACGGTTGTCGGGGAAGATTGGGGGTGTGCCGCGCACGTTGCCGATAGGGCCGCGCGGTGTGCCCGGATGCATGTTGCGCCCACGGCGCACGCGGCGCGGGATGCCCGGCGTCGGGTTCGCGCTGTTCGCGTGACGCGTCAAGAACGTGCGCCGCCCTTTATGATGCCCGTGCCCCTTATGTGCCTGCGCCGGCAACGCCGCGCAGACGAGCAGCGCGAGCGCGAGTGTCATTGCTTTCAACCATCGTGTCATTATCTTTTCTCCTTTTCACTCTGACTGTTTGCGGGATTGACTGAATCAGGCGAAGGGAGGGCATTGCCTATCGCTGAATTCAAGACAGCTTGTGTCTCATTCTACCCGGCGGTGCGCGGAAACTATACGCCGCGCCTGCCGATACCTAATTACTAGGCAGATGGTGTGCCAGACCGGGCGATTTTAGGCGGCGTAGCGGCCGGGGCGACTTCGCGGGCGTGGCCAAGGGCGGCGAGCGTTTGCAGTAGTTCTGCGACGGCGGCGGTGCGTGCGCGCATGAAGTCGCGTGCGAGTTCGGCGAGCGTGAGGACGCGGCCCGCCTGCGCGAGCGCGTGGCGCACGGCGCGGGCCTGTTCGGGGACGGTCTTGGCCCATGGTTGTTTGGCGCGGCGTGCGGCGGCAGGGGCGACGGCGGGTGTGGCTTCGTCGGGGGTGAAGGTAGTTTGGGTTGCGCTGGTCGGGGCTGGGGCAGTGGTGCTTACTCAGTATTATGTCGCCTTGGCATTATGGCTTTCCGCTTGGTTAATCCGCTTTATGCCTTGGTCGTTGAAGTCGACGCTTCGGCGGCGCGTTCGACCGCTTTGAGGACGTGGCGGCGGTAGCGGTGGGTGACGGGGCGACGGCGGCCGATGCCGATGGCGTTGCGCGAGATGATGAGCGTGGGCGGCAGTTGGCGACGCTTGAACTCGTTCGCCGGAGTTTCGGCGCGATTGAGCACGTCGTAGACGAGCGCGGCGTCGTGCCCCGCTTGGATGATCTCTTCGGGCGTGGCCTTCTGCTCGAAGTAAAGTTTGAGGATCGGATCGAGCAGGTCGTAAGGCGGCAGCGATTGATCGTCGAACTGATCGGGCGCAAGCTCGGCCGACGGGCGCTTGTCTATGATCGCCGCCGGGATGATCTCGCGCGCGCGGTTGATGTGGCGCGCGAGTTTATAAACTTCTGTCTTCAACACGTCGCCGATGACCGCGAGGCCGCCGTTCGTGTCGCCGTAGAGCGTGCAGTAGCCAAGCGCAAGCTCGGACTTGTTGCCGGTCGAGAGCAGCAGCCGCCCTTCGGCGTTCGAGATAGCCATCAGCATGTTGCCGCGCAGCCGCGACTGCGTGTTCTGTCGCGCCAACTCTTCGGCGGGCGTCGCGGGTTTGCTCAAGTTCAGCTCCGCGACCAGCACTTCATAGGCCTGCGAGATCGGCCGCTCGACGACGGGCATGCCGAGCTTGCGCCCCAGCGCGATTGAGTCTTCGATGCTGCCGCGCGAAGAGAACGGCGAGGGCATCATCACCGACAGCACGTTCGCCGCGCCGATGGCTTCGCAGGCGAGCGCGGCCACGACGGCCGAATCAATCCCGCCGGAGAGACCAAGCACTACGCGCGCAAAACGATTCTTGTGCGCGTAGTCGCGTATGCCGAGCACGAGCGCATCGTAGACGGTCTGGATGTCGTCGCCGGGCAGACAGCGTGTGTCGCACGTGTCGCAGTCGAGATCGACCGAGCCGTAGAACTCCTCGAACGGCGGCGCTTGCAAAATGATCTGCCCCTTGTGATCTGCGACGATGCTCGCGCCGTCGAAGATGACGCCGTCGTTCGCGCCGACGAGATTGACGAAGACGACGGGGATGCCCGCCATCTGCGCGCGATGCGACACCATCCGGCAGCGCATGCCCATCTTGCTCTTATTGAACGGCGACGCGTTGATCGAGATGAGCAATTGTGCGCCCAGCCCGATCAACTCGTCGGCCGGATCGTTTGCATAAAGTCGCTCGCGCCAAAACGTCTTATCGTTCCAGAAATCCTCGCAGACGGCGATGCCGATCTTTTGCTCGTTGATCGCGAACAGCCGCCGTTCGCGCGCCGGCTCGAAGTAGCGCGGGTCGTCGAACACGTCATACTCCGGCAGCAAAGTTTTGTCGGCGAACCCGACGAGTTTGCCGTCGCTGATGACCGCAGCCGAGTTGAACAGCTTGCGCCCCTGCGGCGCATCGTTCGGCCGCACCGTGCCGACGATGACGGTCAAGCCCGCGCTCGCCGCGATGATCTCAGCAAGCGGCTCGGTCACGTGCGCGACGACATCGCGATCTAAGAACCAGTCGAACGACATGTAGCCCTGCACCGCGACTTCCGGCAGCACGACCAGATCGCTCTTGTCCGCCCGTGCCTGTGCAATCGCGCGCAGACATTTTTCCACGTTGCCCGCGTAATCGCCGTTCGTCGTATTGATCTGTCCGATAGTGACGCGCATGGTCTGATTTTATCATTGAATTGTCAGGTCAATGAATCGGGGCGCGGTCGTCATTTCTCTTCGCTGAGCAGCACCGCGTTGCTGGGTTCTGCGGCCTGCGAGAAGACGAGTTGCTTGCCATCCGGCGTAAGATCGAAGTACGAGATTGTGCCCGCCGGGGGGAAGTGGGTCAACTGTTGCTCCGGGCGGCCGTCTATGGGCAAACTCCAGAGGTTCGCGCCGCCCTGACTCGCGCTGACGTAAATCAGCGAGTGCCCGTCGGGCGACCAACGCAGCCACGGGAGAATCGGGTTGAAATCCAGCGTCTGCTCGGGCGCGCCGCCGGCAAAAGGGATGATGCCGACCTGTCCGCGCTCGCCGGAGGAGTGGTACGCGATCCGCTTCCCGTCCGGGGAGACGGTCGCGTAACGTGCCCGCTGATCGCTCACCCGCACCGGCGGGCCGCCCGCAAACGGAACTTTCCAGATTAAGTCGCCGGCTATGTAAACGACCCAATGCCCATCGGGCGAGAAGACAGGGTAATAATCTTGGCCGCTGTCGGTGAGTGGTTTCTGGTTACTGCCATCTATGTCCATGCGCCAGAGGTCATATTTCCCCGAACGTTTGGACATGAAGACGATGCTGCGCCCGTCGGGCGAAATGGTCGGGTACCAATCAAAGTCGGGCGAATAGGTCAATCGGGTGCGGCTGCTGCCGTCGCGGTTCATCACATAGAGATCATAATTGTTGTCAGCGGCGGAGACGTAAACGATTCTTTCGCCGTCCGGCGTCCACGCCACGCCGTGAATCCCGTCATAGGTATTAATCCCGGCCGTAAGTTGCTGCGGGCGGTCGGCGTCCTTCGTCGGCGCGACTGAGATTGTAGCGTTGCGCTGCACCTGCACCGTCGCCAGCGCGCCGTTGTCCGCCGTCAGGCTGAGGCTGTTGTAGCTATACCTGTTCAGGTCGGTGGTGATGCGTTGCGCCTTACCAGCCGGATATGAGAGCTGCCAGATTTGCGCATCCGGTTTGGCCTTCTCGTCCGCTACGAGCGCCAGCCCACTCCCATCCCTGAACCACGCCACGCGCCCGACATGTTCCCAACTCTGTTGCGTGAGCGGGCTGACTGCCCCGCCCGCGACCGCGACGCCGAGTACCGTGGCGTGCAGCGCGCCGCCCTCTGTGCTGAAAGCGCCGATGGCGATGGTCTGGCCGTCGGGCGACCATGACGCGCCGTAATTAAGAAATGTCTCCGGCTGCCGGCGCGTGACGAGGACGCGTTCGTTGCCGCTGTCCAAGACATTAGCCACGAGCAATTGAGTCGCGTCCGCCGTCGCGCGCACGAATGCGAGTTGCTTGCCGTCGGGCGCGAACGTGACAGGGCTGCTGATGTCCGCCAGCACTTTCTTCGCCGGGCCGCCCAGCACTGACACCTGATAAAGGTTGGTCGGGCCGCTCTTCTCCCGCCGCAAGTAGTAGAGGTAGTCGCCGTCAGGGGAGAAGGTCGTGGCGCTGAGCGAGATGTCTTTCTCCGGCTGCACAATCGCCCCGCCGCCGCTGGTCGTGATCGCTTGTGTCCAGAGTCCGCTCTTATCACCTTCGCTCAGCACGTAGGCGATGAACTTACCGTCGGGCGAGACGCTGACGTTGTCCACGTTGCCGGCCACCGTCAGCCGCTTGGGTGTAAATTTCTGGAAATGAGCGCTGGCCTCACGCGCTGCGGCGAAACGGTAAAGGGCGTAGGCGAGCGCCGCGCCAACTGAGAGCAGCACCGCCAGCCCGACCAGCGCGCCCGTCCTGTGTCGTCTGATTTTGCCGACGAAGTACTCGGCGCTCGAAGTCGTCCGCGCGGTTTGGTCAAACGCCGCACCGGACGCCTCCATGTGCCCGGTTCGCGCCGCCGTGCCAGTCATGGTTGCGCCGCCGCCCGCCCGCGTCGCGCCGCCCGGTGCCGCGAGCGGGCCGGGCGCATGCGGGCCGGAGCGTTCCAACTCTTCCGCCAACTCCAGCTTATGTTTCAGGCTCTTCAGGTCGAGCAGCAGGTCTTTGACCGTCTGGTAGCGCTCGGCGCGATTCTTTTGCAGCGCCTTCCGGATGATGCGCTGCAACTCGGCGGGCGCGTTCGGCTCGTAAGTCGCGAGCGGCGCAGGCTCGCTCTGGAGAATCGCGACGATGATATCGGTCATCGTCTCGCCCACGAAAGGCACTTGCCCCGTGAGCATCTCGTAGAGCACGACGCCGCAACTCCAGATGTCCGAGCGTCCGTCGATCTCCAACCCGCGCGCCTGTTCGGGCGACATATAGTGAACCGTACCCATGATAGTGCCCGGCATCGTATTGACGCCGGCGCGCGTCGGCGCAGTCGGATCGAAAGTCTGGTCGGTGCCGCCACGCGCAATCAGCTTCGCCAGCCCGAAATCTAAAATCTTGACCAAGCCGTCCGGGCGCACCATGATGTTTTCCGGCTTGATGTCGCGGTGGACGATGCCCGCTTCGTGCGCCGCCGCAAGGGCCGCAGCTACTTGCACGGCGATCTCGAAACACTCGCGCAAAGAGAGGCGTGCGCGCGCGAGCCGCTGGCGCAGCATCTCGCCGCGGATGAACTCCGTGGCGATAAAGCGCCGCTCATCCACTTGCCCGATCTCATAGACGGTCAGGATGTTCGGATGATTGAGGGCCGAGGCGGCTTTCGCCTCCTGCACAAATCGCTTTAGTAGTTCCTCGTCGCCGGCCACGGCGGCGAGCAACAACTTCAAGGCGACGGCGCGTTCGAGTTCGGTGTCTTCGGCTAAATAAACTTCGCCCATCCCGCCCGCGCCGAGTAGCGCGCGAATTTCGTAGCGGCCTAATCGTGTGCCGGGCATCAGGGCTGAACTCATAAAGTTGTCGGGGGCACTGAGAGCCCGTGCGCGTAGCATACCGCGCTCATCTGAAATCTTTAATCAGTACCACATCGTCGGTCGTCTCGCCGCGCGCGAGGGCGAAGTGTTTGCCGTCGGGCGCGGCGGCGAAGCGGGACAGGTTTTCGGTCTTGAAGTTGGGCAACTGCCGCGGCGGCCGGCCCGTGCCGAGGAGCGTCTGCACTTCGTAACGACCCAACTTTGTGCCTGCGTTGATGCTCATGTGCGCGGCGCGGAAGACTTCACGCCTCTCTCCGGTGGGCTGTGCTGAGAACGCGGACATTCTAGCTCATTGCCGGGCCTGATTCCGCCTAAATCTTTAACAAAGATGCAGGATGAAGGATGAGGGATGAACAAAGAAAGGCCGCTCCTGTTTTATTCATCCTTCATCCCCCCTCCCGGCCTTTCCGTGTCCGCCGCCGCCCGGCGTCTCGATGCGTATGCGGTCGCCTGCCTCCATGACCCAAGAGCCTTTGGCGGCGATGGGTTCGACGCGCCCGTCGCGGCGCACGATCACGTCGCGCCCAGTCTCGCCATCGTCGCCGCCCGCGAGACCGTAAGGACCGCGCTTGCGTCTATCCGCAAGCAGAGACATGCGCGCGGCCACGAGCGTTTCGATCTCGCGGATGACACCATCGCCGCCGCGCGTATGGCCCGCGCCACCTGAATGTGTGCGCAACGCATACGCGCGCACGCGCAGAGGGTAGGCGTACTCCAACGCCTCGACCGGCGTGTTCAAACTATTCGTCATGTGCGTATGCACGCCGCTCATGCCGTCGAGCGCGGGTCGCGCGCCCATGCCGCCCGCCACCGTCTCGTAGTAAGCGAACTCGCTGCCGGTGCGTGCGTCCACGCCGCCGATGGTCAGATTATTCATCGTGCCTTGACTCGCCGCCGGAATTTTGTCGGGCAGTGCTTGCGCCAACGCTTTGAACAACACATCCACGATGCGCTGCGACGTTTCGACGTTGCCGCCGGCCACACTCGCGGGCGGCGCGGCGTTCGTCACCGTCTGGTGCGGCGCGACGACCGTGATCGGCTCCATCAGTCCCGCGCTCGCCGGCACTTCGTCGGCGGCGAGCAGACAGCGAAACACGTACGCGACGGCCGACACAGTGATCGCTTCGACCGCGTTCAACGGCCCCGCCACCTGCGCTGCGCTGCCCGTGAAGTCAACGGTCGCACGCTCGCCTTTGATCTCGACGCGCACGCGCAACACGACCGGCTCAGCGCGCACGCCATCATCGTCCAGCATATCCTCCGCTTCGTACACGCCGTCCGGCATCGCTGCGATCACGGCGCGCATCATCCGCGCCGAGTATGCGATCAAGTGGCCGGCATACGCGCGCGCCTCACGTGCGCCCGCGCGCCCGACGATCTCAAGCAGACGCCCCGCGCCCGTCTGTAACGAGCCGATCTGCGCCGCAAAATCCGCGCGCCGCTCTTCCGCCCCACGCACGTTCGCCAGCAGCAACCGCATCATGTCGTCAACCACGCGCCCACTGCGCACCAACTTCACCGGCGGGATGCGCAAGCCCTCGCCGTACACGTCCGTCGCCATGCCCATCGAACCGGGCGACGCGCCGCCGATGTCAGCATGATGCGCGCGATTGGCAACATAAAAGAGCGGGGCGGAAGAGTAGGCAGTAGGCAGTAGGCAGTAGGCAGTAGATTGCGGTCTATCAATTTTCAATGACCGCTTTCTACCTTCCGCTTTCTGCCTTCCGCTTTCCGCCTTCTGCCTTCTGCCTTCTGCCTTCTGTTCAAAGACACCCAGCACGAGCGTCACGTCCGGCAGATGCGTGCCGCCGGCGAACGGATCGTTGAGCGCGACCACATCGCCGGGCGCGAGCGTGGTCGCGGCGAGCGCGGCTTGCACGGCCATCGGCATCGAGCCGAGATGGACGGGCATGTGATCGCCCTGCGCGATGACTTGGCCGGCCGAGTCGAAGACGGCGCACGAATAGTCGCGCCGCTCCTTGATGTTCGGCGAAAAGGCCGTGCGCCGGAGCGCAACGCCCATCTCCTCCGCGACCGACGTGTAGAGCGCGCGGTAAATCTCCAGCGTGACGGGATCGAAGCGTGGCGTTCGTTTCATAATTCGATGATTAAATTTCCCTGCGCGTCAATCGTCGCCCGCGCGCCCGCAGGGACGAGCGTCGTGGATGAATACTCCGTCACGACGCATGGCGCCTTGAGTCGCGCGCCCGGCGCAAGTTCTTCGCGCACGTAGACGGCCACACGCGCGGGCTTATGAGTGAAAAAGACCGCCGCGAAACGTTGCGGCGCGGGCGCAGCGTGGGCGGCCCGCACAGCCAAACGTTCGCGCTTCATCTTTTCCACCAAGCCAGCCGAACGCACACGCGCGCTCACGATCTCGACCGCATTGGCCGCTTGTGCGTAGCCATAACGCGCGGCGTGCGCGCGATGAAACGCGGCGGCGAGCGAGCCGCGTCGCTGCCATTTGATCTCAAGCTCGAACGACTGCCCCTGATAGCGCGCCGCCACGCTGCGCTCGTGCCGTTGCTTATCGTCATTGAAGCCTTCGCGCTTGAGCGTCGTGCGCGCCGCCTGTTCGAGCGCGCGAAACATTCGTTCGAGCGTAGCGTTGTTCTCTGTAACAGCTTCGAGCATGACGGTGCGGCTCGTATCTTTGATTACGTCGGACGAGAGCGCGCCGAGCGCGGACAGTGTGCCCGGTCGGCGCGGCACGATGACACACGGGATGCGTAGGGCCTGCGCGAGCGCGCACGTATGCAGACCGCCCGCGCCGCCGAACGAGACGAGCGTGCAGCCGCGTGGATCGTGCCCGCGCTCAACCGACACGACGCGCAACGCACGCTCCATCCCCGCGTTCACCACGCGCACGACGCCGAGCGCCGCGTCAATCGCGCTCATGCGCCGGTCGCTTGCTTCTGTCATCTGCCGCGCGAGTTCGTTGAGGGCCGCATGCGCGCGTGCTTCGTCGAGTTTGAAATCGCCGCCTAATAATTCCGCGCCGCCGAAGCGGCCCAGCACAAGATTCGCGTCCGTCACCGTCGGCAGCGTGTCGCGCCCGTAACAAGCGGGGCCGGGTTGTGCGCCCGCCGACTCCGGCCCAACGCGCAGACTGCCGCCCGCATCCACACGCGCGATTGAACC
>JBBRYU010000108.1:0-13315 GCA_038237345.1 Pyrinomonadales bacterium
CTCCGACGGCGACGACAATCGCTCGTTCGTCCCGTTCCCCGCAATCCTTGAAGCAGTCGTCGAATCCGGCGCGCTCATCTATCCGCTCTACGTGCCGTCAGGTCTCATCCCCGCGAACGATGCGCCCGATGCCGCCGCCACGCTCGACCCGATGCGCACGCGCTTTCTCACCCTAACCTCGCGCGCCGACGCCGAAGGGCGCAAACTCGCGTCTGTCTCAGGCGGCGTCTACTACCCCGTCACGCGCCTCGACGAACTGCAACGCGCCTACGACGACGTCGTCGCCCAACTCCGCACCGCCTACACCATCACCTACGATTCAGTCGCCGCCGACACGACGGCCGCACGCCACATCCGCGTCCGCCTCGCCAACCGCAACGACGCCGCCGTCCGCCTGAGTCCAGCGGTCAGCACGGTAGCCCCGATGAACTGATCTCGCGTTTGGACGCCGCTCGCTTGCGAGTGTTACCATCGCGTTTCGGAGCAGATGAGACCGCGCAAGGACAACGTCGAGCGTCAAGTTTATGTCACAACTTAAGATCAAAGTGGATGGGGACGAGCTTGCGCGTTTCTGCCGGCGGCACTATATCCGTAAGCTGTCTTTCTTCGGGTCTGTGTTACGCAACGACTTTCGCCCGGATAGCGACGTTGACGTGTTGGTCGAGTTTGCTCTGGGACACGTGCCGGGTCTCTTCCAACTTGCCGGCATGGAACGAGAGCTATCCGGCCTCCTCGGCGGCCGTAACGTTGACTTGCGCACGCCACAGGATTTGAGCCGGTACTTCCGCGAAGAAATCCTCACCTCAGCCGTGGTGCAATATGCACAAGAATGACGCCATCCGTTTGCAGCACATGCTGGATGCTGCGCGCGAAGCCACGTCTTTCGTCGCGGGGCGCACGCGCAGTGATTTAGACACAGACCGGATGCGTGCGCTTGCGCTGTTGAAAGCGATTGAGATCATCGGCGAGGCGGCTGGCAGGGTCTCGGAGGCGGGTCGCGCAAGCGTCAGTGACATACCGTGGCCGAATATTGTCGGCATGCGCAATCGGCTGGTTCACGGCTACTTCGACAGCAATCTAGACATCGTTTGGCAAACAGCAACCAATGAGTTGCCGTCGCTGATTGCGGCGCTCGAGCAAGCTCTGTCAGCAAGCGATATTCAATGACGCGCTCATTACTTCTATCTCTGTTCGATGAAACGGAGCGCCGGCCGCTGACGGTCTCGGAGTTGACCTCGCAGGTGCGCGGCGCGCTGGAGAATCGGTTTGCGTCCGTGTGGGTCGAAGGCGAGATTTCCAATTTCAAGGCGCACACTTCCGGGCACTGGTACTTCACGATCAAGGACGAGGGCGCGCAACTGCGTGCGACGTGCTTTCGCGGCATCAATCGCGCGATCCGCTTTCGGCCGGCGGACGGTTTGCTCGTGCGCGTGCGCGGGCGACTGACGGTTTATGAGCCGCGCGGCGATTGCGAGATTGTGGTCGAGGGCCTCGATCCTATCGGCGCGGGCGCGTTGCGCGTCGCGTTCGAGCAGTTGCGTGAACGACTCGCAGCGGAAGGTTTGTTCGACGCGGCGTTGAAGCGACCGTTACCGCTCTTGCCGCGCCGCGTCGGCGTGGTCACATCGCCGACGGGCGCGGCCCTGCGCGACATCCTGCACGTGTTGACGCGCCGCACGCGCACGGTCAGCGTCATCGTCGCGCCGACGCGCGTACAAGGCACAGGCGCAGCGCGCGAGATCGCACGGGCCATTGCGCTCTTGAACGCGCATCACCGCGCAGCGGAAGCAAACGGCAGATTGGACGAGACGATTGACGCGATCATCGTCGGGCGCGGCGGCGGCTCGGTTGAAGACCTGTGGGCGTTCAATGAGGAAGAGGTGGCGCGGGCGATCCGCGCGTCGCGGATTCCCGTCATCTCTGCGGTCGGGCACGAGACGGACGTGACCATCGCGGACTTTGCGGCGGATGTGCGCGCCGCCACACCTTCGGCCGCCGCCGAAATCGTGGCCGCGCAGGAAGACGAAGTGCAGGCGGCGATCTTGATGCTCACGCGCGATCTCGTTAGCACAATCAAGTATCGTGTGCTGGCCGACAAAGCGCGCGTGCAGGAAGCGGCCATGTCTTATGGCTTCGACGAAGTGCAAGCGCGCGTGCGTGCGTTGCACGAGCGTACGAACGCGGCGACGCGCAGCTTGGAACAATTGTTAACCCGCGCGAGCGCACAAGCGCGCCGACGCTTGGAAAACACGGTGCGGCGTCTGTCTCCGGCGCGTGCGAGCGTGCGTGCGGCTGAGGCGCGTGGGGCTTTGATCGGCACGCGCGCGGCGTTGCAGGCACAGATGGCAGCGCGCGTGGACGAAGCGCGGGCGCGTTTGGAAGTGGCCGTCGCTTCGCTTGATGCGCTGTCACCGCTCGACGTGCTGAAGCGCGGTTATGCGTTGGCGGAGGACGAGACGGGGCGGCCCTTGCGCTCGACGCGCGCCGTGCGACGCGGCATGCGCGTCAACGTGCGCTTGGCCGCGGGGTTGTTGCGCTGTCGCGTGGAAGACGTGGAGGATGGCGGCTGATGTCCACCGTGCCGGGCCGGAAGAGCAAGCAACCACGGCGCAGTCGCATCGTCGTCAACGTCGCAGAACAGCAGCCAGCGACGAAGCAGAGCGGCGCGCCGCAGCGCAGACGGGTGCGCGGGCCGCGCTTCAATCGGCGGCGCATGATCGTGCCGCTCGCTGTTATCGCCGTCATCTTGCTCACATCGCTGACGGGCGTTTACTTCTGGTGGCAGAGTTTCAAGGCGAAGCCCGCTTACTCGCTTGCGCTGGTGCTGGACTCCGCGCGGCGCAACGACCAAGCCGCGTTCGACGCGCTCGTGGACATTGACTCGGTCAGTCGCAATCTCGTGCCGCAGGTGACGGCGCAGATGCACGCACCGGGCGCGCCGCAACTGCCTGCGCCCCTGCGCCGGCAGATCGAAGCGAACGCGGCAGTGCTATTGCCAGGCGCACGCGAGCAGTTGCGCGCGACACTGTTGGAGCAGATCAAAACTGCCCTCGCGCGTGACGGCGCGGCCGACAAATCTTTTCTCATGCTCGCGCTCGGCGTGTCACGCATGACGGAGATCAAGCCGAGCATCAATGGAGCAGAGGGTGACATTGCGGCAACAGCGACGCTGAATGTCAACGGTCGTCCGGTCGAACTCAACCTGCGCGCTAACGACGAAGTAGATAACAGATCAAGCAATACGCGTTGGATTATCGAGAGCGTCAAAAGCGATGAGTTGGCGGCGCGCGTCGCCGAGACGTTGGCGCGCGTCTATCCGGCGGGCCGATGAGCAATTATTCTGTATGACGATGAGAACAAAGAAAACAGAAGCGCAGGGTCAGACCTTTGAAGCGGCGCTCGCGGCGCTCGAACAGATCGTGCGCGAGTTGGAGCGCGGCGATCTGCCGTTGGAAAAAAGTCTCGCGTTGTTCGAGCAGGGCGTGCGGCTGTCGCGCGAATGTCAGGAGCGTTTGCAGGCGGCCGAGCGACGCATCGAGGTGTTGCTGCGCGACGGCGAAGGGCGCGCGGTCGTCGGCGCGTTCGACGACGAAGAGCTAACGCGGCTAACGGCGAATGAACTGGAAGACGATGAGACCGTCTTCTGATAGGCCTGCGCACACGGCGCACGCGGAAGCACACGCTTTACTGGCGCGTTGCCGCGCGCTGGTGGACGCGCGGCTCGACGAACTTGTGCCGGCGGAGTCGGTCGCGCCTACGGCAGTGCATGGCGCGATGCGTTGGAGTCTGTTCGCGGGCGGCAAGCGGCTGCGCCCGGCCTTGCTCATCGCGGCGGGCGAGACCTGCGGCGCGGCCGTCGAAAGTTTGCTCACCAGCGCCTGCGCCTTCGAGCTTGTCCACACCTACTCGCTCATACACGACGATCTGCCCGCGATGGATAATGATGAACTGCGGCGCGGTCGCCCGACCTGCCACATAAAATTCGGGGAAGCCACCGCGATCCTCGCGGGTGATGCCATGCAGGCATTAGCTTTTCAACTTATCGCGGAGGCCGAAGGCTTGAGCGCGCCGGTGCGCGTGCGGCTCGTCACGGAACTGGCGCGGGCGGCGGGGACGCCGCAGGGGATGGTCGCGGGGCAGGCGCTCGATCTCGCCGCCGAAGCGTGCGTCGTGGATGGCGCGCAGCTTGAAGCGATTCATCGCCAGAAGACGGGCGCACTGATCACGTGTGCGGCCCGCGCCGGCGCGCTCATCGCGGGCGCGAGTGAAGCGGAACTCGCGGCGCTCACGACTTACGCCGCGCAGCTTGGGCTGCTCTTTCAGATCACGGACGATCTGCTCGACGTGACGGCCACGGCCGCCGACCTGGGCAAGACGCCCGGCAAGGATGCACGCGCCAACAAGGCTACCTACCCCGCGCTCTACGGCATTGAGGGCGCACGCACGCGCGCCGGGGCCGCTTACGAAGCGGCGCAGGCGGCGCTCGATGAGCTGGCGGCGCGCCCCGTCGCCACGCTGCGCTCGCTCGCCCGCCTCGTCCTCGAACGCCGCGCCTGAGCGTCGGCCGCAACCAGCAGCAATTGGGTTTCGAGGCTGAGTAGAGCGGAAGACAGAGATCAACACAGAGGACTCAGAGAGAACCTCTGAGTCCTCTGTGTTGAAAACGGCCGTTAGCTAAATGCAACCACATAGGCTGGGTCTAGCTGTTGAACGCGGCGAGAACTTCGTCGGCATGCTGCTCGACGTTGACCTTGTCGAACACCTTCTTGATCTTGCCTTCCTTATCGATCAGAAACGTCTTGCGCGCCACGCCCATGAAAGTCTTGTCGCCCCAACGCTGTTCGCCGTAGACACCGTAGGCGTCCGCAACGCTGTGATCGGTATCGGCCAACAGCGTGAACGGCAGATTGAACTTCGCCGCGAACGCTTGGTGCGAGGCCTCGTCGTCCAACGAGACGCCGAGTACCTTGATGCCTGCCTGTTCGTAGGTCGTGTTCGCGTCGCGGAACGAGCATGCCTCTTTCGTGCAGCCCGGCGTGTCGTCCTTCGGATAGAAATAGAGCACCACATTCTGCCCGCGCAAAGCTGAGAGCTTCACCTCGTTACCCTGTGCATCGCGCGTCGTGAACTCGGGCGCGGTCTCGCCTGCTTGCAACATCGTCCGTCCTCCAGTTTGTGTTGAGAAGATTGTCGCGCGTATGTTAGCACGAAGTCGGCGGCAGCGATGAACGCGCCGCTTACGCGCTCGCTTGCGGGGGCAAGGGCGCGGAAATTTTTCGCTGCATCGCGCGCAAGGGTTCGGGCATGAATGATGTTAGATGGAAGGTCGCGGTGTGGCCGTCGGGGAAGGCTTGATAGAGTTGCAGGTCGGGCAGTTGCAGACAACTCAAGGGCGAGGTGTCGGAGAAGCCTGTGTCGAGACCGATGGCGCTGTGCGCGATGTAGATACCGTGCCGGCCGACGCGCCCGCGCAAGGGTAGGAGCGGCACGGGCGTGTGCCCGAACACGCAGGGCTTGCCCGTGTAGTGCTTGAAGAAACTGGGGTCGCGCGTCCAGAGCAGCGCTTGTGCGGAGGTGTCGCGCGGGTGCTTACTATCAGTCAGTCCGGCGTGGACGTAGAGCGCGTAATCATCTTCGTGATAGAGCGGCAGTTGCTTGAAGAAAGCGTGGTGCGCGGCCGGCAGGGCGGCGGCGAACATCTCGCGCAACTTGGCGAAGTCTTGCTCGGTGCGGATGCTGATCGGCTGCCCCGTGTACTGTTCGATGGTGTGCTCGCTGCCGACGGCGGCGTGCAACCAAAGCATTTCGCTCTTGTCCACGAAGTCCAACAACATCTGCTCGTGGTTGCCGCGCAGGCAGAGCACGCGCTCCGGTTGCGCTTGCTGCAAGGCGAGCACGTCCGCGATGACGCCGGGAATATCGTCGCCGCGATCCACGAGATCGCCCAACAGCACGAGCGTGTCGCGCGCAGGCTCGCGCGGAATAAGATCGACGAGCGCGCGGAGTTGCGCGCGGCGGCCATGCACATCACCGATCACGTATGTCTTCATGCGTCAGTCGTGCGCGGCGGTTCGCGCGCCGGATTGATGCGCTCCATCAGCGCGCGGAAACGTTCGTCCGCGCGCAAATCGGCCCAGACGGGATTCGCCTCGAACCACGTCCGGTTCTCGTTGCCGCTATCAATCGCGTGCTCCAGCCACTCGAATGCTTCGTCTGGCATGCCTTCGAGCGCGTAGGCGGATGCGAGCCAGTAAGGCGCATCGTGATCCGCGTCGGCCACGCGCTTGACGCGGTCGGTCAGTTGCGCCCGCGCTTCCTCATGTCGCCCCACCATCGAGAGCGCGATAGCGAGATGCGGGCGGATGCCGTCCATCTCAGGATGGCTCGCCAAGACTGACTCTAATATCTCGACGGCCTTCTCCGGTTCGCCCTGCCGGTAATGCCAGACGGCGCGGAAGGTGCGTATGAGCGGATGATCAGGCTCGGTCGCCGCGCCGCGCTCTAATTCGTAGAGCGCGTCTTGATAGCGGCCCTGATACATGAAGATGCGCGCCCGATTGTAGCTGACGACGACGCGCTCGTTCGGATTCAGCCGCAGCATTCGTTCGAGACTGCGCAGCGCTTTGTCGTACTGCGCATCGAGCCGGTAAAAATATGAGCTGATGAAATGCACGCCCACGTCGTTCGGCGCTTCGTGGCGCAGACGCTCCACCTCTTCGCGTGCCTTACGCCGCTCGCCGCGCCAGAGGTAGATGAAAATCATGTGCATACGCGCTTCGCTGTTCTTCGGATCGAGCGCGAGCCCCTTGTTGAACTCCTCTTCGGCGCGGTCATAGTCCACCGCATCGCCGATGGTCTTGATCACGCGGTTGGCATAAGCGCCGCCGAGCGCGCAATGCGCGAGCGCGAAGTCGGGGTCAAGCTCGATGGCGCGTTTGAAGTAGGCGATGGCCTCGTCCATGTCTTCGCTCGCCAGCGTGTGATAGACGAAGCGGCCCATCGCGTCGCGCCCGCGCAAGTATTCTTCGTAAGCCTCGGCGTTGGCGCTCGCGGGCTGCGTGAGCAGTTGCCGCTCGTCCGCGCTTAGTTCGACGCTCAAGCCTTCGACGATGTGCTGCGCGATCATGTCCTGCACGCCGATGATATCGGTGGCCGAGGCATCAATGCGGTCGCTCCACAGCAGCGCGCCGGTGTCCACGTCGAGCAGTTGCGCGTTGACGCGCAGCTTGTCGCCCGCACGCAAAAAGCTGGCCGACAAGACCGCGTTCACGCTCATCTCGCGCCCCGCCTCGCGCGGATCGATCTGCTGCCCCCGATATTTCACGATCAACGAAGACGGCCGCACGACGAGCGAGCGCAGACGCGCCAATTCCGTGATGACCGCGTCCGCCAGCGAGAACTCGTAGAAGCTGACCGATTGATCGCCGCTCAGATTATGGAAGGGCAAAATCGCAATCGATTTTTGCCCGTCGGGCACGCTCGTCTGCGGCGTGTCGTGCATGCCGTTGCGCGTCGGCGCGGTGCTGGCGGCGGGTGGTTGCGAACTGGTCTCGTCTGCGCCCGCGATGTTACGCAACCAGCGTTTGAAGGTGCGGCGCACGCCGCTCGTCTGCTGATGACGCGGCGCAACCGGCATGAGCGTATTTTCGAGCGACTGGCCTTCACTCGCCAGCACGTCGCGCAACACGGCGCGCAAGTCGTCGCGCATCTCGGCCATCTTCTGATAGCGCGCCTCCGGCTTCTTGGCGAGCGCGCGATCAATTATCTGTTGCAGCCGCGGCGGGGCGTCCTGGCGAAACTCGCTGACGGGACGCGGCGTGTCGTGCAAGACGGCATAGCGCACCTCGACGCTCGTCGTACCTTGAAACGGCCAGATGCCCGTGAGCATCTCGTAGAGCAGGACGCCGGTCGAGAAAATATCGGCGCGATGATCCACCCGCCCGCCCGTCGCCTGTTCGGGCGCGGCGTAGGTGGCCGTGCCGTAGGGGATGCCGAGTTCGGTCAGGTGCATGTTCGATCTGTCCGCGCCGCTTTCGTCCGTCAGCTTGGCGAGACCGAAGTCGAGCACCTTGGCCGTGCCGTTGGCCGTGACCATCACGTTCCCGGCCTTGATGTCGCGGTGGATGACGTTGCGCGCGTGCGCCGCGGCCAGTGCGTCCGTGACTTGCAGGCCGATGGAGAGGGCGCTGCGCAATTCGAGCGGGCGGCCGTTGACGAGTTGGCGCACGTTCTTGCCCGCGATGTGCTGCATCGTGATGAAGTGGACGCCGGCCGCTTCGTGCAGCCCGTAGATAATGCAGATGTTCGGGTGGTCGAGCGACGATGCAAGCTGCGCCTCGCGCTCGAAACGTTTGAGGTTGACTTCGCGCGCCGTCAATTCCGGCGAGAGCACCTTGACGACGACCGTGCGGCCGAGCCGCGTATCTTGGGCCTGATAGACCGTGCCCTGCCCGCCTGTGCCGAGCTTTTCGATGATGCGGTAATTGAGGAGCGTCGAGCCGAGCATTGTTATCTGCTATTAAACTCCCAACGTGCGCGCCCGCGCAACCTGCGCCTCTTAAGCCTGCTTGCTTTCCAGTTCCACAACCCGATCTTGTAACTCCTCGACATCGGCGCGCATCGTTAGTACTGCGCCTGCGATGCGGTCGAGTCGCTGAATTTGCTGCCGCTGATCGCGCTCCATGCGGACAAGCCGCCCGTCCATCTGCTCAACCCGCATCTCTATTTGCTCAAGACGCTTATTGATCTGCTTTATCTCATCGCGCATCTCGCCGATATCGCGGCTTATGGCGGTAAGATAGTTGAGTATCTCGGTCGTGCGATCCGTACTCATGTGAGTGTTCCTTTCTATGCCAGGTCTGTGAGGCCGTTGCGCTAACATGAACCGCCGCCATCATACACCCGCCGGCCGAAAACGTCGCGGCAGTTTGCTGACGCACGCTTATTTGTGGCTCGCACGCGCAAACTGCGCCGCCGGCCCCTGCAGATCGAGCGTGTCCTGCAACTCTGTCCACGGGATAAAAACTTTGTCGAAGACGGCGATCACGTGCGGCAGATCGAGATAGAGGACTAACCCGCGCGGCGTCATGCCCCACGCCTGCCATTCCTCTGTGCTGTCGGCGGTGAAGAGCATCTCGTCGGCCGGTTCTTTGTTCTCGGCCGCGAGCCGCCGCACCTGTGCTTGTAGATTGGCGACCGCCGCGCGGCGCAGGAGCGGCTCATATTTCACGCCGCGCTTGAATAGCGCGGCGAGTTGGAGCGGGCCACCTGTGCGCAGATCGTAGTTGAGCGCGGCGTAACCGTTGTTGGGATGCGCGCCGCCGAAATCTTCGTAGTCAGTCAATTCGACGCTGATGAGATCGTCGTTGGCGAACAGCACGTTGTAGTCGGTCTCAAGCGCGATGTGGTCGGGCGGCGACGCGTTCTGTTTGAAATCCCTCGCCATCTTCGTCGCGCGGGCGGCGGCGGCGCGATTGAACGCGAGCGCGCCGGGTGCGCTACTGCCGGTGAGTTGCGGGTAGATCGCTTTGATGTTGAAGCGGCGATCCGTGATCGTCTTCGAGACCACTTGGAGATTAGCCTGCTTGAACGCGATGTGTTGCTCGGAGAGGTTGAAATAAATTACGTGACTACCGTCGGGGCGCGCCCACGTGCCGCTGAGCGCGAAGTCCGCCGCGCTCTCGTCATGGCCAAACCTGCCCGTGAACTTGCCCGTCTGCCGGCCCATTACGTCGAACTCTTGCAACGTCACCTGTCCTTGCACATCAACTTGGCCGGTGAGCTTGATGGCTTGCCCGACGCGCTCGTAAGCATAACTGCCGGCGAGTTTGTCGCCCGCGCGTTGCAGTTTCATGACGACGGGTTGCTGCCCCACCGTGCCGCGATAGATTTGCACCGGCGGCGCAGTGGCTTGACCGCGACTGATTGGGACAAACGCGAGCAACAAGCTGAGAGACAGAAGCAACCGACGCATATAGCTATACCCTCCAATTGCAAGTTGATTGAGGAGTTGCCTGTAAATTTATAGCAGGCGGGTTAGTGCATGGTACGGAGAACTATAGGCAACAAGGGCATAAGACTAGAGTCACAAGGTACGGAGTATTGCATTGGAATCCGAGTCCGTTTATTACGTGACAAAACCTGAACCAAATCGTCCGGTTGGAGCGTGACATCTACGGCCTGCCCCTTTGCCACTGCCTGCAAGTCCTTAACTTGTATTATCCCTACATAACCGTCAGGCATACGTCGGTAGATATTCACTCTATGTTTCGTGTTAGGGGTCGGCCCGCCTGCTTCTCCAATGGCTTGCATCAGGCTGATTGTATCCTTGACGGTGATCGCCGTCGGCTTCATCACATTGCCCAACACGCAGACCTGTTGACCTCTAACACCGGACGGCAAAACCTTGAATGGCTCGTTCTCGCCGGATTGTTGCGCGCGGGCACTGATAGCCGAGCCAACAAATAGAAGGTGCAAGATAAATATGTACTTCATGGTATGCCTTACAGCATTTGAGGGCAAAGCGGCAGGGCGGCTCAATGTTGAGCCGCCCTGTCTTTTGTGGGGCCGCTTAGTTGTTGATGCCAAGCTGGCTGAGGATGAAAGCGTAGTCGAAGGCTACGTCGTGCAGCGCGTCGTAGCGCCCCGAAGCGCCGCCGTGCCCCGCGCCCATGTTGACCTTCAAGAGCAGCGGGTTACTGTCCGTCTTCAGCGCACGCAGCTTGGCGACGAACTTCGTGCCCTCCCAGTAAGGCACTTGACTGTCGTTCAGCGAAACCTTGACGAGCATCGTCGGGTAAGCCTTGGCCGCGATGTTGTCGTAAGGCGAGTAGGACTTCATGTACTCATATGCCGCCTTCTCGTTCGGGTTGCCCCATTCGAGATACTCGCCCGTCGTCAAGGGCAGACTCGCGTCGAGCATCGTGTTGATGACATCGACGAACGGCACTTGCGCGATGACAATCTTGAAGAGATCGGGGCGCATGTTCACGACCGCGCCCATCAGCAAGCCGCCGGCCGAGCCGCCCTGAATCACGAGCCGGTCGCTCGCCGTGTACTTCTCTTTGACGAGATGCTCGGCCGCAGCGATGAAGTCGGTGAAGGTGTTCTTCTTGAACATCATGCGGCCGGCCTCGCGCCATGCTTCGCCCATCTCGCCGCCGCCGCGTATGTGCGCGATGGCATAGACGAAGCCGCGGTCAAGCAGGCTCAGGCGATTCATGGAGAAGTTCGGATCGGTCGAACTGCCGTAAGAGCCATAGGCGTAGAGCAGTAGCGGGCTTTTGCCGTCGCGCTTCGTGCCCTTGCGATAGACGAGCGAGATCGGAATCTTCGTGCCGTCGGATGCGGTCGCATAGACGCGCTCCGACGTGTAGTTCGACGGGCTATAGCCGCCCAGCACTTCGGTCTGTTTGAGCAGCGTGCGTTTGCGCGTGCTCATGTCGTAATCGAAGACGGAGGAGGGTGTGGTCAGCGACTGATAGCTGAAGCGCACGACGCTCGTGTTGAATTCGGGATTGCTGCTCAGCCCGGTGGAATAGACCGGTTCGGGGAACTCGATGTCTTGCGTCTTGCCGGTGCGCGGATCGACGACGCGCAAAGTCTGCAAGCCTTTGGCGCGCTCGGCCAAGACCATGTGATCGGCAAAGAGCGCCAGCCCGTCGAGCTTCACGTCGGCGCGGCCCGGCACAAGCTCTTTCCAGTTCTTCACATTCGGCTCGCTCGTGGGCGCGGTCACGAGCCGGTAGTTCTGCGCACCCTTGTTGGTGCGGATGTAGAAGAGGTCGCCGCGATGATCGACGAAGTACTTATGGTCGACCTCGCGCGGCAACAGGACGCGCGGCGCACCCAGCGGTTTATCGGCTGAGATATAGCGTGTCTCGGCCGTGGTCTTGCTCTCGCTCACTAAAAAGATGTACGCCTTGTCGCGCGTGCGATAAGCGTAGATGTCGTAAAGTTCGTCCTTCTCGTCGTAGAGCAGATCGCTCGTCTCCGTGCCGATGGTGTGGCGGAAGAACTTGTCGGAGCGTTTCGTCACGTCGTCTTCGGTCACGTAGAAAATGGTCTTGTTATCGCGCGCCCACGCGACGTTGTCCACGCGCTCGATCTTTTCCGGCAGCATCTGGCCGGTGCGCAGGTCTTTGACGTGGAGTGTGTATTGCCGGTAGCCGGTCGAGTCGGTCGTATAGGCGAGCATGTTGCCGTCGTCGCTGACGGCATACGCGCCGACGGCCATGTACTTCAAGCCCTTCGCCATCTCGTTCAGATCGAGCGTGATCTCTTCTTTGGCGTCCATCTGGCCGCGCTTGCGCGCGTAGATGGGATACTGCTGCCCTTCGATGGTGCGCGTGTAGTAGTTGTAATCGCCGAGCTTGTAGGGCACGCTCAAGTCGGTCTGCTTGATGCGCGCGAGCATCTCTGTGTAGAGCTTTTGTTGCAAGCCTTCAGTCGGCTTCATCACCGACTCGGTGTAAGCGTTCTCCGCTTCGAGATAAGAGATGACTTCCGGGTTCTTCTTCTCGCGCAACCAGAAGTAGTTATCCACGCGCGTGTCGCCGTTCGTGGTGTCGGTTTTGGGCACTTTCTTGGCCGTCGGCGGTTGGCCGCTCGGCAGCATGTTCTGGGCCGGGGTCTTGTTGGATAACAGCATAGTCATAGTCAGCAACAGCAAAAGCTGGATGGTGATGGGGAACTTCTGGCGCATGTGTGTATCTCCTGCGGTGTGCATTGGGCGCATGTGGTAAGCGGCCCGACAGACCCGCCGCTAACGAAGCGGGCTGCGGCGCAACTTGGCGTGACGATGGTTAAAGACGTGTTTGGTGGAGCGCGGGCACACGGCCCGCGTCAGTCGTGCACCGTTCAACCACGGGGCGGGTTGCCCCAGCCTGAACTTTGATAGACGCCATCCTCGACCATGCACGGCACGGTCGGGTCGCCGTCCGACAGGGCCAGCATCTCCTTGCGCCGCGCGGGGTCGGTCTGCGCGTCATACTCGACGAACGGCGTGCCCTGCGCATTGAAATGATCGCGCGCCTGCTGGCAATAAGGGCAACCCGGCTTCACATAGATAACCAAGCTCACGTTCTTTATCTCCTTCCTTACGGCCCACAGTGTAAGAAAAGCAGTGACAAGTGACAAGTGACGAGTGACAAGCTAAAACAGATTCTGGTCTTGTCTAGGGCGAACGCATCTTAAATTTCTCAAGTAGGCGAGTTGTGGCATTCTCCTGAGAGTTTTGACTCGACGGAAAGGAGAACGCCTGATGAGCGAGCCTGTCTCCCGCTCGTTGTTCGACAGTTGAGAAGAAGTGCCTGAC